>VGDH01000031.1 GCA_016869835.1 Alphaproteobacteria bacterium
TCCAGCTGCAACCGCACCGGCCGCAGCTCTTCGCGCGTCATGAAATCGAGGTCGGCAAAGGCCAGACGATAGGCCGGGGCACGGGTCTGGGGGGTGTCGGGGATACGATGCGCAGCCTCGATATCCTGAGTGCTGTCGCGGAACGGGTGACTTCTGGGTTCGTCTTTCATGGTCCTGCTGTCGTTTTTTGTCCGCTTGATTGCGCGGGGGGTCTTATAGCCTTATAGGCAAGGCCAACGCGTGACCAATCGAAAAAGGGTGATCCCATGTCTTACGCCGCACTAGAAGCCGCCATCGAAGCCGCATGGGAGGCCCGCGACGGCATCAGCCCCGCCACCAATGGCGAAACTCGCGATGCGATCGAGGCGACGCTTTCGGCATTGGACAGCGGCGCGCTGCGCGTGGCCGAAAAGCGCGGCAATTATTGGCACGTGAACCAATGGGCCAAGAAGGCGGTGCTGTTGTCGTTCCGCCTGACCGACATGTATGAAATCTCCGGCTCGAACGGCGGGGCCAACTGGTGGGACAAGGTCCCCTCCAAATGGCAAGGCTGGACCGAGGCCGACTGGCGCGCCGCAGGCTTCCGCGCCGTGCCGGGCTGCATCGTCCGCCGCTCGGCCTATATCGCCAAGGGCGTCGTCCTGATGCCATCTTTCGTGAACATCGGCGCCTATGTCGATGAAGGCTCCATGGTCGACGGCTGGGCCACGGTCGGCTCTTGCGCCCAGATCGGCAAGAACGTCCATCTCTCGGGCGGCGTCGGCATTGGCGGCGTCTTGGAACCCATGCAGGCCGGCCCGACCATCATCGAGGACAACTGCTTTATCGGCGCGCGCTCCGAAGTGGTCGAAGGCTGCATCATCCGCGAAGGCTCGGTCCTTGGCATGGGCGTGTTCATCGGCAAATCGACCAAGATCGTCGACCGCGAAACCGGCGACGTGATGTATGGCGAAGTGCCGCCCAGTTCGGTCGTCGTCGCGGGTTCAATGCCATCCAAGGGCGGGATCAACCTTTACTGCGCGGTGATCGTGAAAAAGGTCGATGCCCAGACCCGCGCCAAGACCTCGATCAACGATCTCTTGCGGGACTGACCCCCGATGACCGAGGCCGACAAGCCCACCCCCGAAAAGCCCGCAAAGGTGAAACGCGCCCAAAGCGTGTTCACCCTTATGGTGCAGGTCGGCCGCAAGGGCGGCGACGGGCTGCCCGACAAGGCCACCGGCGCGGGGCTGATGATCTATGCCTCCGGCGTGGATGAGGCCGAGGCGGTGCGCGAAACCGTTGCAATCCTGAAAGAGGCCGATCTCGCCGTGCTCGAGGTCGAAGGCCTTGGCACCATCGAAGAACGCGAAGCCGCAGGCGACGAGATTGACAGCGAAGAGCGCAAGCTGATGGACAGGGCGCTCAAGGAAAACTCGGTGATCGTGGCGCAGATGACGCCGTTTTTCGACTAAGGCGGCTCAGGCCACGCGGCGGTGGCTGGCCCGGCCCAGCATCGCCATCAGCGTCAGCACCTCATAGGGCTCCAGCACCCGCATCGACGGTGGGCGATCAGCACGATCCATGAACAACGGACAGCCATCGGCAAGGATCAGCGCCGGATGGTCAAACTCCAGCATCAGAACCGAGGCAACGGCGCGCCGCTGCTCGGCCAGCGCCGACTGACCATCCACCATCGCCCCGGCGGCCACCAGCACCCGCTCCTCGCCAAAAAGATACTCCACCTCCGGACCACTTCACGCCAAGCGCTGATCGGCGGCCACCAACATGTCCTGACTGGCCCCGAAGAAAGGCGCGCGCAGGATGATCGGCGCGAATGAACCGCAGGCCGGAAGGTCCAGCCGCGTGATCCGGCGCAGCGGCAAAAGACCGCCATCGGCAGTCGCCACCAAGTCGCCGGGCTGCAAATGCCCGGCCAGCACTGTGCCACGGGCGGTTTCCACCGGCGTGCGCTGGCCAACCCACGGCGCACGCGCCGGAAGGTCGGCCCCTTTCGTCAGGCCAAACCACAAGACCGCGCCATGCCGCCTTGCCCGCGCGGGACCATAGCTCAGCTGATCCAGATCCTCCAAGAGGATCGGCAAGGGGTTCTGACCGGTTGACCGCAACGGCGCCAGATCGGGACAGCCCAGAAACTCCAGCCGCATCTCCCAATGCCGGGCCGGGGCGTCAAACCGCAGGCTCAGCCGGCCGGTGCAGGACTGTTGCGGCATCGGGCCGGGCAGGGCATGGCGCTACACGCTTTGGCCCTGCCGATGGATCAACACCAGACCCGCCTGCGGATCGTGAAACAGCGTGAAGGTGCGCGGCCAACCGGCGCCGCTGTGGAAATCCAAAAGAACCGCCGCTTCTGCCACGGGCAGGTCGAGCTCCACAACGAACATCCCGGCCTCAGCCAGCGTCGTGGCCGGATCGGCCACGGCACCGCGATCTGACAGCAAAAGCCAGTCCTCAACCATGCGCTGCCACCCGTCCAAACAGGTGCGCACAACGGTCCCGCCCGCGCCTTGGGGTGCTCATGCCTGCCATCACTGCCCTTTGTCCGGGTTGCCCCCGGCTCTGGTCCCTTGCGGCAAGACTAGGCACAGGCACCCGCCCTGTCATGCCAAACTGAACCGCCAGTCAAGTTTGCACCCGGCGGTTGCGCATCGGCCACAGCCTGCGGCCACGGTTGCCTTTGGCAGGGCGGCTGCGCTATCCCAAAGCCAGCCCGACAGAAGGACCCGCCATGCCCGCCCATTCCCCCGTTGACCCCGCAGCCCTCACCGCCGCCCTGATCCGCTGCAACTCGGTCACCCCGGCCGAAGGCGGCGCGCTGGTCCTGTTGCAAGACCTTCTGGAAAGCGCGGGCTTTGCCTGCAGAAGGGTGGACCGGGGCGGCATCGCCAATCTTTACGCACGCTGGGGGGCCAAAGGGGCCAACAAAAGCTTTGGCTTCAACGGCCATACCGATGTCGTGCCGGTGGGCGACATCGCGGCCTGGACCCGCGATCCCTTCGGCGCCGAGGTGGTGGACGGCTGGATGTATGGCCGCGGCGCCACCGACATGAAATCCGGCGTCGCCGCCTTTGCCGCCGCCGCTGTGGATTTCGTGCGCCAGACCCCGCCCGATGGCGCGGTGATCCTCGCCATCACCGGCGATGAAGAGGACGTGGCCACCGACGGCACCGTGGCGCTGCTCGACTGGATGGCCACACAGGGCGAACGGATGACCCATTGCCTCGTGGGCGAACCGACCTGCCCCAACGAGATAGGCGAGATGATGAAGATCGGGCGGCGCGGCTCCATGACCTGCTGGTTCACCGCAGCAGGCGTACAAGGCCATTCGGCCTATCCGCATCGGGCGAAAAACCCGATGAGCGCCTTGGTCAAACTGTTGGCGCGGTTGGAGGAAAAGCCGTTGGACGAAGGCACGGCGCATTTCGACGCCTCGACGCTGGCCATCACCACGATTGATTGCGGCAACCCGGTCAATAACGTCATCCCGGCCAAGGGAACGGCGACGGTGAACATCCGGTTCAACGATCTGCACTCGGGTGCCAGTCTGTCAGACTGGCTGCGCTGCCACGCCGCGGCGGTGCAGGCCCAAACGGAGGTAGAGATCGCAGCCCGCATCTCGATTTCCGGCGAAAGCTTCCTCACCCCGCCGGGCGATTTCTCGGCCCTGGTGGCCGGCGCGGTCCAGGCCGAAACCGGGCGCATGCCAGAGTATTCCACCTCCGGCGGCACCTCGGATGCCCGCTTTGTCAAGGACCACTGCCCGGTGGTGGAATTCGGCCTGGTGGGCCGCACCATGCATCAGGTGGATGAGCGGGTGGACGTGGCGCAAATCCACCAGTTGAAGGCGATCTACAGCCGCATCCTGCGGGACTATTTCGCATGATCGAGATCGGCGAGACCCGCGACATCGGCACCTGCCGCGCCCTGCGCCGCACCGTGTTCATAGAGGAACAGGGGGTATCAGAGGCCGATGAGGTGGATGACAAGGATGACGAAGCCATCCACCTTCTGGCCTGGCTGAACGGCAGACCCGTCGGCTCGGCCCGGCTTCTGGTGCTGGGCGACACGGGCAAGATCGGCCGCGTCTGCGTTCTGGCCGACCAGCGCGGCACCGGCCTCGGCGCCGCCCTGATGCGGGCGGCGGTGGAACGGTTCCGACAGGTGCCAGGGGTGAAAACAGTCAAGCTCGGCGCCCAGACCCATGCGCTGGGGTTCTATGAACGGCTGGGCTTTAACGCCCATGGCCCCGAATTCGACGACGCCAGCATCCCCCACCGCGAGATGGTCCTGCCGCTTTGATCCTGCCCTGATGCTGTTCATCTTGGCTCCAAATACCCCCGCCGGAAATAATAAAATATAATATATTTCAATATTTTGAATTATTTTTTGTGCAGACTGTGTGCAGAATCTGCACAGGCTATCTCGCACACACAGCCGGTCAGACTGCTTCCCCGACTTGCCAGTTCGAATCCCTTCCACTCCGCCACTTGCACATCGCAAACCCAAGATGAGGTCCCTGACGGGGCCTTTTTTCTTTTGGTTTCAAAGGGGGTTAACAAGGCCATCCGACTTTCGGAGACTGGAGTTTCCGCCGAAATCGGTCTCTGAACGCCCCGCGTCTCTTTCCATCCGCCCTTCATCCAAATCGAGACGGATTCAAAAAGTGACGTTTTTTCAATGTATTGGGGAAATCGTACTACGCCTGTCAACGGCAGAGTAAAAGTGAGCCAAAGGGCAGTGCAAAATGTTGCCACTTTGGGGTTAGCGGGATTACCGCGTGAGCGAGCGCCAGCATCCGGGCGACCGCGCTTTTCATAGAGCTGGCGGTTGCCCGGATGCTTTGGCCCGTGAGGGCCAAATACCTGCGATGTTGGTGTCGGTTTATGCCTTGTCTTGGCGGGCCTTGCTCTGGCCAAGGCGGTAGCTTTCGCCGTTCATCTCAAGGATGTTGACGTGGTGGGTCAGGCGATCAAGCAGGGCGCCGGTACGGCGTTCTGAGCCAAAGGTCTCGGTCCATTCGTCGAATGGTAGATTGCTGGTAATCAGCGTGGAGCCGCGCTCGTAGCGTTGGGAGATTAACTCGAACAGCAGCTCGGCCCCAGTTTTGCTCAGTGGCACAAAGCCCAACTCGTCGATGATGAGCAGCTTGTGGCTGACCATTTGCTTTTGAAGCCGCAAGAGCCTGCGTTCGTCTCTGGCCTCCATCAGCTCATGGACGAGTGCGGCAGCAGTGACGAAGCCGACGGACATGCCCTTTTGGCAGGCGGCTAGCCCGAGACCCAGGGCAATGTGTGTTTTGCCGGTGCCCGACGGGCCAAGGGCGATGACATTCTCGCGCCGCTCTACCCATTCACAGCGCGCCAGTTCCAACACCTGCATCTTGTTCAGGGCGGGGATCGCTTTGAAGTCGAAGCTGTCCAGGCTTTTGACGGCCGGGAACTTTGCGGCTTTGATCCTGCGCTCGATCATCCGGCGTTCCCGGTCGATCATCTCTAACTCGATCAGGCGTGCGAGGAACTGAACATGGTCCAGCCCTTCCGCTGCGGCCTGTTTGGCCAGCTTGCCGTATTCCCGCAGAACGGTCGGCAACCGCAGTGATTTGAGGCGGTGGTTCAGAAGGATTTGGGGAGCGTCGCTCATGCGGCCCGCCCCCGCATCAGAGACATGTAGCTGGCCACCGACGTCGTGCCGACATTGGCCTTTGGCAGATAGGGATAGACATCCAGATCCAGCTTCGGGGGCCGCTTCTCGATCTGGCACAGCACGAGGTGTTTGACGGCATCAAAGCCAATCGCACCCAGACGCAGCGCGTTTTTAACGGCAACCTGCAGGTCTGACATCTCGAAGGTCTCCAAGAGCCGCAAGACCTGCACATATTCGCGGCGTCCGGCCTTGATCATCCGCGCTTCCATCAGGCGGCGCAGGGTTGCGAACTCTTCGGGCAGATCCCATTCTACCAACGGGGCCGCCTGATCGAGGGCAGCTGTCTTTTGCTCCAGCAAGGGCAGGTAGTGAACGGGGTCAAAGACCATGTCTTCGCGATCCCAACACCGAGGGTGGCGGGCGATGACATCAACGCCGCAGCCGATCACAACCTGATCGACATAGCCACGAAGCCAGACGTCACGGTGACCGTAGGCGACTGGAACCGAATAATCGTTGGTCTTGTAGCGCACCAAAGACTGCGAGTTCACTTGGCCGGTGGCCTGATCGCAGGCGTCGAACGGTGCGGCGGGCAGATCCATCATGGCCTCAAGATCACGGACCAGACGTTGCCCGATGGTCTCAGTATGCCCGCGCAGGACATCCGCCTGACGCTTACGGCACTGCTCTTCCAGCCAAAGGTTGAACGCTGCCCACGTTGCAAAATGCGGGATGGGCACCATGAAGTTGCGGCGCGCATATCCCACCAGACCCTCAACAGCGCCTTTATCGTTGCCCTTACCCGGTCGGCCATAACGATCGTGGATGAAGTAATGCGACAGGAAACCGCTGAACAGCTTGGTCCGCTTGCGTGAACCGTCCGGCAGGATCTTCGCAACAAGGCACCGGTCGTTGTCGTAGAGAACGGACTGCGGCACCCGGCCAAAGAAAGCAAAGGCATGAACATGGCCATCAACCCAAGCCTCGGAAACCGCCGCCGGATAGGCCCGAACAAAGCAGGCATCGCTGTACGGCAGATCCAGCGCAAAGAAATGCGCCTTCTGCTCAACTCCGCCGATCACAACCAGGGCCTCGCCAAAATCGGCTTGGGCATGGCCGGGGGCATGGGCCAGCGGGACAAACATCTCTTGACTGCGTCGTCCATGTTCCCGGACATAGTTCTTGACCGTCGTTTGACCGCCGCGAAATTGGTGCTCATCCCGCAGGCGCTCAAAAATGCGCTTGGCGGTGTGGCGTTGCTTGCGCGGAAGGCTGAGATCGTCTTGAAGCCATTGGTCGATGAAGCCGGTGAACCCGTCCAGCTTGGGCCGCTTGATCGGAGCCGTTCTTTGATATCCGGGTGGGACCGAAAAGCTCATCATCTTGTTCACGCTCGCACGCGAAATCCCAAAGTGGCCCGCTGCCGCTCGCTCATGCCGCCACGCCGCGCGAGGCGGACCTTCAAGTATAAATCCACGACTAAAATCTCCCGCCCTCCCTCCAAACAGAAAGGGCCAAAGTGGCAACATTTTACGTTGTCCGCAGCGAGATTATCGCGCCACTTCCGTGGCTCACTTTTGCATTGTTGTTCTCAAAACCGGACCACTAGATTGGGGCAGGCCACACGGACTGACAATCATGTAGCGCTGGCCGCCACACTTTAGCGCGTCGAGCAGAAATGCATCATGCTCGACTGCATGTTGAAGAAGCTCAATTTTGGAGTCACCTTTTGTAAGGTCCTCGCGGGGCTCCATACGAAAATCTAACGCTTGGCCCCCTCCCGCAAATACTTCTTGATTGTGTTGCGCGAAATGCCTGTGCGCCGCGCAATCTCGCGAATGGGCATCTTGTCTCGCAGCGCCCATGTCCTGATAACCTTCAAAAATCCCATGTCGATCACTCCATATGCCCCCAGCTGGTTCAAGCCGGGGAAAGGTTGCACATGGGTCAATTCTCAGTGACAATTTTGGCAGCTGCCGGGTCAAATCTCAGTGGCAATCAACAATAGTTTGCCTTTGATGACAGCGAAGGCGAGGAGCGGATGCGCGTGGCGGCAAATGGGAGTGTCGGGCCTCGGGACGATTGCTTCACCAGAAGTTAGGCCTGTCCCTTAGTTGGTGCTCTCCAGATCTTCCCGGCAAGTCCATTCAGTCCATTCGCAACAGGCCTTTGCGGAGATAGGCCTCTGCCGCCTCGCGGATATAGGCGCCGGTTTCGGGGGCATCGTAGCGGGCGATGATTTCTTGCGACAGGGCCAGCAGCTCGCCGTGGGTCGAGCGTCTGGGGCGCAGCTTTTCGTAGAGCACCAGCAACGTATCCCCGGGCACGGCGGTCAACTCGGCCGCGCGGCGAAAATTTCGGGCGAGTTGGGGATAGCCCTCGGCTACCGCCCGTTCGGCCTGAGCTTCCAGCGTACGTCGACGGATTGTCACATCCTCGGGTGCCACGCGGCTGTCGCGCAGGCCTTGGAGCGTGATTTCCTCCGGCGGCAGAAGTGATTCCTTGCGGCGCAGGTCCTTTTCGGCGTCATGACGATCAGGCATGGGGGAGAACCTCCAGATTTTCCCCGGCCGCGCTGGCATCTACCGCTGCAATCTCGCGTTTGTGCATCAGCATCGCATGGACGATCAGCCGCAGGCGGGACATGTTGTCAACCCGAACAGGAACCGGCATCGGCGGGTGCCCAAGCGCGTGCGAGGCAGCATTTGCACCGATCTGGACATAGGCCTCTCGCGACAAGAGTGGCGCTTGCGAGAAAAGCTCGAGATTGTTCAGCGGTGCCAGGCCCTTTCGCGTTATCACCGTCGTGCCCTTGGACTGCAGGCCAATTCCGATGCCCGAGCCCGCAAGCCGCGCTGCCTGCCAGCCGATCAGCCCACAATCCGCCGTGTCATGAATCCGAACCACGCGCAGTTGCAACCCTTGGGCGGCAACCCCTTCCCCGATGGCCGCCAGAGCCTCGCCATGGGTCAGGCCGCACAGCGTCCGGTCAAGCCCGTCGGCAAAGGCTGGTCCGAGCCCCAGCACCACCTCGGTCGGGTCGTCCCCTTCGGTGGCTGTACCGCGCGGCACCAGGCGTACGCCAGCATTGCCGCTGGTCAGGGGCACCATATCGGCCGCTGTCCGCTGTTGCGGGATGGCGGAAAGCCGCGCCCAGGCCTCGCCCTCGACCCGGTAACCGGTGCCCGGCCCCAGATAGTCATTGCGGTCGCTGAAAGCGCTTTTGGCCACGAATTCCGCGTCCAGAACGGCCGCGGGTTGCAGATAATCGCCCACGACGCGGACACGTTGCATTGCCAGGACATTGGCCGCGACATCCGCAAACCCCGCAGCGTCCAGGGCATTTGCCACATCGAGCGCGGTGAGGGGACCATCCAAGAAGGCCTGTGCCGCGTCGATATCGGCCACCAGATCGCGTTCAGGCATGTCGTCGGAATGATAGGCCAGCGCCGCGGCTTCGATCTCGCCGTCCCCAATGGCAGGAAAGCCAAGGGCAGCGAAGACCGCCTGCATCGCCTTGCCGGCATGGCGGCGCACCGCGATGGCCTGGTCTTCGGTAATCGGGAATATCCCAGCATTCACCCGCATGTCGCGCTGGATCGCCATCCAGTCGTCCAGATCCTCGGCATCGAAATTGCCGCCACCGAACATGTTGTCGCGCCGCGGCATCGAGGAATATCCCGAGGTCACGAAATCGGTGCCAGGCAGGAATTGCAGCATCAGCTTGGCCGTCTTGCGCATGTCGGAATGGGACGACATAGCGTCATTGCCCGAAGCCACTTCAAGCCCGAGAGCTGCCGCGATCAGGTTTTCTGCCAGGATCGCCCGCACTCCCTGCGGCAGGGCGCCAGTCAGCGCCACACAGGAAATCGCGCCGTTTTGCACGCCCTGTGCCCCCGCCCCCTTGGCCAGCATCAGGCAGCGGGCCTCAAGGTAGAGCATCGACTTGCCCTCCTCATAGCCCATTAGCGTCTCCGAGCCCGTACCCGACGTAAAGCGAATCTTGATCCCGCGCGAGGCATAGGCTGAGGCCAGAAGCCCCTTGGACCAGGGCGTGTCATCGCCATCCCTGAGCGAATCGTCTGTGCCATAGACCGACAGTGTCTCGGCATAGGTCGTGAGCCCCTTCAGACCCAGCCGCAGGTTCAACGCCTCTTCGACAGCACATTGCGTCAGGACGCCGCCGCGCCCGGTCTGCGATCCGATAAGCAGGGCGAGGGCGTTGAACGGCGCCATACGGGCGACGCGGCAGGTGGTTTCCAACTCGTCAAAACCGCGCAAGGCGGCTTCGGCGGCATCTGCTGCCATCAGCACCGGGTTTTCGCGCCAGTTCGTGACATGAGCCTGATTGCCCGGCGTTCGCCGCGCCCGCATCTTCTGCAGGGCCATCATCATCTCGACCACGTTCAGATGCGACATGATCTGGCAAAGCTTGGCCGGGGTGCAGCCTGACAAGAGCCGGATCAACTCGATCCGGGGCGTCGTGATATCGACCAGGCGACGTGCAAGGTCGAGAGAAGGGGTAGCCATGGCCTCTTCTGCCATGCCTCGGTCGATCGCATGGGTTGCGATGTAGCGGTCGATCGTGTCGAAATCGGCCTCGTCGCAGCCATCCATCTCGACAATCCGGCCGCGGACGAGGGTAAGACTGGGCATGGGGTCGTTCGGACTGTCCATCGCCACAAGACCCAGATCCGGGTCCTCGGCCACGAATGTGTCCAGGTTCACGGGGCGTCGCGACCGCACCTCGAAGCGCTTAGACCGTTCCATCTCCTGCCCTTGCTCCTTAAAGAGGTAACAGGTCAAAGTGAGGGCGCCGAGCCGAAATCCTCACTAAACTGCGAATTCCACACCCATTCTAGCGACTGTGGTCGCAAGAACAAGCTTTGACAGTTTCCCTGACATGTTACATTCTTCTTGCCGAATCGCATGTCAATCTGGGAGGAGTCAAGACATGAAGAAGTCACTTGCTTCGGCGAGTGTGTTGGCGCTGCTGTCTTCGGGTGGAGCCTTCGCACAGGAATGCACAGACCCGGTGCAGATCACCTGGTCGACCATTGCGGGCTTTTACACCGATGCCATGGCAGGGTTCGTCAAGAGCTTCGAGGACGAAAACTGCGCCAAGGTGACGGTGGTCAACATCGACAACTCGCAGCTTTACAACAAGCAGGTCATCGAGATGGTCGGCCAGACCGGTGCCTATGACGTTGTGACGCTGGAAACCGCCGAAAAGGCCGAATTCGCTGAAAACGGCTTCATCTTGCCGATGACCGAATTCTTCAAGGACAAGCAGGCGATCATCGACGACGTGTCGCCCACGTTGCGCGCCATGACGGTTGAGTACAAGGGCGACGTTTGGGGCCTGCCCTATTACACCTATTCGTCCGGCATGTTCGTGCGTCAGGACCTTCTGGACGACCCGACCGAGCAGGCGGCCTTCAAGGCCAAATACGGCTACGATCTGGCCGCGCCCACGACCTGGGAACAGCACCGCGACATCGCCGAATTCTTCACCCGCAAGGCGGGCGATATGCTGAAAGGCCAACCGCTGGACAAGGATTTCTTTGGCGTTGGTCTGATGGCAGGGCCCTTCCCGGAAATTCAGGACGAACTTTCGGCGCCCCTTTGGGGCATGGGCTCTGACTGGCTGAACGCCGAAGGCAAGGTGCCGGTGGACGATGTCGAGAAAGTGCTGAATGACTATCTGGCGCTTATGAAATTTGCTCCGCGTGCAGCTCTGACCGTCACCTATGACGGCGTCATGAACCAGATGAAGGACTGCCAGATCGCGATGACGCATGGCTTCTTCCTGGACCAGTGGCCGAATGCGGTGAAGACCGAAGAGAACTGCGCTGGCGCGAAGATGGCGGCAATTGAGGCGCCCATGAAGAAGGCCTATGTCGGCGGCTTCCTTCTGGCGGTTTCCTCCTCCAGCGCCAACCCGGACATGGCGATGAAGTTCGTGGCCCATATCGGCGGCCCGGTGATCCAGCAGCAGTTTGCCGAAATGGGCGGGGCTTCGACACTGACTTCGGTCCTGACCAACCCCATGTTCGCCACGCCTGAAAAGCGGACGACGAACGGACAGTACGCGACGCTGAACCAGGTCTTCTCGTCCATGGCCGGTTTCTCGTCGAACCTGTTCAAGACCCCGTTCGGCGCCAAGATCTACAACACGATGCAGATCCCGCTGCAGTCAGCGGCTTCGGGCCAGATCACTGCCCGGCAGGCAGCGGAACAGCTTGCCGCCGATGTCGAGAAGATCTGCGGCGGCCCTTGCCCAATCGCCAACTGATCGGCTGACAGTCCTTAGCGGGGGCGGCTCGACTGCCCCCGCACTCAACTCCTCAACCCAGGTTAGCCCATGTCCAGCACACCGGCATCATCCGGCCCTGCAGCCATGCCCAAGACCAAAGGGGCCGGGCTTTCCGACCGTTGGTTCTCGGTCCTGCTGATTGCGCCGGCCATGCTCATCACGCTGATCTTTGCGATCCTTCCGCTGGCTCAGGCGCTGGACGTGACCTTCCGCATGGGAGACCTGTCACGCGGCAAGATCGGCGATTATGTCGGGCTCGAGAATTACCGCGTCGTCTTTGCGGACAGCGCCTTCTGGCAGGCGGGTTGGGTGACGCTGAAATTCACCGTCGTCGCCGTGGGCCTGCAGATGATTCTGGGCGTTGGCATCGCCTTTCTTCTGCATGGGGCAACCTTTGCAAAGGGGCTGACGCGGTCGCTTCTGATCCTGCCATTGGCCACCTCGGCCGCAGTGACGGGCCTTTTCTGGCGCTACCTTTATGACACCCAGTTCGGCGTGATGAACTGGGTTCTGGGCAGCCTTGGTCTGCCCGAGCCGAACTGGCTTGGGGACTATACCATTGCCTTGTGGTCCGTCGTGCTGTTCGACATCTGGCAATGGACGCCCTTCGTGGCCCTGATCGCCCTGGCCGGCCTGCAGGCCCTGCCGAAAGAGCCAT
Organism: Alphaproteobacteria bacterium; assembly: GCA_016869835.1. GTDB lineage: Bacteria > Pseudomonadota > Alphaproteobacteria > Rhodobacterales > Rhodobacteraceae > Tabrizicola_A. The sequence goes on from VGDH01000031.1 coordinate 12,618, forward strand.
TCGAGGCGGCCGAACTGGATGGCGCGTCACGTTGGCGAATTCTGACCACACTGACCTTCCCGCTTCTGAAGCCGGTCCTGTTCCTAGTGCTGGTGCTGCGCACCATTGACTGCGTCCGGCTATATGACGCGGTTGCGGTGCTGACGCGCGGCGGCCCGGGCACCGCGACCGAGACGATGACTTTCTACCTCTATCGCACCGGGCTGAAGCTTTTCCGGATGGACTATGCCTCGACCATGGCGGTCTTCTTTCTTTACGTCATGCTGGTGGCTGCCGTCTTCGCGCTGACGCCGCTTCTCAAACAATTCACCGACCGCGCGAAGGAGGCCTGAGATGCAGCGCAAGACCTCTGTCATCATCGAAATCCTGCGCTATGGGACGATCTTCCTGGTCCTTGGCTTCTTCGTCTTTCCGATCTTCTGGATGGTTCTGACCAGCTTCAAGCCGGAGGGCGCGATCATGGTCTCGCCGCCGCAGTTCTTCTTCACACCCACGCTCGAGAATTATGCCCATGCGCTTTTTGACAAGAACTTCCTGTTCTACATCAAGAACACGCTGATCATCTCGGTGATATCGACAGCCATCGTCGTGGCCTTCGGCTCGCTCGCCGCCTACAGCTTTGCCCGCTACAATGTGGGCGACGGCCATATCCTATTCTTCATCCTGTCAACCAAGATGATGCCCGCGATCGCGGTGATCCTGCCTTACTTCCTGATCTTCCGCGACGTGGGCAAGACGGCCATCGGCAAGTCGCTGCACCTTGGGCTGGACCAGCATGGTGCGCTGATCGTGTCCTACGTGATGTTCAACCTGCCCTTCGCCATCTGGCTTTTGGTCAGCTTCTTCCTGGACATCCCACGCAGCTTGGAACATTCAGCGCGCCTCGACGGCCTCAGCCGCATCCAGGTCTTGCGGAAGGTCACCTTCCCGCTGGCCGCACCCGGCATTGCGGTGACCGCCGTCTTCACGCTGATCTTTTGCTGGAACGAGTTCCTCTTCGCCTACATCCTGACCCGCAAAATGGCATCGACCGTCACGGTCGGCGTGGAAAGCTTCTTCACCTTGCAGGGCATCCTCTGGGGCCCGGTCGCAGCAGCAGCGACAATCTCGGTCGCGCCGATGTTGATCTTCGTTCTGGTCATGCAGCGCTACATGGTGCGCGGCCTGACTTTCGGTGCGGTCAGGGGGTAGGAAGATGAGTTTTTCGCAAGGCTGGGATGCCGGCTTCAAATCGCTTCTGATCTATGTCGGGGTTGTCTTCTTCTGGCTGATCTTCCTGGAAAAGTACTTTGCCGATCAGGGAGTATCGGTCCTCGCCATGAACATTGCGGGGATTGCTTTGGGGCTGGGCTTCTTCGTGTACCGCCGCCGTTCCTGCAAGAACGAACGCGCCGCCGCCGAGGCGGAAATCGCGGCCCTTCTGGCGGAGGAGCGCTGATGTATTCTCTGGTTGATGTCCACAAGCGTTACGGCCTGCGCACTGTCGCCCTGCGAAAGGTTTCGCTGGATATCAGGCCGGGCGAATTCTTCGTGCTTTACGGTCCAGCAGGGGCTGGCAAGTCGACGATCCTGAACCTGCTGGCGGGGCTGACACGACCGACCTCGGGCGATGTCCGGCGCAACGGGGCCAGCATCGCGCATCTGCCGCCCGAACGCCGAAACGCTGCGATGGCGTTCGAGAACTACGCGCTCTATTCACACCTTTCGGTGGCCGAGAATCTGGCCTTCCCCCTGCGCGCCGCTGGGGTGAAGCCTGCGGAAGTCACGGCCAGGGTGAAATCCATTGCCGGGGTCCTGGGAATTCCTCATGTCCTTGATCGCCGTCCGGGTTTTCTGTCTGGCGGCCAGCGCCAGCGTGTTGCACTTGGGCGGGCGATCATTCGACCAGCCGACATCTACCTTCTGGACGAACCCATCGGCCATCTGGACGCCAAACTGCGCCACCGAATGCGGGCCGAGCTGAAGGCCCTGGCGGTCGAGATGAAGGCCACAATCGTCTTCACCACCACCTCGTCGAAAGAGGCGCTGGCCCTGGGCGACCGCGTCGGGATCCTGAACGCGGGCCGACTGGAGCAAGTGGGCACTCCGGCCGATCTGTACGACCGTCCTGCCAACACTTTCGTGGCTTCCTTCGTTGGCGATCCACCGATGAGCTACTTGAACGTCAGCACCCGCGCCGGCGATAGCGGGCCCGTGCTTGTGACCGGAGATGGCCAAGTCATCGGCGCAGCCCCGCTCAGCGCGCTTGGCCGCACTGGCCTGAAGGTCGGCGTCCGGTCAACGGCCCTGACCCTTGTCGAGCCTGGAAGGCCCGAGACTTTGGCCGGGCGGGTCGAAGTGCTCGAACATCTGGGCCATTCCAAGATCGCAGTTATTGCCGCTGGTACCGACCACATTCAGGTGTCGCTTCCTGCCGATGCCGCGTTGCGCCCGGGCGAGGCCGTCGGCCTCCGCATCGACCCGACGCGGTTGCACATCTTTGCCGATGAAACCGCTCTGACAATGGACGCTGCCTGACATGGCCCGCATTACCGCAAACAGATTGGTCAAGCGATACGGAGCCTTCCAGGCGGTTCACGGCATAGATTTCGACATTGCCGACGGCGAATTCGTTGCCATTCTTGGGCCGTCGGGCTGTGGAAAGTCCTCTACAATGCGCATGATCGCAGGGCTGGAAAGCGTCAGCGCAGGGCAGATCCTGTTCGACGGCGTTGCGGTCAACGATGTCCGCGCGCGCGACCGAAACGTGGCGATGTCCTTCGAGAACTACGCCCTTTACGCCCCGATCACGGTCTATGAAAACATCGCCTTCCCGCTACGCTCTGCCGGAAAGGACGCAACCGAGATCGACCGGGCCGTGCGCACGGTGGCCGAGAAGATGGAACTGACTACGCTTCTTGGCCTGAAACCGGGCGCGCTGTCCTCTGGTCAGGCGCAACGTGTGGGTCTGGCCCGGGCTCTGGTGCGCAAGCCTGCGGTTTTCCTGCTGGACGAACCCATCAGCCATCTGGACACCCGCCAGCGCTACCGGATGCGGCGATTCATCAAGTCGATCCATCAAGAATTCGGCCATACGATGATCTATGTCACGCATGACCAAGAAGAGGCACTGGCCCTGGCCGACCGGGTCATGGTGATGTCCGACGGCATGATTCAGCAGATGGCCACTCCGCAAGAGGTCTACTCGCGCCCCGCCAATGCCTTCGTCGCCGGTTTCGTGGGCGAGCCACCGATAAACTTCTTGGACTACAGCGACGGGAATGACAGCGGCCTGACCATCGAAGGCAATCGGGTCGCCCTGACAGATGGGCTGAAGGCCCGCATCCGAACGGTCGGGCCGCGCGGGCTGGCGGCAATCCGGCCTCATTTCCTGCGCCTGGGGTCCGCGTCCCCCATCCGGTTGCAAGGCCGCGGATTCATCACCGAAGAGCTGCAGGATCACAACGAGATCTTTGTCGATGTGGGAGGGGCGAGGGTTGCCCTCGTGACACCCCCTGGCCAGAAGGTGGCGCGAGGCGAAGAGGTCACGCTCTCTGTCGATCCCGAAAACCTTCTGTTGTTTCCGGCTGATGTAAGGGTGAAGGAACACTCCGATGAGCTATGATTATGTAATCGCGGGAGGAGGATCGTCGGGCTCGCTTGTCGCCGGGAAACTGGCCGAGGCCGGGGCAAGGGTCCTGGTGCTCGAAGCGGGAGGGTCCGACCGCAATCCGCTGATCCAGATGCCGGCGGGCTTCGTCAAGCTTCTTGGTGTCGAGAAATACATGTGGTTCTACCAGTCCACGGTGCAGCAGCGCCTGAAAGGACGGCAACCCGTGGTACCGACGGGCCGGGTCGTGGGCGGCGGATCTTCGGTCAATGCGATGGTCTATATCAGGGGGCAGGCCGGTGACTATGCACCCTGGGTCGAGGCGACGGAGGATCCCGGCTGGGGCTGGCCCGAACTTCTAAAGCGCTTCAAGGCGATGGAAGGCAACAACCGCTTCAACAATGACCTCCATGGCACTGAAGGCCCGCTGTCAGTGTCTGACCCGCTGCATATCTGTGAACTGAGCCGCGCCTATGTGATGGCAGCGCAAGCGGCGGGCATAGCTTTTACTCCCGATTTCAACGGCCCGCGCCAGACAGGCACAGGGTACTTCCAGCTGACTACGCGTAACGGGCGGCGTGTCTCGGCCGCCGATGCATTCTTGCACCCGGCCAAGAAGACCGGAAGGCTGGAGGTTCTTACAGGCTGCCTTGTCCACAAAGTGATTATCGAGGGTGGGCGTGCGATCGGCGTCGAATACTCTCGTGACGGCCAACTCTTGCGAGCTAGGGCAGACAAAGAGGTTGTGATGTGCGCAGGTGCCATCGCGACGCCCAAGATCCTGATGCTGTCGGGCATCGGGCCGCATTTTCACCTGAAGGAAATGGGTGTGAAGCCTCTGGTCGATCTGGATGGCGTGGGCCAGAACCTGCAAGACCATACCGAGGTCCCGGTGCTGGCCTTCTGCAATGGTCCCTTTGGCTACTTCAGCCAAGATCGCGGTTGGAACCAGATCCGCAACGGTTTGCAATACATGTTCTTTAAGACTGGACCCGTGGCATCGAACGGGGTGGAGGCCTGCTCGTTTTTTGACCCCGACGACCTATCGGCCGAAGCCAAGATCCAACAGTTCTGCGTGCCATCAGTTTACCTGGACGCAGACACGGCAGGGGATCTGAAGCCAACCTATGGGCTTACGCTGAACTCTTGCGTGCTTCGGCCCGGCTCGCGCGGGTCGGTTCGGCTGGCCTCGACAAATCCAAAGGATCAGCCCCTGGTAGACCCGAACTATTTTGAGGATCCTGAGGACCTGCGCCTGTCGATCGGGGGCCTGCGCCAGGCCCGCCGCATCCTGGCGCAAAAACCGATCCGCGACATGATCCTGCGCGAGGTCTTTCCCGGCCCGCAAAGCGACAGCGACGAGGCCCTGGCCGAACATGCGCGGCGCTTCGTCAAGACCGTCTACCATCCGGTCGGTACCGCGCGCATGGGGCGTGAAAATGATCCGCGCGCGGTCGTCACTCCGGACCTGAAGGTCAAGGGGGTGCAATCGCTGCGCATCGCCGACGCCTCAGTCATGCCCACGATCATCAGCGGAAACACCAACTCGACCACCCTTGTCATCGCGGACAGAGCCGTGTCCTTTATCCTGGGGCGCTGAGGAGGCAAGACATGAACCGGGCCATCGCAAAGATCGAAAGACCAAGACCGGTATCAGAATTGGTGTTGGAACGTTTGCGGCTGGACATCATCGAGAACAGGTTCGCCCTGGGCGAAAAGATCTCGGAGGCCCAATTGTCCGAGCTGTACGGCGTGACAAAGGCACCGATCCGCTCAGCCTATATCCGACTTGAGGGTGAGGGGCTGATCGAGATCCGTCCGCAGAACGGCACATTCGTCTTTCGCCCGACAGCCGAAGAGTTGCGCGCCTTGTGCGAATTGCGCACTGCACTGGAAGTCGAGGCCATTCTTCTGGCGCTGCGCCGGGACCCCGAGGGACTTGCCTCCGACATTCAGCGCATCCTGGTTGCCATGCGCGAAGCCCTGAAGGTCCGCGCCCGCGAGGTCTACCAAAGACTGGATACCGAGTTCCACCTGTCCATCGTCAGCAGGGCGCAGTCACCGCTTCTTGAGCAGACCTATGTCAGCCAGGTCAACAGCCGCTTTGCCGCCCTGCGCTTCCGCTTCTCGCGCGACGAAGCGCATAGCGCGAACTCGATCTCGGAACACCAAGCGCTGCAGCGAGCCATCGTGGCGCGCGACGCCGATAGTTCTCAGACCCTTCTCCGGGCCCATATCGCCTATACCGAACGCTACTACAGTGCCATGGCCATCTGATCGGCGCGGCCTCGGCTGCGCGACCCATCCAACATGTTACCTGTTTTTTTGCAGGTGCCAGACAGAAAGGAAAACGCGAATGACAAAGCTGCGGATCATGCACACGATGCTTCGGGTCAAGGACCTGGACGCCTCAATCCGATTTTACACCGACCTTTTGGGCATGCAGCTGATTAAGAAGCTGGATTTCCCTGAAGGCAAATTCACCCTGGCTTTCGTTGGTTACGGGCCGGAAGAAACCAATACAGTGATCGAGCTGACCTATAATTACGATCACGGCCCCTACGACCTTGGCGCAGGCTATGGCCATATCGCGCTGGAAACTCGCGATATCTATGCGACCGCCGAAAAGCTGCGGGCAGGTGGCGCGCTGATCACGCGCGAACCGGGGCCGATGAAGCATGGCAAGACCCATATAGCCTTTCTGAAAGACCCCGATGGATATCTGATCGAGTTGGTCCAGCCTGATTGGCTTGAAACGGTCAACTAAGGGGGGCGATCATGGCGGCAACCTTTCGTGACAACCTTTTTGCGGGCAAGACCGTGCTGGTCACCGGCGGTTCAACCGGGATTGGCGCCGGCATTGCCCGAGCCTTTCGTAGCCATGGTGCGCGGGTCATCGTGACGGGCAGCACGCCCGAAAAACTGACCTGGTGCGCTGCTCAGGGGATCGAGGGGAAGGCCGTCGACGTGCGATCCGATGCAGATTGCGCCACCCTTCTGGGGAGCCTCAACCAATTGGATGTGCTGGTCACCGCAGCGGGCATCGTGCGCCGGGATGATGAACACCGGATGGATGTCTTCCAGGACGTGCTGGACGTCAACCTCGGCGGCACGGCGCGCTATGCCATGGGCGCGCGCGGACTTCTGGCCGCCAGCCGCGGCAACATCATCACCATAGCCTCGATGCTGTCCTATTTCGGCGATCGTCGGGTTCCGGCCTATGCGGCCTCGAAAGGCGGCGTAAGCCAGTTGACCAAATCCCTCGCCATCGCCTATGCGCCCGAAGGCATCCGGGTCAACGCCATCGCGCCAGGCTGGATAGAAACGCCGCTGACCGAGGAGCTTTGGCAAAGCCCGACCATCGGCCCGGCCATCGCCTCGCGCACCGCCACAAAGACATGGGGCAAGCCCGAAGACATCGCCAATGGCGCGATGTTCCTGGCCTCTCCCGCTGCCGCCTATGTGACGGGCACGACCCTGATCATCGACGGCGGATATTCGATCTCTTGACCGGAAGGAACCCTAGTCCCATGCGCGCGATCCTTTGTTCTCAGCCAAAAGACAACCTTTCCACCACCGGCCTTGCCGATGTTCCAATGCCGGAGCCAGAGCCAGGCGAGGTTCGCGTCAGGATCATGGCGGCCAGCCTTAACCCGGTCGACTGGAAGCTGTGCAGCGGCCTTGCCCCGTGGTGGACAGAGCCCCATGTCGTCGGTCTGGACGCGGCCGGCGTGATCGACAAGCTGGGCGACGGGGTGACCGGCTGGAAGGTTGGTGACCGTGTGGTCTGGCATGGCAACCTGCGCCGTCAGGGGGTTTTCGCCGAATATGCCACGACGGTTGCCCATGTCCTGACTCTCTTGCCCGAAACGGTCGGCTGGGAGGCCGCAGCTGCCTTGCCCTGCGCCGGGCTGACGGCCTATCAGGCGCTGGTCCGTAAGATCCGCCTGCAGCCCGGTCAAACCATCGTCATCCAGGGCGCAACCGGCGGCGTTGGCGGTTTTGCCGTCCAGATCGCGCACCGACTTGACGCAAAGGTCATTGCACTCGCGCGGCCGGAAAAGGCTGACCGCGCTCGCGCCCTTGGTGCCGACGTCGTGCTGGACTATCGCGCGCCCGACCTCGCGATGCAGGTTCGGGAGGCGAATGGCGGGCTTGGCGCCGATGCCATGCTCGAAGTCGCCAACCCTCACGATGCCCGCAAGTCCCTGTCGCTTTTGGCTTACAACGGCCATCTTGCCTGCGTTGACCCGCTGCCTGACCTCAGCCAGACGCCGGCCTACACCTATGCCGCCTCGCTCCACGAGGTCGCCTTGGGCGGAGCTTATGGTGCAGGAGACATGCGCACGCAACGCGACTTCGCCGTTATGGGGGCCGCGCTGGTGGACATGCTTGCGAGTGGCACGCTGGACCCGATGATCGAGGCACGAATAGCCCCGGACCAGGTGCCCGACTACTTGGCGCGCCTGCGCAACCGCGCTTTCGACGGCAAGGCCGTCATCCGCATCGGGGCCTGACATGCCGGATCGGAAAGCGGTCATTGTCCTACCCGGATATGCTGATCACGCGCTTGAAACGGCGGCACTGGCCCCGCATGGGCTGACCGTCGAGGTGTTGGACTGGCAGGGTGACCGGAGCCGGTTGGCCAAGGGCCTCTCGCAAGCCGAGATCGTTTTTGTCCGCGACACGGTCCTTGATGCCAGTGTGATTGCCGCCATGTCCCGTGCGCGTGGAATTGTCCGCTATGGAGTGGGGGTCGACACGATCGACCTGGACGCCGCTCGTGCCCGTGGCATCGTGGTCGCCCGCGTTCCCAGCTATGGTGCCGAGATCGAGGTGGCCGACCACACGCTGGCCCTGTTTCTGGCCGTCCGCCGCCGCATCGTCAGCCGCGACCGCGATGTGCGGGTCGGGGCCTGGCAAGTGGGCCAGGCCGAGCCCATCGCCCGCATCGCAGGTTCGACGGCGGGCCTGATCGGCTTTGGCCGTATCGGCCAGGCGGTCGTTCAGCGCCTCCGCGCCTTTGGCATCAGCCGCTTCCTGATCCACGACCCCTTTCTGCAGCCCAACCAGCTTCCCGCCGATGCCCGGGCCGTCGATCTGCCGACCCTTGCCGCGGGCAGCGACCTGATTACCCTGCATGCCCCGGCCACAGCCCAGAACCGCCATGTCATCAATGCTGCGTTCCTGTCGCGGGTCAGGCCGGGCACGATCATTGTCAACACCGGCCGCGGCCCTCTGGTCGACGAGACGGCACTGGCCGAAGCCCTGGCGCTTGGTCGGGTCCTTGGCGCCGGGATCGACGTTTTCGAGACCGAGCCACCAGAAAACAGCCCTCTCCTTGCCGCGCCCGCCGTGGTTCTTTCGGACCACACAGCCTGGTACTCCGAAGCCACAGTCGAGGCCCTGCAACGCGGAGCGGTCGAGCAAGCGATCCAGATCCTGACTGGCGGAACGGCTTCCGAGCGGGTCAACTGAGCCGAACCGGGGGAGCGAAACATGGGAACACAGCATTCCCGCAAGCATTTCTCCGACAGGCAGAACGCCTTGGCCGAAGAATGGCAGGGACAACCATCGCAAGGGCTGCCTCACTAATGGATCGCTGCGAGATCGTGCATGAAAACTTCCTGCGCCGGGTCGCCGCCCGCGACCTTCCCGCAGGGAATGCGCCTACCGGCCCCCTGTCGCCGGAACTGGCCACCCAGGCCTTCCGCGCCGCCTGCCTGACCCGCGTGCTTGACCGCCAAAGTCGCGCGATGCAGCGGGCGGGGCAGGGGTTCTATACCATCGGCTCTTCGGGGCATGAGGGGCTGGCGGCGGTTGCCCTGGCGCTGCGCCCGACCGACATGGCCTTCCTCCACTACCGCGACGCGGCTTTCCAGATCGCGAGGTCGGGCCAGGTGCCGGGGCAGAACCCGGCCTGGGACATGCTGCTTTCCTTTGCCTCGTCCAAGGACGACCCGATCTCGGGCGGCAGGCACAAGGTGCTGGGCAGCCATGCGCTGATGATCCCGCCCCAGACCTCGACCATCGCCTCGCATCTGCCGAAGGCCGTGGGTGCCGCCTATGCCATCGGCGCGGCCCGGCGGCTCCGGCCGGAACATGCGATCCTGCCGGATGACGCCATCGTCTATTGCAGCTTCGGCGATGCCTCGGCCAACCATTCGACCGCCCAGGGGGCCTTCAACACCGCACAGTGGACCAGCTACCAGTCGATCCCGTTGCCCCTTCTTTTTGTCTGCGAAGACAACGGGATCGGGATTTCCACCAAGACGCCGAAGGGCTGGATCGAAGCCACGTTCAGCGCCCGCCCCGGCCTGAAATACTTCAAGGCCGATGGGCTGGACCTTTACGACACCTACCGCGTGGCCGAAGAGGCGGCGGAGTACGTCCGCAGCCGCAAGAAGCCCGCCTTACTGCATCTGCGCACGATCCGACTTTACGGCCATGCCGGGGCGGATATGCCGACGACCTATCTGCCGAAGGAAGAGGTCGAAGCCGAGGAGGCGCATGATCCCCTGCTCCATTCCGTCCGCCTCTTGGATCAGGCCGGGGTGATGACCCCCGATCAGGCGCTGGCGATCTATCAGGAAACCGGTGAACGGGTGGCGCGGGTGGCAGCGGATGCCGTCAAACGCCCTCGGCTGAAGACCGCGACCGAAGTCATGGCCAGCCTGATCCCGCCCGCGCGTCCCTGCAAGCCGACCAATGGCCCCAGCGCCGAGGCGCGGGCGCAGGCGTTTGGCGGCGATCTGAAGGCGATGGACGAACCGCAGATCATGTCGCGCATCATCAACTGGGCGCTGACCGACCTGATGCTTTCCCACCGCGAGATCGTGATGATGGGCGAGGATGTGGGCCGGAAGGGCGGCGTCTATGGGGTCACGCAGAAGCTTACCCAACGCTTCGGGCCTGACCGGATGATCGACACGCTTCTCGACGAACAGTCGATCCTGGGCCTCGCCATCGGCATGGCGCAGAACGGTTTCGTGCCGATGCCGGAAATCCAGTTCCTCGCCTATCTGCACAATGCCGAGGATCAGATCCGGGGCGAGGCTGCGACGCTTTCGTTCTTCTCCAAGGGTGCCTTCACCAACCCGATGGTGCTGCGGATTGCGGGCCTGGGTTACCAGAAGGGCTTCGGCGGGCATTTCCACAATGACAACTCGGTCGCTGTCATCCGTGACATTCCCGGTGTGATCCTCGCCGTACCCTCGAACGGGGCCGATGCCGCCCGGATGCTGCGCGAATGCGTGCGTCTCGCGCGGGAAGAACAGCGGGTGGTCGTCTTCCTTGAACCCATCGCCCTTTACCCGATGCGCGACCTGCATGCCGAGAAGGACGGGGCCTGGATGACCCGTTACCCCGACCCGTCGGAGAGCATCCCGCTGGGTGAAGTGGGCGTCAGCGGTGCAGGCACAGACCTTGCCATCGTCACCTTCGGCAACGGGGTTTATTTGTCCAATCAAGCCCTTCCGGGGATCGAAGGTGCCGGGATCAAGACCCGCATCGTCGATACGCGCTGGCTCTCGCCCTTGCCAAAGGCCGCACTGACCAAGGCCGTCGAAGGCTGCAAGCACATCCTGATCGTCGATGAGACCCGCCATTCCGGCGGCGTGGCCGAGGCGCTGATGGCCCATTTCCATGAGGCGGCCCCCGATGCAAAGCGCGCCCGGATCACCGCCGAGGACAGCTTCATCGCCACCGGCCCGGCCTATGCGGCGACCATGCCGTCATCCGCCGATATCCTGGCGGCAGCGAAAGGGCTGGTGAAATGAAAACCGCCGTCCTGATCTGTCCGGGCCGGGGCACCTATACCAAGGCCGAGCTTGGCAGCCTGACCCGCAGCTTCCCCGACGCTGGCCTTCTGGCCCGCTTCGACGCCGAACGCGCGCGGCTGGGGCAAGAGACCCTGACCGCTTTGGACACCGCGCCGGCCTACTCCGTCGCCCGCCATACGCGCGGCGACAATGCCTCGGCACTGATCTACGCCTGCACATTGGGCGATGCGCTGTCGGTGCAGGGCGTCGAGGTCGTGGCGGTCACCGGCAATTCCATGGGCTGGTACTCCGCGCTCGCCTGCGCCGGGGCGCTGGGACCCATGGAAGGCTTCACCGTGGTCAACACCATGGGCACCCTGATGCAAGAGGCCCTGATCGGCGGCCAGACCGTCTACCCCTTCATCGGCGAAGACTGGCAGGACGCCCCCTTGCGCCATGCGGAACTGATGGCGCTGGTGGCCGAGATCGGCGCGCGTCCGGGCCATGAGCTTGCCCTGTCGATCGACCTTGGCGGAATGCTGGTCATCGCCGGGAACGAGGCTGGCCTTCAGGCCTTTGACTCCGCCGTCCCCACGGTCCAGGGCCGCTTTCCCCTGCGCCTTGGGAACCATGCGGCCTTCCACACCGCGTTGCAGGCTCCGGTGGCTGAGAAGGGCCGAGCGGCCCTGCCGGAAAGCCTGTTCCAGCAGCCTCAAAAGCCTCTGATCGACGGGCGAGGCCATGTCTGGTGGCCCGGCGCCGCGACCACCGCCGCTCTTCGCGACTACACGCTTGGCCATCAGGTGGTGGAGCCCTATGATTTCACCGCCGCCATCCGCACGGCCGCCCGCGAATTCGCGCCGGATTACTTGATCATCCCCGGTCCCGGAACCACGCTGGGCGGGGCCGTCGCCCAAAGTCTGATCCGGGCCAACTGGCGCGGAATGTCCAACAAGGCCGAATTCGAATCCCTGCAAGACCGGGAACCGTTCCTCATCGCCATGGCCCGCGACGACCAGCGCGCGATCATCGTGACCCCCTGACCAGGATCTGATCCATGAAGCAGCACCTCAACCTCATCAATGGCGAATGGGTCGGCGCAAGCTTTGCCGAAAACCGCAACCCCTCTGACCTGACAGCGCCGGTTGGCCTTTACGCTCGCGCCACGGTCGAAGACACGCAGGCCGCCATTGCCGCCGCCCGCGCCGCCCTGCCTGCCTGGTCCGCGATGCCGCCGCTTTCCCGCCATGCGATTCTGCGCCGGGCCGCTGATGAGATCACTGCGCGGCGCGAGGAACTGGGCAGACTTCTGTCGTCGGAAGAGGGCAAGACGATTGCCGAAGGCATTGGTGAAGCCACCCGCGCCGGCCAGATCTTCGACTTCTTCGCGGGCGAAGTGCTGCGCACGGGGGGCGAGCTATTGCCCTCGGTTCGCCCGGGTGTCGGGGTCGAGATCACGCGCGAACCCGTGGGCGTGGTCGGCCTGATCACACCTTGGAATTTCCCCATCGCCATTCCGGCCTGGAAACTCGCTCCTGCGCTTGCCCACGGCAACACCGTGGTTCTGAAACCCGCCGACCTTGTTCCTGGCTGCGCTTGGGCGCTGACCGAAGTCCTGCACCGCGTCGGCCTGCCACCCGGCGTGCTAAACCTTGTGATGGGGCGCGGTTCGGTTGTCGGTCAGACCATGTTGGACAGCCCCGATATCGACGCGATCAGCTTTACCGGATCAACCGCCACTGGTGCACGGGTGGCCGAGAGCTCGGCCCGCCTGCGCCGCAAGGTTCAGCTTGAAATGGGCGGTAAGAACCCCCTTGTGGTCCTGGATGATGCCGACCTTGCCCTGGCCGTCGACTGCGCCGTGCAGGGCGCCTTCTTCTCGACCGGCCAGCGCTGCACCGCCTCGTCCCGGTTGATCGTGACCGAAGGGGTCCACGACGCCTTCCTCTCGGCCCTGACCGCGCGCGTTGCGGCGCTTCGCGTCGGCCATGCGCTGGACCCTTCCACCGAGATCGGCCCGGTCGTCGATGAAAGCCAACTTGAGCAAGACCTGCGATACATCGCCATCGCCCGCGACGAAGGGGCAGAACATGTCACCGGGGGCGAACGCTTGCAACGCGACACTGAAGGCCATTTCCTGCGTCCGGCGCTTTTCGCCGGCGCGACCAATGACATGCGCATCGCACGGGAAGAGGTCTTTGGCCCGGTCGCCTGCGTCATACGGGTAAGGGACTATGACGAGGCTCTGGCCGTTGCCAATGACACCGAATTCGGTCTCTCTGCCGGGATCGTGACTCAAAGCCTGGCCCATGCCACCCATTTCAAGCGGGCGGTCCAAGCCGGCATGGTCATGGTCAACCTTCCCACCGCGGGGGTTGATTTCCATGTGCCTTTCGGGGGGCGCAGGGCCTCCAGCCTTGGCCCGCGCGAACAAGGCACCTATGCGGCCGAGTTCTTCACAACGGTCAAGACTGCCTACACCTTTGCAGGCAAGCCATGACCGGCGCCGTTGTCGCACAACATCATCTTGGCTCGGCCACGGCGTTGCAACTGGTGCAGGCCGCCATCGTGGAGGCCGAACGGCAAGGCCTGCGGATCGCAGCCGTCGCGGTGGATGCAGCGGGCCTTCCCCTTGCGGCCCTGCGGATGGATGGCGTGAACGAAGCCTTCATGACCGCCGCGACCGACAAGGCTTGGACCGCCGCCGCCTTCAGACGTTCGACCGATGCCCTGCGGGAGCGTATGGCGGATGACGAGCTGCGGGCGGGTGCTGCCTCAAGGTCGCGGATGCTGTTGTGGGGCGGGGGACTGCCAGTCCTGGTCGGTGGCGCCTGCGTTGGCGCGATCGGCGTCTCGGGCGGGCTTGTGGCCCAGGACATCGCCTGCGCCGAAGCCGCCCTCGCGGCCTGCTGCCTAGCCTAAACCAGGGCGCGCAGGGCCGTCATCACCATGGCTTCGCTCACGGCGAAGGGTTCGTTGTGGATGATTTCACCTAGCCGACAAGCCCGGCGAGCAACACGCTGCAATTTCTCCTCGGTCACCTCGACGATGCCGATGTCGGCAAGACGCACCGGCAGGCGCACTTCCGCCAGAAAGCAGCGAATGCGGTCGAACTCTTCGCGTTCGCCATTCAGCAGAAGTCCGGCGAGAATCCCGATGGCAACCTTCTCGCCGTGCAGCGCGTGGTGAACCTCGTCAAGCTCGGTCAAACCGTGGTGGATCGCATGGGCCGCCGCCACTCCGCCGGATTCGAAGCCCAGGCCCGAGAGGAGGATATTCGCCTCGACCACACGTTCGATCGCTGGCCCGGGGTGACCGGTATCGCATTCAGCCAGGGCTTCCCGGCCAAAGGAAAGCACAGCCTCGCGGCATTCCCGGGCGATGGCATAGGCCAGGGGAAGGCCAGGCAAACCAAGGCAGTTTTTTGCACCGCTCTTGCGGCAGGACTCGGCTTCATACCAGGTCGCAAGCGCATCGCCGATGCCCGCGGCAAGGAATCTCGCAGGCGCCTGCGCGATGATAGCGGTATCGACCAGGACCAGGTCCGGATTGCGCGGCAGGAACAAGTCGCGATCTACGCTACCGTCCTCGTTGTATATGACCGACAGAGCCGAGCAGGGCGCGTCCGAGGCCGCGATCGTTGGTACGATGATCAGCGGAAGACCGGCGCGGAAGGCCGCTACCTTGGCAGTGTCGAGGGCCTTGCCACCCCCCATGCCTATCACCACCCCCGCACCAGTTTGGGCAAGACGCTCGGTGACTGCAACCGCGGCGGCCTCAGAACTTTCGCCGCCAAAACGCAGGATCTCGGCGGTGACTACCCCGTCCAAAAGGCCGCGCAGCCGGGCCTCGAAGCGTTCAAATA
>VGDH01000032.1 GCA_016869835.1 Alphaproteobacteria bacterium
GGCGCTTCCATCGTCGGGCCTCAGGCGGGAGAGTTGATCGGCTTCTGGGCGCTGGCCATTGGCGCGCGGGTCAAGATGGGCACCTTGGCCGGTCTGGTGCTGCCTTATCCGACCTTGGGGGAAACCGCCAAGCGTGCGTCAGGGGCCTATTTCTCGGCCAAACTCTTTGATAATCCTGCGCTGAAACGGGTGGTGCGGCTGGTGCAACGGTTGCTGCCCTGACCCGAGGCCCTGTCCGACCTGCGGCCAGGACACAGCTGGATGGATGGAGCGCGGCGTGGCGGAAAAGAGGGGCCGGTTTCTGAACACCCTCTCGGGGCGGTTCCTGATCTTGACCGTGGCCTTCGTCATGTTGGCCGAAGTGCTGATCTTCGTCCCCTCCATCGCGCGCTTCCGTGCCGATTTCATGATCCTGCGGCTGGAAAAAGCGCAGATCGCCTCGCTGGCACAGCTTGCCGCCTCAGACATGGTGACGCCCGAGCTTGAGGCCGAGCTTCTGGCCAATGCCGAGGTCTACAACGTTGTCCTCAGGCGTGACGACGTGCGGCAGCTGGTGCTGTCCTCGCCCTTGCCTGCGCCGATTTCAGCCACCTATGACCTGCGCGATGCCGGGCCATGGGAGTTGATCCGCGATGCGCTGATCTGCCTGTTCGATCCCAAGGATGATATCATCCGCGTCATCGGCAATCCGGTGCAAGAGGCCGGGACGCTGATCGAAATCACCATGGATGCCGCGCCAATGCGCGAGGCGATGCTGGAATATGGGCTGCGGATCCTGTTCCTGTCGGCGCTGATCTCGATCGTGACGGCTTTCCTTCTGTTTCTGGCCGTTCAAAGGCTTATCGTCTTGCCGATCCGCCGCGTGGCGCAGCACATGGCGGCCTATGCCGCCGCCCCCGAGGATGCCCGGCTTGTCATTGCGCCCAAGGCGCAGGTCGAAGAGCTGCGCGCCGCCGAAGAGGCGATGCAAGCCATGCAACGCCAGCTGACCGGCAGCTTGCGGCAAAAGGAACGGCTGGCCCAATTGGGCAGCGCGGTGGCCAAGATCAGCCATGACCTGCGCAATATCCTGACCTCGGCCCAGCTTTTTGCCGACCGGCTGGAGGGCAGCGCCGACCCGATGACGGCCCGCGCCGCACCCAAGCTTCTGGGCTCGATCAGCCGGGCGGTGGCGCTGTGCGAATCGACGCTGCAATTCGGCAAGGCCGAAGAGGCCGCCCCGGTTCTGGTTCCGGTCGATCTGACCGCGCTTGCCGCCGATGTGGCCGAGGCCGAAGGGCTGGCGGCCGATGGGGCCGTTGCCGTGCTGATCGACATCCCCTCGGGCATGCGCGTCATGGCCGATGCCGAACAGCTTTACCGCGTCTTGTCGAACCTTACCCGAAACGCCCGTCAGGCCATCGAGGCGACGGGCCAGGGCGGCACCATCGAGATCTCGGCCCTTGAAACGGCCGAGGAGTGGCGGATTCGCGTCGGCGATACCGGGCCGGGCCTACCCGAAAAGGCCCGCGAACATCTGTTCGAGGCCTTTCAGGGCGGCGCCCGCAAGGGCGGCACCGGCCTAGGCCTTGCCATCGCGGCCGAACTGGTGCGCGGCCATGGCGGCCGACTTGAGCTTGCCCGCAGTGACGCTGAAGGCACCGAGTTTCTCATCCACTTGCCGAAGTAGGCCACCCCGGTTGGCCAACCCCGGCCTTGCCCCCCGCCTGTGCCGCGCACCTTTGCCGTGCGTCATTGCCAACCCCGTCTCGGGTATGACGGAATTGCACGGCCCGTGCGGAATTGCCCTTGCAAAGCCATATCGGCACCGCTAAACGCAGCCCCACGACGGACCCGTAGCTCAGCTGGATAGAGCATCAGACTACGAATCTGAGGGTCGGGCGTTCGAATCGCTCCGGGTCCGCCACTTCTCTACCTCTTTTCGTCCTGTCACCGCACAAGATGCGGCTCGGTCTGCCAAACTGCCGTGTTTGCGGCCGCCTATGGGTTGCACCTGGGGCAATGGGCGGGGTCTGCGCTGCCCTTGCTGGGGATCCGTGTTTCGTGTCCGCACAGGGTGCAGCCCTGCAGATCGGCGGCGATCAGGCCGGTTTCGGTGCCGCAATCGCCGCAGGGCAGGCCGGGAAGGCTGCGCAGATGGCCAAAGCCCGGCGCGTTGCAGGCCGGGCAGGGCGTGGCCAGCCGCTTGGCCAGCCTTAGGGCCAGATCCCCGATCATCGCCATGCGGCGCGGGTTCAGATGGGCGCGCATATCGGTTTGCAAAAGCGCCGTTCCTGACGCCTGCTGCGCGGCGCGAATTGCCCCATCCAGCGCATCGCGCCCGGTGACCCCCTTGGCAATCGGGGCCGCGCCGGCCGCGCTTTGCACGATCACAGCCGTTCCCGGAAAGCCGATCCGCCGCAGGAAGCCGTCGGCTGCGGCCGGGTCCTGCACCGTCTCGTGTTCAAAGTTCGGCTGGCTGTCGGTCAGGGTCTCGATGATTTCATGGCCGCTTTGGGTATCGTGCCAAAGCAAAAGCTCACGGCCAAAGGGCAGAAACGGAGTTGTCGGATGCGGCCCATAAGCGCCTTCGCTGGCCAGTCCCACGCCAAGCCCGGTCAGGCTGGCCGCCGCCAGAGCCTTGGCGCGGGCGGCGGCGCGCATGTCCCCGGCGCGCGGCACATCGCCGGCGAAGGTGCCGAAACGGTCGGTATCCAGATCAGCCCTCACCACGGCAATCCCAAGCCCCGAAAGGGGCGGCGCGATGACCGTCTCCTTGCCGTGCATCGTGCCCAAGGCAACCCGGTCCGGAAGCCTTCTTTGCCCCATCACAGCCCCTGCCAGAACGCGGTCATCTGCCAGACCATAGGCACCCCCAAGATCAGCATGAAGGGAAAGGTGATGCCCAGGGACGCGGTCAGATAGACCGACGGATTGGCCTCGGGAAAGGTGGCGCGCACGGCGGCGGGGGCGTCGATGTAACTTGCCGAGGCGGCCACCACCCCCAGGACAAAGGCCGATCCCATCGGCAGCCCGGCAAAGGTTGCCAATCCGCTGACCACAAAGCCGTTGACCAGGGGCATGACAACGCCAAAGGCCAGAATCCGGCCGCCGACGCGCGCAAATCCCGTCAGTTGCCGCCCGGCGGTCATGCCCATCTCCAACAGGAACAAGACCAGCACGCCCCGGAAGAGGTCGACAAAGAACGGTTCGATCTTCGAGAAATTCGCCTCACCCGACAGTCCGCCAATGATCAGCACCCCGCCCAGCAACAAAAGGCCGCGCCCCCGCAATGTCTCCATCAGGATTGCCCCGAGGGCCGTCTTTTGCGCGGCCCCCCCGGCTGCAGCGCTTTGCGACAGGGCAACCCGTCCGTAGAACAACGCCGCGAGTATGCCCAGTTCCATCAACGCGACAAGGCCGGTGACATAGCCCTCCATCGGAAAGCCTGCGGCTTCGGCATAGGCGCGGGCCACCACAGAGGTCACCGACGAGACCGACCCGTAAAGCGCCGCCACCCCGGCGGCATCGACGATCGACAGCTTGATGACATGGCGGGCCACCAGAAACGCCATGAGCGGGATCAACAGAACGATCGCTGCCGTAACGGCCACCGCACCCATCACATTCGACAGCTCGACCGTCTGCAATTCTCGCCCGCCCTGCAAGCCGATCGAGAACAGAAGAAAGATCGCAAAGATCCGGATCACCGGTTCCGGGATCTCCAGATCCGACCGGATCAGGGTTGCCACGATGCCCATGAGAAAGGCCAAAGTGATAGGAGAAATCAGGTTTTCAAGCAGGATACTGTCCATGGATGCCCTCGTGCCTTTGCGACCGGTCTTTTGACCGGTTCCGGATCGGGGGCTCTTCTGCATGACGGTATTTGAAAAGAGAAACGCGAAGTTTGCATGTGATTTATCGGATAATCGGGTGAATGACATGATGCATGACGTGGATACGACCGTTCTGCGCACCTTTCTGGCACTGGTTGAAACCGGCAGCTTTTCGCGTGCAGGGGCCCTTGTGGGGCGGTCGCAGTCGGCGGTGTCCGAGCAGATCCGCAAGCTGGAAGAGATGATTGGCCGCAAGCTGATCGAACGCACGACGCGCCGCCTGCGCCTGACGGCCGAGGGCGAGCAGTTCTTGCAGCATGCCCGCGCCATGGTGGCGCAGGCCGATGCCATGTTGGCCCGCTTTCGCGCCCCCGAGATCGCGGGCGAGGTGCGCTTTGGCAGTCCCGAGGATTTTGCGTCTGCCTACCTGCCCGACATCCTCGGCGTCTTTGCCGCAGCCCATCCTAGCGTGGAATTGCATGTCACCTGCCAGCTGACCCTGCCTCTGGTCGAGGACATCGAAGCCGGTGGTCAGGACCTGATCATCGTCAAGCAAGACCCCGAACAGCGCTATCCGGCCGCCCGGCCGCTGTGGCGCGAAAGGCTGGTCTGGGTGGCCGCCCCGGCGCTGGCCTCAGGTTTCGCCGAGGCAAGCCGGGGCCGACCGCTTCCCCTCGTGCTCAGCCCCTCGCCCTGCGTCTATCGCGCCCAGGCAACGCGCAGCCTTGCGGCGGCGGGGGTGACGTGGAGCGGCGTCTTTACCTCGCCCTCCTTTGCCGGGCAGGCGGCGGCGGTGCGGGCGGGGCTGGGCTATGCGGTCATGCCGCGCGCCATGGTTCCGGCCGAACTGGTGGTGCTGCCCGACTGGCCCGATCTGGCCGAAGTGGAAATCGCGCTGCTGGGCCAATCGCGCCTGCCACCCGCCGCCGCCGCCCTTGCGGGCTTTATCGAAGCGCGCGTGGCCCGGCGCTGACTTGGCAATACCGGCATCAGGCCGCGTCAAGGCCAAGCTCACGGGCCTTCTTGCGCGCGGCCTCGGTGAACTCGGCCACAAAGCGCTGGCTGACCGGGCTCAGCCGCCGATCGTGGCGCCAATGCAGGCTGACCGTTCGCATGCAGACCGGGTCGCGCAGCGGTCGCGTCGTCAGGGCTGCGGGCAGGCTGGCCGTAGCCAGCGCCGGCATCAGCGTAACCCCCAACCCCGCCTGCACCATGGCCACCAATGATGCGACATTGCGCACCGAAAAACGCGCATTCCGCGCCAGCGCCTGAAACGCAGGTGAGGGCAGCACTTTGGAAGCCTCATTCATGATGATCGCCTCACCGGCAAGATCGCCCCAATCCAGCGTCTCGGCGTGGGTGGCCAATGCACTGTCAGCCCGACAGACCAGCCGCAGTGGATCGCGGAAGATCGGCGTGCTGACCAGACCGGGCAGATCGGCAGACAGACCCGAAATGCCCAGATCCACCTGACTGTTCTCCACCAGAAGGCGCACATCCCGGCTGTCGGTATCGACCAGATCAATCTCCAGATCCGGGCGCGTGGCCGCGAAGCCTTGCAGAAACCTCGGCAAAAGCAGGGTCGCAACCGAGGGCACCGAGGCGATCCGCAACCGGCCGCTGCGGCCCTTGGCCTGCGCCTCGATCTGTTCCATCATGCGGTCATGGTCGCGCAGCAGGACCACCGCCTGTTCGTAAAGAAACCGGCCCGTTTCGGTCAGCGTCGTCTTGCGGTCGGTTTCGAAAAGCGACGCGCCAAGCCGCTCTTCGATCTGTTTCAGCGTCATCGAAACAGCCGCAGGCGTGCGGTAAAGCCGCTCGGACGCGTCCTTGATATTGCCGTGGTCGGCCACCTCGACAAAGGCGCGCAGAGCTTCGAGACGCAGCATGAGTTAAGTTCCGCTGAACTTTATGAAAGAAATACTTTGTTGCGCTGAAATTTGCAACGACCACCATAGGGTTCGTGGTTGTCGGAGCCCCAGATGCCCTTGCACGTGACACTGGATGAGGTCGAAGAGCTGGCGCTTAACCGGCTGCTTGCGGCGGGGGCCGAAGACCTTCAGGCCCGGCCGGTTGCCCGGTCGATCCGCCGCGCCGAACAGGATGGCGTGCGCTCGCACGGGCTGATGTATCTGCCGATCTATGCCGAGCATCTGACCTGCGGCAAAGTGAATGGTCGCGCCGCGCCGCGCCTAGAGCGGCCGAGCCCGGCGGCGGTGGTGGTCGATGCCGCCCATGGCTTTGCCCATCCCGCGATTGACCTTGGCCTGCCCTCGCTGATTGAGGCGGCCGAAGGGCTGGGCATCGCGGCGCTTACGCTGCGGCGGTCCTACAATTGCGGCATCCTTGGCCATCATGCCGAAGAGATTGCCCGACAGGGGCTTCTTGGGCTGTGCTTCACCCACGCCCCGGCTTCGATTGCGCCGGTCGGCGGGCATGTGCCGGTGATCGGCACTAATCCCTTTGCGCTGGCCGTGCCGGACGGGGCTGGCGGCGCGCGCTTTGTGCTGGACCAATCGGCCAGCGTTGTGGCGAAATCCGAAGTGATCCTGCGGGCTCGTCGGGGCGAGGAAATCCCACTGGGCTGGGCGCTGGATGCCGAGGGGCAGCCCACCACCGATCCGGCTGCGGCGCTGAAAGGCTCCATGCTGCCTGCTGGTGGGCCAAAGGGCTTTGGCGTCGGGCTCTTGGTCGAGGTGCTGGCCTCGGCCCTCGCCGGCGCGGTCGCAAGCCGCGATGCCTCGCCCTTCTCCGGCCCGCTTGGCGGTCCGCCGGGAACTGGCCAGTGTTTCATCGCCCTTGATCCGGCCGCCTTTGCGCCCGGCTTTGTTGACCGTATCGCGGCCCTCGCCGAAGCGATCGAAGGTCAGGCGGGCGCGCGTCTGCCCGGCGCCCGCCGCAAGGCGGCGCGACAGCGCGCGATGACCGACGGGGTCGAGATTGATGACGATCTTTTCGCCCGATTGCAGGTGCAATGAGACGGAATTGAATGTCAGTTTGCATCGCAATTGCAGCGGGCCAGACCCGCAGTCGCACGGCTGGACGGGGCCCGTTTTCTGGGCGACCATATCGCAAGTATCGGGGAGGCATAGCCATGCGTGCCGGAACCGGGTGCAAATGCGTGGGTGCGGGGTACGGCGGAAAAGCAAAGGGTTGGCGCCACAGTGGCGCGGTGGGTTGAAATGGCGCGGGTGTGCCGATGAGGACAAGAATGGAAACGCGGAATTACATTGCTGGTGAATGGTGCGAGGGCGAGGGCAAGGTGGCCAACTTGAACCCCTCGGACCTGTCTGATACGATCGGTCACTTTGCCCAAGCTTCGGCCGCCGATTTGAATCGCGCCGTTGCTGCCGCGCGCGAGACACAGCCGAAATGGTGGGCCGCTGGCATCCAGCGCCGCCATGATGCGCTGATGAAGATCGGCACCGAACTGATGGCGCGCGCCGCCGAAATCGGTGCGCTTTTGTCGCGCGAAGAGGGCAAGCCCCTGGCCGAAGGCAAGGGCGAGGTCTATCGCGCGGGCCAGTTCTTTACCTGGTTCGCAGCCGAGGCGTTGCGGCTCCAGGGCGATCAGGCCGAAAGCGTGCGCCCGGGGATCGAGATCGAGGTGCGCCGTGAACCGGTCGGTGTCGCGGCGATTGTCACGCCGTGGAACTTCCCTGTGGCCACCCCGGCCTGGAAAATCGCGCCGGCGCTGGCCTATGGTAGTGCGGTGGTCTGGAAACCGGCCAATCTGACGCCCGCCTCGGCCGTGGCGCTGGCGCAGGTCATCGCCGGGGCGGGCCTGCCTGCTGGCGCGTTCAACATGGTCATGGGCGCGGGCCGCGCCCTGGGCGACCGGCTGGTGGGCCATCCTGATGTGGCCGCCGTCAGCTTTACCGGTTCGGTCGAGGTGGGGCAGGCCATCGCCGGGCGCGTTCTGGGCAATCGGGCAAAGCTGCAGATGGAAATGGGCTCCAAGAACCCCATGGTGATCATGGATGATTGTGACATGGACCTTGCAGTGGCCCATGCCTGCAACGCGGCCTTTGGGGGCACGGGGCAGAAATGCACCGCCGCCTCGCGGCTGATCGTGCATCGCAAGGTGGCCGCCGAATTCACCGCCCGTCTTGTGCAGGCGGCGCAGGCGCTGACCGTCGGCCACGCGATGGCCGAGGGCACCCAGATCGGCCCGGTGGTGAGCGAGACGCAGCTGGCCGCCAATCTGGCCTGGATCGACCGGGGCCGCGCCGAGGGGGCCGAGCTTCTGACCGGTGGCCAGCGTCTTGACCGCCCGACCAAGGGTCATTTCATGGCCCCCGCCGTCTTTGGCGCCACCACCAATGCCATGACGATGAACCGCGAAGAGATGTTCGCGCCCATCACCTGCATCTTGGAAGCTGACAGCTATGCCGAGGCGCTGGCCATCGCCAATGACAGTCCCTTTGGCCTCACGGCGGGCATCATGACCCGCAGCCTGTCGCGCGCCGCGCATTTCCGCGCCAATATGCGGGCGGGCTGTGTCATGGTGAACCTGCCCACCGCCGGGACCGATTACCACGTTCCCTTTGGTGGGCGCGGCATCTCGTCCTTCGGTCCGCGCGAACAGGGGCGTTATGCGGCCGAGTTCTTCACGACGGTCAAGACCAGCTACATGGCGGCGGGGGTTCCGGAATGACCTATCTGATCGACGGTCTGCAATACGCAAACTGGTCTGAACGGATCTTTCGCCAAATGCGTGAAGGCGGGGTCGATGCCGTCCATGTCACCATCGTCTATCATGAGAATTTCCGCGAAACCGTCGCCAATATCGAACGCTGGAACCGCTGGTTCGAACGCTGGCCCGATCTGATCTTTCAGGGCTTTACTGCTGATGACATCGCCACAGCCCGCGCCACCGGACGCACGGCCATTTTCTTCGGTGCGCAGAACCCCTCTTGCATCGAAGATGATATCGGTCTGGTCGAAGTGCTGCACCGGCTTGGCCTGCGCTTCATGCAATTGACCTACAACAACCAGTCCCTGCTGGCGACCGGCTGCTATGAGGCCCAAGATACCGGGCTGACACGCATGGGCCGCGAAGTAGTGGCCGAGATGAACCGCGTCGGCATGGTGATCGACATGAGCCATTCGGCCGAAGGTTCGACACTTGCAGCGGTGGAACATTCCGCGCGCCCCATCGCCATCACCCATGCTAACCCCGCCGATTGGCACCCCGCCCGCCGCAACAAATCCCAGGCGGTGATTGCGGCGCTGGCCGAAACCGGCGGGATGCTGGGCTTTTCGCTTTACCCCCATCACCTCAAGGACGGCAGCGCCTGCCAGTTGACCGAGTTCTGCACCATGATCGCCGGCACGGCTGAACGGCATGGCACCGCCTGTCTCGGGATCGGCACCGATCTGTGTCAGGATCAGCCCGACAGTGTGGTCGAGTGGATGCGCACCGGGCGGTGGACCAAGACCGTCGATTATGGCGAGGGAAGCAAGGACGCCGCCGGCTTTCCGCCCATGCCCGGCTGGTTCGGCGACAACCGCGATTTTTCAAACATCGTGGCCGGTTTACGCGCTGTCGGCTTTGACAAGGACGAGGTTGCCGCCATTATGGGCGGCAATTGGGCGCGCTTTTTTGCCGCCGCCTTCGGGCCGGCCCAAGCGGCCCGCCCCGCCGCAGAAAGGGCTGCCGAATGAAACAGGCCGAAGAACACGCCCCCGCCCATGCCATCGCGCCCCGCGACCCCGACCTGGTGATGCGGCTGTCGCGCATGGGCTCGGCCCATCCGATGCGGCTGTCCTTCCTGCGCGTCCTTTTGCGGCGGCTGCAAACCGACGGCTGGCGATTTGACCGCCCGGTCTGGCAGGTCGATGCGGCAGGTGTGGGCCATGCGGTCTATCGCGCCATTGGGCCGGAACGGACCTACTCGCTTGTGGCCTTTGCTCATGATCTGCCCGACGACATGCGCTCGGACCGGGTGATCGCCACCGCCTGGGATGCCACCTTTGCCCTGGTCGATGGCGAGGCGAATGCCGCCGATATCACCCGGCTTGCGGCCAATGTGCCGTTGCAGGAAGCGGGCCGCGTCTCGGCGCGTGAGCTGTCGCTCAGCCGCGCCAACCGCTCGGTTCGGCTGTTCTCCCATGTCGTCGACAGGCTGGCCGAAGGGCGTCAGCCCGATCGCGCCGAACTTGAGGCGGTCGGCTATCTGATGCGCACGACTGCCGTCTATGGCTCGGGCAAGTTCGGCGTTGTGGACCGCGACGCCATTGCAGACCGCGTTGAGACGAAGGCCCCGTTTCAGGCCGAGATGCTGACGGTCTGGCTGATCCGCGCCTTTACCGTCGATATCGTCGAACATCTGGCCCGCGTCAAAGGCGGCGCCCGCGCCGTGCGGCTTGACCGCGACCTGCGGCGTGGTCTGGGGGTGGGAAATTCCACCGGCCTTGGCATGGCACCCTTTCTTGTCAACCATCCGCGCCTCTTGAACAACTGGATCGCGGTGCGCGAAAACGCTTTGGCACGGGTGCGGTTGCTGCCCAGCCTTGAACCGCAGACCTTGACCGGTTTTCAAGACGCCCTTGCCGCCGCCCGCGAAAACGCTACCCTCTGGCACAGCGCGCATCCCCTGCAGATCGCCAAGCTTGACCTCTTGCGCGTCGATCTTGCCCGGCTCGCCGCCCATGTCGCGCAGGACTGGGACCACAGCCGCCCGCAGCCATGGGACAGGCTTTGGCGCTGGGGCGAGGAAATCCTGTCCGAGGAAGGACAAGAGGCGCTGGTGTCGCTTCTGCTCGAGCCCCATGGCGCGGTGATCGACGATCTGGCCAAAGGGCTTGATGCCGACGAGACCACCGGTTTTGCGATTGACGGCAGCCTGACCATCGGTCAGGTCCGCGCCTGGCTTGACGAAGGCTATTCCTGGGTCTCGCGCTTTGATTTCACCGATCCCGCGCAATCGGCGCGCTTTTGGTATGTTTCGGAGGAAAAGCTTGAGCCCCGCCTTGGCGAGCGGCACGACGAGGCCGGTCAGGACCGCGAACAGCCCTTGGGCGTCGCCCGCGCCATGGCGGCGCTTTCCGGCGCGCTTGCCGGGTGGGGGGCAGAGACACCAATTGCCGCCTTCTTGCTGCGCCATCCCGAACATCGCCACAGCCTGCGCCGGCTTTTGATGCTGCGCGGCCTGCGCTATGCCGAGATCCGCGACAACGTGCTGGCCGCAAATATGCTGCCCATCGACATTCTGCGCTGCAAACTGGCCTTCTTCGGTGCCGACCGCTTTGATCCGCGCTCGGACCGCTGGGTCAGGATCAGCCTGTTTCAGGGTCAGCCCTTTCCCGATGAGTTGACGTTGGATGGCTGATGGTATCGACCTGTCCCATTCCGAACTGCGAAGCCTGATCACAAAGGCGGCGCGCGGGGCGGGTCTGGCCTGGGGGCTGGCGGAAGAGGCGGGCTGGGCGGCAGAATGGCTTGCGCGGCGGGGGTTTCCTGCGGCGGATTGGGCCGCGCACTGGCTTTCCAGCGCGGTCGCAGGGGGGCTGACCCCCGTTGCCCTTGGGGCCGCTCTGGCCGATGACTTTGCCAAAGGCCTGGCCCCGTTCCCGCCGCAAAGCCTTCCTGACGCGCTTTTGGCGCCGGGCTATCTCTTGCCCTTCCTCGCCCGGATCGCCCAGAGCCGTGGCGATCTGGCCTTGACCACAACCCTTGGCCTTGCCGCCGAAATCGGGGCCGACGGGACCCTGCGCTTTGGGCCGGGATGGTCCGACCGGACCCTTGGCTGGACCCTTGCGCACGTTGTCACCGAACTCGCAGGCCAACGCCCTCGCGTGTCGACCTCGGTCCTTGACTGTCTCGACGGGCTGGCCCTGCGCACCACGGTGCCGCCTTCCGACCTCTCGCGCCGGCAGGCCGGTTCGGCAACCCCCGACGACGACTAAGGCCCCGGGACTAAGGCCCCGGACAGTGGGGCCGAACCGTCCCGCCTGCCGCCCCCGCGCCTATTCTCCGCGCGGAAAGCGCTTGTTCTCTTCCAGCACGTTCAGGTCCATGTGGTTGCGCATATAGCGTTCCGAGGCAAGCTTCAGCGGCTGGTGATCCCAAGGGTAATAGGCACCGTTGCGCAATGCCTCATAGACCACCCAACGGCGGGCCTGGGATTGGCGCACCTCGGCGTCATAGGCGGCCATGTCCCAGCGCGCCTGCGCCAGGCCCTGGAAATGCGCCAACACCTCGGCCGCGCGCGGATCCCCGGCAAGGTTGACCATCTCGTCGGGGTCATTGGAAACGTCAAACAGCATGTCGGGGTCCGCCGGGCAGTGAATGTATTTCCACGCCCCTTGGCGCAGGCAGACCATGGGCGTTATGGTGCCTTCGGCGGCGTATTCCATCGCGACGGGGGAGGTGCGTTCGATGCCTTTGGCGAGGGCAACGAGACTTTCCCCATCCGTCCAGGGCATCACTTTGGCCATGGATATTCCGGCCAGATCGCACAGCGTCGGCGTCAGGTCGATGGTCGAGACCGGGGTGGCAATCGTGGCGGGCGTCAGGCCCGGTGCTGAAATCATCAAGGGCACGCGGGCCGAACCTTCGAAGAAGTTCATCTTGAACCACAGGCTCTTGCGGCCCAGCATCTCGCCATGATCCGACACAAAGACCACGATCGCCTCTTGGCGCGAGGCTTCCAGCACCGCCAGAATCTCGCCGATCTTGTCGTCGATATAGCTGATATTGGCGAAATAGCCCTGCCGCGAGCGGCGGATATGGTCGGCCGTCACCTCCATCCCGCGCCAGTCGCAGGCGTCCATCAGGCGTTTGGAATGGGGGTCCATGTCTGCGTAGTCCAGCCCCGCAGGCGGCTCCAGTTCCGGGATGCCTTCGTAAAGGTCCCAATACTTGCGCCGTGCGACAAAGGGATCATGCGGGTGAGTAAAGCTTGCGGTCAGGCACCACGGGCGCGGATCAAGCCCGCGTGATAGATCGTAAAGCTTCCGTACCGCCTGATTGCAGACGTCATCGTCATATTCCAACTGGTTGGTAATCTCGGCCACGCCCGCGCCGGTGACCGAGCCCATGTTGTGATACCACCACTCGATCCGCTCGCCGGGTTTGCGGTAATCGGGGGTCCAGCCAAAATCGGCGGGGTAGATGTCAGTCGTCAGGCGTTCTTCGAACCCATGCAGCTGATCAGGCCCCACGAAATGCATCTTGCCCGAAAGCGCCGTGTAATAACCCGCCCGGCGCAGGTGGTGGGCATAGGTCGGGATGTCCGAGGCAAACTCGGCCGCGTTGTCATAAACCCGCGTGCGCCGGGGCAGGGCGCCCGACATGAAGGCCGCGCGGGCCGGTGCACAAAGGGGCGAGGCGGTGTAGCTGCTCGCAAAGCGCACCGAACGCGCCGCAAGCTTGCGCAGGTTTGACACATGCAGGAATTCTGCCGGGCCATCGTCAAACAGCGTGCCGATCAGCTGGTCCACCATCAGGATCAGGATATTGGGGCGTTTGGTCATCTGGGCCTCGCAATCGGTTTGCCCATGGGTGCAGCGCCCCCGCGCCGGGGCAAGAGCCTTTTTCGGCCCGAAAACCGCAGGTGTCGTTATTGTCTGCCGAAGCGGCGAATTCGTGTCGCCTTTTGCCGATTTCCGTTGCCTCATGGGTCTGGGGAGAGCTGCCATGACCATCCGAACCGATTTCCCGCACCAAGTGGTGGAAACGCCCGACATTGGTATCGTGCTGTCCGACGGCTGCCGCCTGTCCGCGCGGGTCTGGATGCCAAAGGACGCAGGCGCGAACCCGGTTCCGGCCATTCTGGAATACATCCCCTACCGCAAACGCGACGGAACCTTGCCGCGCGACGAGATGATGCACCCCTATTTCGCCGGTCACGGCTATGCCGCCGTGCGGGTCGACATGCGCGGCTGTGGCGACAGCCAGGGGCTGATCAACGACGAGTATACCGAGCAGGAACTGCGAGATGCCGAGGAGGTGATCGCATGGTTGGCGGCACAGCCTTGGTGCAGCGGCAGCGTCGGTATGATGGGCAAAAGCTGGGGTGGCTTCAACTGCCTGCAAACCGCCTTCCGCCAGCCGCCCGCGCTGAAGGCCGTGGTGTCGGTCTGTGCCACGACCGACCGTTTTGCCGATGACATCCATTACAAGGGCGGCTGTCTTTTGGGCGAGAATTTCGGTTGGGGCGCGGTGATGCTGTCCTATTCCTCGCGCCCCGCCGATCCGGCCCTGCGCCCTGACTGGCGGGCCGATTGGCTGGCCCGGCTGGAGGCCGAGCCGTGGCTGGCGCCGCGCTGGGCGGGCCATCAGGCGCGCGACAGCTATTGGAAACATGGATCGGTCTGCGAGGATTACGCCCGCATGACCATTCCGGTGCAGATCTGGGGTGGCTGGGCTGACAACTACATGAACACCGTGGCGGCGCTGGTCAGCAATGTGCCCGCCCCGGTCAAGGGCATCGTTGGCCCCTGGGTGCATCAATACCCCCATACCGCCGTGCCCGGTCCGCAGGTGGGCTTTTTGCAAGAGGCGCTACGCTGGTGGGACCGCTGGCTGAAAGGCATCGCCAACGGGGCCGAGGATGATCCGGCCTATCGCGTCTACCGGCTGGACAGCGAGGCCCCCGACGCCAGCGCCAAACACCGCGCCGGGCAATGGGTGCCCGAGGCGGCTTGGCCCAGCCCGCAGGTGAAACAGGAGCGGTGGTATCTGGCCGAGGTGCCTGGGGTTTCAAACCCCTGGACCCCCGTGGGGTATTTGAGCCACATTGAAGGCGACATTCGCGCGGAGATTTCGACGCCGCAGCATCTGGGCATGCACACGGGCGAGTTCTTTCCGATGGGCCTGAATGCCGAGATGCCGGGGGATCAGGCGGGGGATGACGCCTTGTCGGTCTGCTTTGACGGGCCGGTTCTGGCTGAACCCCTGTCGCTGATCGGCGCGGCGCGGCTTGGCTTGCGGCTTGCCTCTGACCAACCCTTGGGTTTTGTCGTTGCCCGCCTTTGCGATGTGGCCCCCGATGGGTCCTCGGTGCGCATCGCCCATGGCATGCTGAACCTGTGCCACAGGGACAGCATGGAAACCCCTGCCCCCATAGTGCCGGGGCAGGCGGTTGAGGTGGCGTTCAACATTGACCAGATGGCCTACCGGCTTGCCCCCGGCCATCGCTTGCGGCTGGCCTTGTCGAACAGCTATTGGCCCTTCGTCTGGCCTTCGCCGCAGGCGGGGCGGTTGACCGTGACGGCGGGCAGTCTTGATCTTCCCGTGCATCAGGGGGCGGGTGCCGCATGGGTGCCGCCGCCTGCCGAACACGCATCCCCCTGGAAGCACAAAGTGCTGCGGCCCGGCAAGACCACGCGCAAGATCGAGACCGATCTGATCTCGGGCAAGGTCGCTTTGGTGATCCGTGACGATCTGGGCGATGCCGAGAATCTGACCCACGGCATGCAGACCGGTGAAACGATGACCGAGCTGTGGGAGGTGCACCCCGACGATCCACTGTCGGCGCGGGCGGTTCATTCTTGGGAGCAGCGCCTGTCGCGCGGCACCTGGCGGGTGCGCACCGAGGCCCATGCCGAAATGACGGCAACGGCCAGCGAGTTGCGCCTTTCGGCCCGGCTTCGGGCCTATGAGGGGGATGATCTCGTCTTTGAACGCCTTTTCGACGACGCGGTCCCGCGCCGTTTTGTGTGATCATGCGCGGTGGCAAGAATCGTTGCCATAGCGGTTTCTTCGCGGTTTAGTGGTTTAAATCAACAAGAAGGCGCCGGCAATTCCGGGCCAAAGCAGGGAGAAAACGATGTCAGATCAACTTGATCAAATGATTGCGCGTGTTCGCAAAGGGGCAATGACCCGCCGCGAATTCGTCGGCCGCACCACCGCGATGGGGATTTCGGCCGGCCTTGCGGGCGCGCTTTTCACGAAGGCCGCCCATGCCGAAGAGCCCAAGAAGGGCGGAATCTTGCGCGCTGGCGTCGCCGGTGGCGAAAGCACCAACTCGCTTGATCCGGCACTGGCCGCATCGGACGTGCCCTACATGATCAACCGCACCTGGGGTGAAACCCTGGTCGACGTTGACGCCAATGGTGCCGTCGAAATGCGGATTGCCGAAGAAGTCTCGTCGAACGCAGATGCGACCGAGTGGAAGTTCAAGATCCGCGCGGGCGTGGAATACCACGGCGGCGGCACTGTCACGGCCGATGACGTGGTCGCCACGTTGAAGCGCCACACCGATGAGAAATCCCAGTCGGGTGCGCTTGGCATCGTGCAGGGCATTTCCGAGATGTCGGCCGAAGGTGATATGGTTACCCTGAAGATGGTCTCGGCCAATGCCGACCTTCCCTTCTTGATTGCCGACTATCACCTTGCCATCCAGCCGGGCGGTGGCGTTGACAATCCGGCGGCCGGTAACGGCACGGGTGCCTACAAGATCATCTCGAGCGAGCCGGGCGTGATCACCACGTTTGAGCGTTTTGCCAACTACTGGGATTCGTCGCGCGGCCATGCCGACGGGGTCGAGATCCTGACGATCAACGACGATACCGCGCGGACCGCTGCCATCCAGTCTGGCCAGGTTCACATGATCAACCGCGTGGATCCGAAGATCGTCGCTCTGCTTGCAGGCAACACCGATGTCGCGGTCGAGCAGGTTGGTGGCCCCGGCCACTATGTGTTCATAATGCATTGCGACAAGGCGCCCTTTGACAACAATGACCTGCGGATGGCCCTGAAAATGGCGATCAACCGTCAGGAGCTGGTGGACAAAGTGCTGGGCGGCTACGGGTCGCGTGGGAACGACTTCCCGATCAACGGCTCCTATCCGCTGTTCGACGACAGCATCCCGCAGCGCGAGTATGATGCCGCCGCTGCCTCGGACTTTTACAAGAAGTCCGGCCATGACGGCTCGCCGATTATATTGCAGGTTGCTCCGGGTGCCTTCCCGGGTGCTGTGGATGCAGCGAACCTCTTTGCCGCCTCGGCCAATGCCGCAGGCATCCCGCTGCAGATCAAGCTGGAGCCCGATGACGGTTACTGGGCGAACGTCTGGAACGTCGCGCCGTTCTGCGCCTCGTATTGGGGTGGCCGTCCGGTGCAGGACCAGATGTACACCACTGCCTATCTCTCCACCGCCGAATGGAACGACACCAAGTTCAAGAACGCCAAGTTCGACGAACTGCTGTTGGCGGCCAAGGGAGAACTGGACGCGGCCAAGCGCAAGGGCATCTACTCGGAAATGGCTCATATCCTGCGGGACGAAGGCGGCTTGATCTGCCCGATGTTCAACGACTGGGTCGAAGGTCGTCGCGCCGAAGTCGGTGGCTGGATTGCGGAACCGGCGGGCACGCTGATGAACGGCACCGCACTGAACAAGTGCTGGCTGAACGCCTGATCGCGGGAATCCAGTGCATCCCGTCTTGAAACTGGTGGTCCAGCGCATTGCGCTGGGCCTCCTTCTGCTCCTCGCGGTTTCCGCTGTGATTTTCCTGGGCGTCGAAGCTTTGCCGGGGGACACGGCGCAGGCAATTCTCGGACAGTCCGCCACGCCTGTGGCGCTGGAAAACTTGCGGGCCGAAATGGGCCTCGACCGCCCCCCGCTGGAGCGGTATCTCAGCTGGCTTGGAGGCGTCCTGACCGGTGATCTCGGCACCGCCTTGTCGAACAAGGCCGACATCGCCCAGTCAATCAGCACGCGTTTGGGCAATACGCTGTTTCTGGCGGCGGCTGCGGCAGTGATCGCTGTGCCATTGGCCATCCTTCTGGGCCTCGTCGCCGCCCGCTATGTCGGCGGTTGGCCGGACAAGCTGATCTCGGGGGTGACCTTGACCACCATCAGCCTGCCAGAGTTTGTGGCGGCCTATTTTGTCATCTTCCTGCTGACGCAGGTGTTCCCGATCTTCCAGCCGGTATCGATGGTTCTGCCGGGCATGGGCTTTTGGGGCAAGCTTCAGGCCATTGCGCTGCCGGTAATCGTGCTGGTCATGGTGGTGCTTGCGCACATGATGCGCATGACCCGTGCCGCGATCCTGAACGTTATGCAATCGGCCTATGTCGAGACGGCCGAGCTGAAGGGCTTAAGCCCAATGCAGGTTGTCTGGCGTCATGCCTTGCCAAATGCCGTTGCGCCAGTTGTTTCGGTGGTTATGCTGAACCTTGCCTATCTGGTGGTCGGCGTCGTCGTGGTCGAGGTCGTGTTCAGCTACAACGCGCTGGGCAAGTACCTTGTGGACCACGTGACCAAACGCGACCTGCCGGTGGTGCAGGCCGTCGGGCTAATATTTGCAGCCGTCTATATCTTCCTCAACGTTGCGGCGGACATCATTGCCATCGTTGCGAACCCACGCCTGAGGCACCCGAAATGAGGATACCACTCTCTGCCCTTCTGGGGCTGGTGCTGACCGGCGGATTTCTCTTCATCGCCGTCTTTGCCCAATTCATCGCCCCCTATCCCATCGACAGCACTGTCGGCGGCGTGTGGGATAGCCCCTCGGCAACGCACTGGCTGGGAACGGATACGATCGGGCGTGACATCCTATCGCGCCTGATCTATGGCGCGCAGATCACGATCTTTGTCGCCCTTGCCTCCTCGATCCTGTCCTTCTCGCTGGGCTCGTTCCTTGGCTTCCTTGCGGCCGTGCGCGGCGGCTTGGTGGACCAAGTCCTTTCTCGCATCGTCGATCTGGTCATGGCCGTCCCGTCTTTGATTGTGGCCCTTGTGATGCTGTCGGTTTTGCCCTTGAACTTGACCGTGCTGATCCTTGTGATTGGGGTCTTGGACAGCACCCGTGTGTTCCGGCTAAGCCGCGCGGTCGCCGTCGACATCTCGGTCATGGATTATATCGAGGCCGCCCGTCTTCGCGGTGAAAAACAAAGCTGGATCATCTTTCGCGAAATCCTGCCCAATGCGCTTTCGCCCCTGGTAGCCGAGTTCGGCTTGCGCTTCATATTTGCCGTTCTGTTCATCTCGACTCTGTCGTTCCTTGGTCTTGGAATCCAGCCGCCGCTCACGGATTGGGGTGGCATGGTTGGTGAAAACAAGGGTGGGCTTGTATACGGCAAATCCGCCGCTCTTGTGCCGGCCGCTGCCATCGCGCTGCTGGCCATCTCGGTCAACCTTGTGGCCGACTGGATCCTGTCGCGCACCTCAAGCCTGAAAGGAGGTCGCGGTGGCTGACGCTCTGTTGTCGTTCAAGAACCTCAAGATCGAAGCCACGGCCTACCCGCCGGGTGAGCGGCCCCGCCACGTCGTGCTGGTCGATGGGGTTACG
Source organism: Alphaproteobacteria bacterium (assembly GCA_016869835.1). GTDB lineage: Bacteria > Pseudomonadota > Alphaproteobacteria > Rhodobacterales > Rhodobacteraceae > Tabrizicola_A. Next base: position 19,059 of record VGDH01000032.1, read on the forward strand.
GTTTCGGTGCAAAAGGGCAAGGTGCTTGGGCTGATCGGTGAGTCTGGCGCCGGCAAATCCACCATCGGACTATCGGCGATGGCCTTTGGTCGGGGTGGGGTGCGTCTGACGGGTGGCGAGATCGTGCTCAACGGCCGCGACATCCGCACCGCCGACGCCGGGGCTTTGCGCTCCTTACGCGGGCGTGACGTGACCTATGTCGCGCAATCCGCCGCCGCCAGCTTCAACCCGGCGAAAAAGCTGATGGAGCAGGTGATTGAAACGTCGGTCAGCCACGGCGTGATGACCAAGGCCGAGGCCGAGGCGCGGGCGGTATCTCTCTTCCGCCAACTCTCGCTGCCCAATCCCGAAACCATCGGCGAACGCTATCCCCATCAGGTCTCCGGCGGGCAGTTGCAGCGCGTGATGACGGCCATGGCGCTTTGCCCCAAGCCCGACCTTGTGATCTTTGACGAACCCACCACCGCGCTGGATGTGACGACCCAGATCGACGTGCTGGCAGCGATCAAACGCGCGATCCACGAAACCGGGGTGGCCGCGCTCTACATCACCCACGACCTTGCCGTCGTGGCCCAGGTGGCCGATGACATTCTGGTGCTGCGCCATGGCAAGATGGTGGAATACAGCAGCACCGATCAGATCATCAACGCCCCGCGGGAACCCTATACCCAGGCCCTGGTCTCGGTCCGCTCGATCGACCACGCCGAGAAAGCACCCGCCCCGCCCGTCCTGTCGGTGCAGAACGTCACCGCGCGCTACAAGGGCACCAGTTTTGATGTGCTGAAAAACGTGAATGTCGATGTCGCGCCCGGCCAGACCTTGGCGATTGTGGGCGAAAGCGGCTCGGGCAAATCCACGCTCGCCCGCGCCATCACCGGCCTTCTGCCACCCTCGGCGGGCCGCATCCAGTTTGCCGGTCGCACCCTGTCGGCTGATCTCTCCGGGCGCTCCAAGGACGACCTGCGCGAATTGCAGATGATCTACCAGATGGCCGACGTGGCGATGAACCCGCGCCAGACCGTCGGTACGATCATCGGCCGCCCGTTGGAATTCTACTTCGGCCTGACGGGCGAGGCCAAACGCCTGCGCATCCAGGAACTGCTCGACCAGATCGAAATGGGCGCAGGCTTTGCCGACCGCTATCCGGCTGAACTCTCTGGCGGCCAGAAACAGCGCGTCTGTATCGCCCGCGCGCTGGCGGCCAAGCCCAAACTCATCATCTGCGACGAGGTGACAAGCGCGCTTGATCCGCTGGTGGCCGACGGCATCCTGAAACTGCTCCTCGACCTGCAGGCGCACGAGAATGTGGCCTATCTCTTCATCACCCATGACCTTGCCACGGTCCGCGCCATCGCCGACAAGATCGCGGTGATGTTCAAGGGCCAGGTGGTGCGCTACGGCCAGAAAACCGATGTGCTCTCGCCCCCCTTCGACGATTACACCGATCTCCTCTTGTCCTCGGTTCCCGAAATGGAACTGGGCTGGCTGGAAAAGGTGATCCAGACCCGCAAGATGGAATCTGCCGGAAACTGATGTTCATCTTGGCCCAAATACCCCCGCCGGAGGCCCGCAGCCTTGGCAGGGCGCACAGGTATGACCATGACGAAACTCCTCCTCATCATCCTTGACGGCGTGCCCTACCGGAACTGGCGGCGGCTCTTTGGCAATCTGGAAGGCTGGGTTGCCAATGGCGATGCCACCGTGCACCGCATCCGCGCCGTGCTGCCCTCGACCTCGGCTTCCTGCTACGCCTCGATCCATACCGGCGTGCCGCCGCAGGTGCATCGGGTCTGGGGCAATGAGGCGGTCTACCGCCTCGACCTGCCGGATGTGTTTTCCGAAACCACCAAGGCTGGGCTGAAAACCGGGGCGGTAACGCACAGCTTCTGGTCGGAATTCTTCAACCGCGCGCCCTTCGATTTTGTCCGCGACATCGAATATGACGAGCCGGGCGGCCCCATCACCCATGGCCGGTTCCACACCATGACGGGTTACGGCAACATCAACCAGATGACGCCCTCGGATGTCGATCTGTTCGCCACGCTCACCCGGCTTTGTGTGGTGCATGGCATCGATTACGGGATCCTGCACACCTGCACGCTGGACAGCATGGGCCACCGTTTCTATCACGATTGCGAAGAGATGGATAACGCCTGCTACATGATCGACGCGATGCTCGCCCCGTTCCTGCAGCGCTGGCGCGACAAGGGTTATGAGGTGATCGTCACCGCCGACCATGGGCAGGACGAGCGAGGCCATCACGGCGGCACGGGCGAATTGCAGCAGGACGCGGCGTTTTACTATTTCGGCAACAGTGAGATGCCCGCCAAGGATGTGGTCCTCGACCAACTGGCCCTGGCACCATCCATCCTCACCCGCCTTGGCGTGCCGGTGCCGCCGACGATGAAGGCCAAACCCTTCTTCACCCCCTGACCTCCTCGTGCGGCTTCGCCGTCTCGTCGTCCGAGGAGCGGCAAAGCCGACGACGAGGGTCAGTTGGCGTAGCTGTCGCCGCTTTCGTCCAGCATCGCCTTGATCTCGCGCAGATGTGCCTCGGCAAAGCCAGGGTATGCCGCCCATTCCCGTGCGGTCTTTTCGGCCACCGCATCGGGCAGCACCCGCAGCTTTTGCCCGGTCTGCAAGGCGCGAATATAGGTCTCGGCGGCGCGCTCGAAATAGTAAAGCCTGTTGAAGGCCTCGGCCACCGTCTGCCCCACGACCAGCACCCCATGGTTGCCCATCACCATGGTCGTGACCTTCGGGTCCGCCAGCAGCGCCGCGCAACGCGCGCCCTCCTCTTCGAACGCCATTCCGCCATACTGGTCATCCACCACATGGCGGCCAAAGACCATCGCGCTGTTCTGGTCGATCGCCGGCAGGCGCGAATCGGCCAGGCTGGCCAGAACCGTGGCGTGGATCGAATGGATGTGCAGCACGCAGCGCGCATGGGGCAGGGCGCGGTGGATCGACCCATGCAACCCCCAGGCTGTCGGGTCCGGCGCATCGGGGCGGTTCATCGTTGCGGGGTCATTCGCGTCGATTTCCACCAAAGAACTTGCGGTGATCCGGCTGAAATGCCGCCCGTTGGGGTTGATGAGAAACCTTGATCCATCGGCGTTCACTGCCAATGAGAAATGGTTCGCCACCGCTTCGTGCATGTTCAGCCGCGCCGTCCATCGAAAGGCGGCAGCCATGTCCACGCGTTCGGCCCAATGCGTCATGTTGGCGGCCATGTTGAGCAAGTCGGCGTTCATCTCAGGCTCCTTTGGCAAAGGTGGAAATCGCGGTGATGATCCGGTCAAAGCTGGCAGCCGCGCGCGGCACCGTCGCCCGGGCGCGCAGATAGCCGTGGACAAGACCTTTTTCTTCAACCCATTCGGCACGGCCCCCGGCGGCGGTGATGCGGGCAGCATAATCGCGCGCGTCATCGGCCAAGGGGTCACATTCCGCCCCGATCGCCAGCGTCGGCGGCAGGCCGGTGAAATCGGTGTCGCGCAGCGGATAAACGGTCGGATCATCCTCGGGCGGGGGGCCGCCATGGCGGATGTCTTTGTAAAACAACACATCATCGCGCGTCAGCATCGGAGCATGGGCGTGGCTCAGATAGCTGCCCGCGTTCACATCTCCGCCCAGACCGGGATAGATCAGCACCTGGCCAAGGATCATCACGGCGCTGCCGCGCAGCGCATGGGCGGCGGCGGCAGCCAGATTGCCCCCGGCGCTGTCACCGGCCAGAACCACCGGCCCTTTTGTTGCCAGGGCCCGAACAACCGCGCAGGCATCGTCAAAGGCGGCCGGGTGCAGATGTTCCGGCGACAGCCGGTAATCCACCGCCACCACTGTCAACCCGGTGCGGGCGCGGATCTCGGCGCAGACGTCGTCATGGCTGTGCAACCCGCCCACCACATAGCCGCCGCCATGCAGATAGATCACCACGGGACCCGCCCCCGGATAAATCCGGCACGGCACCCCTGCCACCGCCTCATCGCGCGCCGTCACTCCCGGCGGATAGCCCTGAAAGAACACCCGGCACATCCGGTCATAGATCGCGCGCTGGTCGGCGATGGTCAGCGAGGCGGTGTCCGGCGGGTATGATGCATTGGTTGCTTCGATGAAGGCCCAGGTCGAGGCATCGATAAGGGTTTGGTAATCTGCGGCTGTCATTCTGGTGTCCAGGACTCACACCGATCAGGCTGATCGGTCTGTTGCCATCATGGCGACAATGCCGGAACCCGGCAATGGCCAAGCACTGGCTGTCAATCACCTCAGAACTGCCGGGAATTGTGCCAAATTTGGGCACAATTAACCGTTAATCACTGTCCAAGGGCAACAGAAGGACCACCGAGATGACGCTCTTCAACGCAGTTGATCCGTTTTCGGCCACGGTCGTCGGCTTTGGCGTCCGCACGCTTCTGATTTCAACCGAACCGACGCACGGGCCGGTGTCGCGCAGGCTTTCGGGCATGGGCTGCCATATCGAGATCTGTGACGAACTGTACTTCGCCCTTGATCGGGTGCTGGACGGCCCGCAGGACTTTGAACTGATCGTGATCGACTGCGACAGCATCGGCGGTCTGGCCCAGGGTCGGCGCGCGCATATGCTTCTGAAGGCGACCGGCCGTTTCACCCCGGTGATCCTTGTCAGCAGTGAATGTGTCGAACAGACCTTCCCCTGCAACCGCCATGAGGCGACCGAACTGCGCGCGCCCCTAAGCGCGGTTTCGCTGCGGGTGGGGTTCGAACATGCAATGCAGGAACGGCTGTTGATGGCCCGCGCCAGCTAAGACGGCCAGCGCAAGCGGCACAACCTTTGTGCCCCGCATCAAAGAATCGGCTGACCGGCCCTCAGGCCAGCGCCAGCCAGACCGTTTATTCCGGCTGTCACGGCCAGCCCTTATGTCCAGGATAACTGCCCAATCCTGCTTCAGGCCCCGCAGGTCCGCGCGGTTCAAAGCGCTGACATGAACGAAAACACCCTGTTTGCCGCCCTCGTGGGCGATCAAGCCGCAGGCAGGATCAGGCGTGTTCGGCCTGCAACTCTGGTTCGGGGCGGCGGGCCGACATGGCCAGTCCGATAAGGCTCAGACTCATGGCCACCCCGGTTGCCGACCACAAGCCAAGCGCAAAGATCCAACCCGCATCAAACGCGATCAGCGCAAACAGGGCCGAGACAAAACCCGACATGCCCCCGAAGATCACCGCAACACTAGCCATCATGGCCACCAAAGACCGGATCAGACTGCCGACAAACCCCTTGTCAGACACAATTGGGGCAGGAAGGTGGCGAAGCGGGGTCTGTTTGTGCCGCGCTTAGAACCGGCGTCGGGCGCGCAGGGCGGCCCCGATGGTGCCGTCGTCGAGGTAATCCAGCTCACCCCCGACCGGCACGCCTTGGGCAAGGCTGGTAATCTGCGCGCCGCTGCCGGCCAAGGCATCGGCGATGTAATGCGCCGTGGTCTGGCCATCGACCGTGGCATTCAGAGCGAGAATCACTTCGCGCACGCCTTCATCGGCCACCCGCGCGGCGAGCCTTGGGATGCCAAGTTCATCCGGCCCCACCGCATCCAGCGCCGAAAGGGTGCCGCCCAGCACATGATAACGCCCCTTGAAGGCCTGACCCCGCTCCATCGCCCAAAGATCGGCCACATCCTCGACCACACAGATCTCGCCCGTGGCGCGCGCCGGGTCGGCGCAAATCGGGCAGATGTGGGCGGTGCCGATGTTGCCGCAGACCGCGCAGTCGCGGGCATTGAGCGCCACCGTCGCCATGGCTTGGGCCAATGGGGCCATAAGCTGCCCCCGCTTTTTCAACAGCGCCAGCACCGCACGGCGGGCTGAACGCGGCCCAAGGCCGGGCAACCGCGCCATCAGCTCGATCAGCGCCTCGATGTCGCGGGTGCCATCCATGGATCAGAACGGCAGCTTGAAATCGGCAGGCAGGCCAAGGCTTTGTGTCAGCTTGCCCATTTCCGCCTGCGTGCGCGCCTGCGCCTTGGCCTGGGCATCGTTCAGCGCGGCAAGGATCAGATCCTCGATCACTTCCTTCTCCGACGGCACCAGGATTGACGGGTCAACATCCAGCCCGGTGATCTGGCCCTTGGCGGTGGCGCGCGCCTTGACCAGACCGGCCCCCGCCTCGCCCACCACGACGATACGCGTCAGTTCTTCCTGCAACTCGCCCACCTTGGCCTGCGCTTCCTGCGCCGCCTTCATCATCTTGGCCATATCGCCAAGCCCGCCCAAACCCTTCAGCATCTGGTCACCTCGTTTGCTTGGCCCACAAGATATGCGCAGGGGGCGGCAGGATCAAATTTCTTCGAAGAAATCTGCACATCTTTTCGAAAAGATGTGTTGGCCGGCCTCAGGAATCCTCGAACGGGTCCCATTCATCTTCAACCTCGGGCAGGGCTTCGGCCTGTGCCGCCGCCACCATCGCCTCGGGCGTGCGGATGTCGGCGATCTTGGCGCCGGGAAAGGCCGCTATAACCGCCTGCACCAAGGGGTTGGTCAGCGCCTCGGCCCGTGCCGCGTTTTCTTCGGCGTCGCGCTCTTCGGCCAGCGTCGCCGCGCCGCCCTCATTGACCACCGAGATGCCCCAGCGCATCCCCGTCCAGCCCTGCAAGCGCTGCGACAGCCGCGCGGCAAGGTCGGGGCGGGCTAAGGGGCTGGGCTGAAATTCAATCCGGCCCGGGGCATAGCGCACAAGGCGAACCCCATCCTCGACCTCTTTCAAAAGCAGCATGTCGCGCTTGTCGCGGATCAGATCGACCACGTGCTGAAAGGTCGGCAAAGGGGTGGCCGGGGCCTGGGCGAGGGCGGTCGCCTGGTCGCCCATCATGGTTGGCCCGCGCATCGGGGCATGGGAAGCCCCCATCATCGGCGCATGCACCGTGCCGCCGTAATTGCCCCCCGCAGGCGCACAGCCCGCCATGCCACCACCGGGCGAAGGGGGCGAGGCGGCTTGCGATTGCAGCTTTTTCACCAGCGTTTCGGGGTCGGGCAGGTCGGCGACATGGGTCAGCCGGATCACCGCCATTTCCGCCGCCATCATGGCATTCGGGGCCAGTGCCACCTCTTCAATGGCCTTCAGCAGCATCTGCCACATCCGGCTGAGGGCGCGCATCGGCAGGGCGGCGGCCATCTCGAGCCCGCGCGTGCGTTCCTCGGGCGGGGTGGTCGGATCTTCGGCAGCGGCGGGGGTGATCTTGATGACCGAAATCCAATGGGTGATCTCGGCCAGATCGCGCAAGACCGCCATCGGATCGGCGCCGTCGGCATATTGCGCGGCAAGTTCCGCCAGCGCTTCGGGCGCGGCACCGCGCATGATCATCTCGAACAGGTCGAGGACCCGGCCCCGGTCCGCGAGCCCCAGCATGGCGCGCACCTGATCGGCGGATGTCTCGCCCGCGCCATTGGAAATCGCCTGATCGAGAAGGCTGGTCGCATCGCGGGCAGACCCCTCAGCCGCCCGCGTGATCAGCGCCAAGGCCCCTTCGGTTATCTGCGCGCCTTCGGCCTTGGCGATGCGCGACAGCAGGCCCATCATCACCTCGGGCTCGATCCGCTTCAGGTCAAACCGCTGGCAGCGTGACAGGACGGTGACCGGAACCTTGCGGATTTCCGTGGTGGCGAAGATGAATTTCACATGGGCGGGCGGTTCTTCCAGCGTCTTCAAGAGCGCGTTGAAAGCCGCCGTCGACAGCATGTGAACTTCGTCGATGATATAGACCTTGAACCGCGCCGATGCGGCGCGATAGTGAACGGAATCAATGATTTCTCGGATGTCACCGACGCCCGTCCGGCTGGCCGCGTCCATCTCCATCACGTCGACATGGCGGCCTTCGGCAATCGCACGGCAGGGCTCGCACTGGCCACAAGGCTCGGTCGTCGGTCCGCCCGTGCCGTCGGGGCCGACACAGTTCAACCCCTTGGCAATGATCCGCGCCGTGGTAGTTTTGCCGGTGCCTCGGATGCCGGTCATGATGAAGGCATGGGCAATCCGGTCGGCGGCGAAGGCGTTTTTCAGCGTGCGCACCATGGCCTCTTGCCCGACCAGATCGGCAAAGGTTTCGGGCCGGTATTTGCGGGCAAGAACCTGATAGGCTTGCGCCGGAGCGGAATTTGCGGCCTCTGTCATCATGCCTCGCGGGATTCGTGCGGGGCCAAGACTAGGCGCTTGGGGGGCTGAGGTAAACCGGCGATGCAGGTGGCAGAGATTGCGGCGGCGGGCGGGGTGTTGGGCCTGTGTCCGATGCCGGGGCGGACGGGGGATTATGCGGGCGATCTGGCGGCGGTGCTGGGCTGGCGGCCCAGCCTTGTGCTGACCCTGGCCGAGACGGGGG
>VGDH01000033.1 GCA_016869835.1 Alphaproteobacteria bacterium
GCGGCGCGAGTAGCGCTGGCCGAAATGGGTCAGGATCTCATAGCCGATGGTCCCTGCGCTCTCGGCCAGATCATCCACCCCCTGATGGGGGCACAGAATGTCAAGATAGCGCGGAATTTCAGGCAGGTGGGTGATGTCGACCGTGATCAGGTCCATTGAAACGCGGCCGACAAGCGGGCAGGGGGTTTCGCCGTCCCACAGCACGGCCGCGTTCGACAGGCTGCGCATGAGCCCATCGGCATAGCCCGCCGCCAGGGTTGCGATCACCGCAGGCTGCTCGGCCACCCAGGCGCAGGAATAGCCAACCGGCTGCCCCGCCGCGACCTCGCGCGTCTGGATGACCGGGATCGACAGCGTGACGACTGGCGCTGCGCCCTCATAGGGCTTGCCGCCATAAAGCCCGATGCCCGGGCGCGTCAGGTCAAAGTGATAGCGCGGCCCCATCAGGATGCCGCCTGTCGCGGCGAAAGAGCGCGGCACCCCGGTACCATCGGTCATGGCGTGAAAACGGGCCAGCTGCGCCTCGTTCAGGGGATGGTCCGGCTCATCAGCGCAGGCCAGGTGCGACATCAAAAGCTCGGGGCCGGCGTCCAGCACATATGGCGCGACCGCCTCCCATTCCATCTCGTCCATGCCCAGCCGGTTCATGCCGGTGTTCAGTTGAACGCCAAAGGCATGGCCGGGAAGCGACTCCAGATGGCGCGTCACCTGATCAAGGCTGTTGAGCATCGGTGTCAGGTCAAGATCGGCGATCATGTCGGTATCGCCCGCCATGTGACCCGACAGGATATTGATCTGTGCTCCCGGTCCCAGCGCCTGCCGCACCGCCGCGCCTTCTTCGGCTGCCGCCACGAAGAACCGCCGCGCGCCGGCCCGCGCCAAGGCCTGTGCCACGCGCTTGACACCGAGGCCGTAAGCATCCGCCTTGACCACGGCCGAGGTCTGCACGCCTGAGGCGGAAGCACGGTCAAGGGCGCGCCAATTGGTGGCGATGGCGTCAAGGTTGATGGTGAGATGCGCTGTGGACATGAGCTGGGGTTTTGACAGGCGGGGCTCTGGGGTCAAGGGGGAATTTTGCAGCAGGCGATCTGGCGGTCGGCAAGTGGTGCCGCCTTGGGGGGCATCAAGCCCCTGCTCGGCGGCGTTGCCACGGACCGGTGCCCGACGTTTGGTCCTGCGGCAAGCGGCGATGCCTCCGGCGGGGATACTTGGGCCACATTGAAGGCGAGAGGCTGCTGGAAAACCGGGCCTAGAACCCGACGTCACGATTGGCCTGATAGCTTTGCACCAGATTGCCGAAGCGGGTGAAGCGGCCCTCGAACGACAGTTCCACCGAGCCGATCGGCCCGTGGCGCTGTTTGCCGATGATGACCTCGGCTTTGCCATGGACCTGTTCCATGATCGCCTGCCAGGCGGCCATCTTTTCCAACTCGTGATCGCCGGGCTTTTCGCGTTCCTTGTAGTATTCGTCGCGGTAGACGAACATCACCACATCGGCGTCTTGCTCGATCGAGCCGGATTCGCGCAGGTCACTCAGCTGCGGGCGCTTGTCCTCGCGGCTTTCGACCTGACGCGACAGCTGGGACAGCGCGATGACCGGGATGTTCAGTTCCTTGGCGATGGCCTTCAGCCCTTGGGTGATTTCCGAAACTTCCTGCACCCGGTTGTCGCCGTTCTTGGACGAGCCTTTCAACAGCTGCAGATAGTCGATCATCAACACATCCAGCCCATGGGTGCGCTTGAGCCGCCGGGCGCGTGCGGCAACCTGGCTGATCGGCAAGGCGGGCGTGTCGTCGATGTACAGCGGACAGCTTTCCTGCGCCTTGGCCGCATCGACAAAGCGGCGGAATTCGCCTTCGGTCATGTCCCCGCGCCGGATCTGCTCTGAGGGCACTTCCGAGGCCTCGGAGAGGATCCGGGCGGCCAATTGCTCGGCGCTCATTTCCAACGAGAAAAAGCCCACCACGCCGCCGGTGACGGCGCCCTCGCTGCCGTCATGCAGCTGACCGCGCTTGTAGGCCTTGGCAATGTTGAAGGCGATGTTGGTTGCAAGCGATGTCTTGCCCATCGACGGGCGCCCGGCAAGGATCAGAAGGTCCGACGGGTGCAGCCCGCCCAGCTTCTTGTCAAGATCGATGAGCCCGGTCGAAATGCCCGACAGACCACCGCCGCGCTGATAGGCGGCATTGGCCACATTCACCGCCTCGACAGCCGCTTTCAGGAAGGATTGAAAACCCCGCTCGGCCACGCCCTGTTCGCCCAGCTTGTAAAGCTGCTGCTCGGCCTCGGTGATCTGCTCGCGCGGTTCCGATGCAAGATCGACCTTGGCCGCCTTGGCTGAAATCTCGCGGCCAAGCGCGATCAGCTCGCGCCGCACTGCCAGATCATAGATCATTTGCGCATAGTCGCGGGCCGCAAAGGCCGAAATCGCCGCCCCCGCAAGGCGCACGAGATAGGCCGGCCCCCCCAGTTCCTTAAGACCTTCGTCATCTTCGAAGAACGGCTTCAAGGTGACCGGCGAGGCCAAGGCGTTCTTCTGGATGCGCGCGGCCGCCTTTTCAAAGATGCGCTGATGCACGGGGTCAAAGAAATGCTCGGCCTTCACCAGGGCAGCGATCCGGTCATAGACATCGTTGTTGGTCAGGATGGCGCCCAGAAGCTGCTGCTCGGCTTCGATGTTGTGGGGCAGGGCATCGGGCTCGGCACTGGGAAGCGGGGCAATCGGCAGGCGGGCGACTTCGTTCATGATGATCCTCTTGACCAGGCCCTGTTAGCCCAGGCGCGCCGCATCGGGCAATCTGGGAATGTCTGGGGATAACTCCCCGCGATCCCCATCTTGGATGTGGTCTATGCCCGTTCACCCTACCACATCTTGTATCAATGTCGCAAAGGGTCAAACGGCGCGAGATTCGCGGCCAGACTTATCCCCAAACTGCCCACAAAGCGCTCCCCAAGGCATTTGCCCTTCCCGAAATACTCCGCGGGGGACGGCGGTTTCGCATGAAACCGCCGAGGGGGCGCGAAGCCCCCTACTTCGCACGCGCCGCCTGCCAGGCGCGGGGATCGTCGAGAAAGCGTTCCGCTTCGGCCAAGGTCTTGGCATCAAAGGCACCTTGGGCGCGGGCTTCGGCCAGAACGTCCCACCAGGTGCACAGATGATGCAGCGCCACACCGTGGTCGGCCAGACGCTGGGTGGTTTCGGGGAAGATGCCGTAATAGAAGATCACGGCGGTATGGGCGCAGGTCGCGCCGGTTTCGCGGATCGCGTCGACGAAGGACAGCTTCGATCCGCCGTCGGTCGTCAGATCTTCCACCAGCAGAACACGCTGGCCTTCGCTCATCGCGCCTTCGATGCGGGCGTTTCGTCCATAGCCCTTGGGCTTCTTGCGCACGTAGGTCATCGGCAGCGCCATCCGCTCGGCCACTAGGGCGGCAAAGGGAATGCCTGCGGTCTCGCCGCCTGCGATGTTGTCGAAGGCCTCAAAGCCTGCATTGCGCATCACCGTGACGGTGAGGAAATCCATCAGCGTCGCGCGGATGCGCGGATAGGAGATCAGCTTGCGGCAGTCGATATAGGTGGGCGAGGGCAGGCCAGAGGCCAGCGTGAAGGGCGTCTCGGCATTGAAATGCACGGCCTTGATTTCCAAAAGCGCCCGGGCGGTCAGGCGGGCGATTTCATCGGCGGGGGGAAAGGCGGTGGGGATCATCAGCGGTCCTTTTGCATACGGGCCTCGTCGGGCGCCTTCGGCTTCTCCTCGTCCCGACGAGGGCCGAAGGCCAACGAGGAGAATCAGGTCAGGGCTCGACGTGCCAATGTACGGGGAAGCCGGGGTCGAAAACGGTTACCGGACCAACCTCGGTCATGATCTTTGCCGGGAAGGTTTGCGGCAGGTCGTGCTTGACCAGACGGAGGGTGCCTTCATTCACCGGCAGGCGATAGAAGGCCGGGCCATTCAGGCTTGCAAACCCTTCCAGCTGGTCAAGCGCGCCTTCCTCTTCGAACACATGTGCCAAAAGCGCCATGGTGTTCGTTGCCGTGAAACAGCCCGCGCAGCCACATGAGTTCTCTTTAAGCCCGTCGGTATGCGGCGCCGAATCGGTGCCAAGGAAAAAGCAGCGCTCGCCCCCGGTTGCGGCCTTGCGCAAGGCCAGCCGGTGATGTTCGCGCTTGGCGACCGGCAGGCAATAGTAATGTGGCTTGATCCCGCCCACGAGGATATGGTTGCGGTTGATGATCAGGTGATGGGTGGTGATCGTCGCGCCCAGGTTTGGCCCCCCCGCGCGGGCGTAATCGGCGCCCTCGACCGTGGTGATGTGTTCCATGACCACCCGAAGTTCGGGCAAGCGGCGGCGCAGCGGGTCCATCACGTTGTCGATGAACACTGCCTCGCGGTCAAAGATGTCGACCTCGTGGTCGACCACCTCACCATGGGTGCAGAGCGGCAGGCCGATCTCTGCCATCTTTTCCAGAACCGGCATCACGCGCGCAATGTCGCGCACCCCGCCGTGGCTGTTGGTCGTGGCACCCGCCGGATAAAGCTTGACCGCCTTGACCAGGCCCGAGGCATGGGCCGCCGCCACATCGGCGGGATCGGTGGTTTCGGTCAGGTAAAGCGTCATCAACGGCTCAAAGCGTGCGCCTTCGGGCAGGGCGGCAAGGATGCGCTCACGGTAGGCGGCCGCGTGATCGCCCGTCACCACGGGCGGCACGAGGTTCGGCATGATGATCGCGCGGGCGAAATGCCGGGTGGTTTCGGGCAGGACGGCCCGCAGCATCGCGCCATCGCGCAGGTGCAGGTGCCAGTCATCGGGGCGGCGGATCGTGAGGCTTTGGGTCATGGGCCTGTGTCCTAAAGCAAAGGGGGCGCCGTTTCCAGTGTTCTGCGGTCGGATCGCCGGAATTCCCGTTCTCGCGACGCAGCACATGCGCCGCGATGGTCGCGCCCTGTTGTCAGGTTGCCAGATGTTGCTTCTGCGCCCCATGGGGATGGGCGTCCTATGCGGCAGGCGGGGCCGCGCCCGGCCGAATCGCAGGTAGAGACCCTATTCGGTCTGTCGGGTCTTGGGCCTTTGGCCGCGGGGCGAGCCTTGGGCCAGCGCGCTACTTTTCGCCCGTCATTTTCGCCAGACGCCGCGCGAAATGTGGCGCCTTCAGCCGACGGGTGACCGATCGGCAGATTGAAATCGCCAGCCCGCGCCGCCGCGCGGTTTCCGCCTTGTCGAGAAGCGCCTTGAGATAGGGCGAAAACGCCCGCCGCTTGCGCCATTCGCGGGCAAAAAGGGCCGGGGTCAACCGCCCTTCCATGGCCGCCTCGATCAGGGTCGGCAGAATTCCCATATGGCGCAGCGCCCATTCGATCCGCTCACCCATCAAGGGGGCCGAAAGCCGCGTGACCCAAGGCGCGCGAAACAGCGCCGAATGCATCGCCTCTTCGCGTTGCGTCAGATCATGGATCACCACGACCTTGCCCGCCCCTTCCAGCATTTCGGGCGCATAGCCATAGCGGGTCGTGAAATCCAGCCGCCTTGCCGCGAGATCACGGCGGTCCCAAGCCACTTCGCGGCCGGCGAGCGTGGCGCGCGGGTTCAGCGCCAGCACCTGCGCGCCCGGCGCGGTCACCGCATAGGCGCAGGCGGCATGGGCACCATGGCCGTGCCCAAGGAACAGCACGCGGTCAAAATCCTCGAAAAAGGCGTCGTCCACCAGCCGATCGAAATGCCGATAGAGCGCCGGGTCGCGGAAATGCGTCTCGCCCTCGGCGATGAAACACAGATGCGACCAACCGCGGTCGCGGGCAAAGCCATGACCCCAGGGCATCCCGGTGTCGCTGGCCAGAATCGTGGCCATCTGATCGAACGTCACGATCAGCGTGGTTCCCGCATCCTCAAACAAGGCCCAGTGCCGCGCGCCCACCGGCTCAAAATGGCCTTCTTCGGCTGTAAGATCGTCCAGCCTTTGCAATAGGGCCGCCCGCGACCCCTCACCCTCAGCCAAGGTGGAGGGGCGGCTTGCGCTTTGGGTGTCGGCCTCGACCATCGTGAACCCTTTTCCGCGCAATCCGCTGCCGGTCGGGCGGCATAGCGCTTTTTGAACCTTTCGCCATTGTCCCGTGCCGCCGCGTTGGAAGCAAGGCAAGATGACGGCCTATTGTCGCGCCTGGAAAGACAAAATGTGGCGATTGTTTCCCCGTTGGCCCAATGCACGGGCCTAACCCGCAGCGGCAGGCCCGCCGGGGCGCACATGGGCCAAAAGCGCCGCCCCACTCTGCCGGTCCAAAGCCTGCGAGGGCGGCGTCATCAACAGCCGACCAAAAAGCGCGCGCCAGCTTTCTTCCTGCATCAACGCGGCAAACCGCGCCTTGCGCCACTGGACGGCCGCCGCATGCAGCGGGCCCAGCACCGGATCGGCGTGCAGGCTGTCACGCAGGGCGCGGCTGTCCAGCGCCAGGATGCTGCGATCCTCGACGGCGGACAGGTTGCGTTCTACCCAATAGCCCATGTCCAGACCCGCCGCCGCCCGGTTGGCCCGGCCCCTGTCGCATTTGACGACATAGCTTTCCATCGCGCCAAGCGCATAATAGTTCAGCTGCACCAGCCCGTAATTCGGCCGCGTATGATCCGAAAAGCTGCGGTTGCCCTCGGAAAGCTCGGGCACCGCCCGGCCCGATCCATCAAACCAGCGCGCCGTCACACCGACAACGGGGTTGCGCGGACGATGCACACCCAGTTTGCGCCAGGGACCTGCCGCCCGAAACAGCGTCTTGAACTGTTGCGCCCGCCAGGGCCAGGCCAGCGTCTCGGGCGCGGCGCGGGTGAAGGTTTCGGTGATGGGGCGGTCCTCATACCCCACCACGCCCGCATTGCCGAACATCCGCCAGGTCAGCGTGATGGCATCGGCCTCGGGAAGGGCAGCCAGCAAGGCCGACAGCGTGCGATCGCCGACATGAATGTTCACGAACTCGTCAATGTCGCAAAACAGCACCCAGTCGGCCCCCGCCCGCGCCGGATGCCGGTCTGCGGACTTGAGCAGCGCCCATTGCGGCCCCTCGTCATGCGGGCCATCGTTGCGGACATGAGTCAGCCAGCCAAGTGCCTGCAAGCGCTCCAGCATGGCATCGGTGCCATCCTCGCAGTCATTCGAAGAGACTAGGAAATCGGTAAAGCCCGTGGCGCGGTGATGGGCCAGCCATTCCAGAAGAAAGGCCCCCTCGTTCCTGACCCCCAATATCGCCAGCGCCCGCATCTGCACCCCTCTTACCCCTGACCTTCGCCGGAAGCCCCCGGCGCGGATATTTGCGCCGGGATGAAAGGCCAAGGAAAGCGGAAAGTGCAGCTTGGCCTTTGGTCGCATATCGGCCCGGGGCCGCTTGACCCGGCGCAGGTGGGCCGCCAACGTGGGGCCATCTCTGGAGGGGGGCAGCCATGACCGAGGGTCCGGGCTCGATCGACGCGGTTGAGATGCTGTTGGAAGGCCAAGGCTATGTCGCCGCGCGATCCCTCGCGACGGTGGTCTTTCTCGCGCTGCGGCTGGGCAAGCCGCTGTTTCTCGAAGGCGAGGCAGGCGTGGGCAAGACCGAGATTGCCAAGGTGCTGGCCGCAGGTCTGGGGCGCCGACTGATCCGTCTGCAATGCCACGAAGGGCTTGATGCCAGCGCGGCGGTCTCGGAATGGAACTTCGCCGCCCAGATGATCGCCATCCGCAGCGGCGAGGCGACAGGGCGCGCAGGCGTATTCTCTGACGAGTTTCTCATCGAACGGCCCCTGCTCGCGGCCATGCGCCCGCAACCGGGTGGGGCGCCGGTCTTGCTGATTGACGAATTGGACCGCGCCGACGAACCCTTCGAGGCCTTCCTGCTCGAGGCGCTGTCGGATTTCCAGGTCACCATCCCCGAGCTTGGCACCATCAAGGCCCCCGAACCGCCGATTGTCATCCTCACCTCGAACCGAACCCGCGAGGTCCATGATGCGTTGAAACGCCGCTGCCTGTATCACTGGGTCGATTATCCTGCCTTTGACCGCGAACTCGCCATCCTGCGCGCCCGCGTGCCCGAGGCTGCCGCCCAGCTCAGCCGCGAGGTGGTGGCCTTCGTACAGGCCCTGCGCGGCGAAGATCTCTTCAAACGCCCCGGCGTGGCCGAAACCATTGACTGGGCCAAATGCCTGGTGGCGCTGGATGTGGTTTCCCTCTCGCCCGAAGTCATCGCTGACACACTTGGCGCGATCCTGAAATACCAGGATGATATCCAGAAACTTCAAGGGCTTGAAACCACGAAACTCCTTTCCGAAGTCAAAAAGGCCCTTGCGTGACCTTGCCCCGTTCATCTTGGCCCAAATACCCTACGGGGGTCCGGGGGTGTGAAACCCCCGGGTGCCGGGCATGAGCGCCCCGGCGGTGGATCCGGGCCGCCTGGCCGAAAACATCACCCATTTCGCCCGCGCCCTGCGCCGCGCCGGACTGCCGGTCGGGCCGGCCCGCGTGGTCGATGCCATACGCGCGGTGGCCGCCGTAGGCTTCAGCGAGCGCGAGGATTTCTATTGGACGCTCCACGCCGTCTTTGTCAGCCGCCCCGAACAGCGGGTGATCTTTCATCAATGCTTCCGCCTTTTCTGGCGCGATCCCCAGTTTCTGGAACACATGATGTCCTTCATGCTGCCCCAGATCCAAGGCGTTCACGACGAACGCCGCGCAGACGTTGGCGAGAAACGCGCGGCCCAGGCGCTTTTGGGCGACGCGCGACCCGAGCCGCCGCCCCTGCCTGAAGGCATGGTCGAGGACACCCCCGAGATCGAGATCGACGCCTCGGCCACCCAATCGGGTGAAGAGCGGCTCAAGACGCTCGACTTCGAACAGATGTCGGTCGAAGAAATCGCCGAGGCCAAGCGCATGCTGGCGCGGCTTTCGCTGCCCGTCACGCCGCTCAGGTCCCGCCGCTTGCAGCCGGCACAGCACGGCGCGCGCCTTGATCCACGCGCCACGATCCGTGCCGCATTGCGCCAGGGCGGCGAGATCACCCGGCTGCATTACCGCAAGCCCCGCATCCGCTGGCCGAACCTTGTGGTGATCTGCGACATCTCGGGCTCGATGGCGCAATACTCCCGCATGGTCCTGCATTTCCTGCATGCGGTGGCCAATGCCCGCGGGCAGGGTTGGGCCAAGGTCCACGGCTTTACCTTCGGTACAAGGCTGACCAACATCACGCGTCATCTTGCCACCCGCGATGTCGATGCCGCCCTGCGCGCTGCCGGGGCCGAGGCGCAGGACTGGGCGGGCGGCACCCGCATTGGCGCCTCGCTGGCCGCCTTCAACCGCGACTGGTCGCGGCGGGTCTTGGGGCAGGGGGCTGTCGTTCTGCTGATCACCGACGGTCTTGACCGCGACGAAACCGGCCTTCTGTCCCATGAGATCGAACGGCTGCACCTGTCCTGTCGCCGTCTGATCTGGCTTAATCCGCTGCTGCGCTGGGAGGGCTTTGCGCCCAGGGCCAGCGGCATCCGCGCCATGCTGCCCCATGTCGACAGCTTTCGCGCCGGTCACTCGGTCGCCTCGCTCGAAGCGCTTGCCGCCGTCATTTCGGCACCGGGTGACACGGGCGAAAAGGCCCGGCTTATGCGCTTGATTTCGCCTATCAACGGCTGATCCGTCCCGTGATATCGTCTAGCAGCCCGGCTTTGGCCTAAATGGGCAGGACCGGTCGGGCCGGATGCGGCCCTGATCGGGCGACAGATTCGATGTGGGCCTCTGGGCCGCATGAAAGGAACATTATGAGACGTCTTCTGACCTCGACCGCCGCGCTTTCCATTGCGCTTGCCCCCGTCCAACCCAGGCCCCTTGTGGCGCAGACCCTGACCGAGGAAGGTCTCATCCTGGCCGAGGATGGCACAATCCTGTGCGAACCCACGGCCGAGGCCCCGTGTCTGATCGAGAATTACGGCCCCGAGGGTCTTCTTACGCCCGAGGCGCTGGCACCTGTCGAAGAAACCGAGGCTGTGGGCGAGGTTGACGCCCCTGTCGAGGCGGAAGCCGCCGAAGCAGAAGCCGCCGCTGCTGCCGAGGCTGAGGCACAGGCTGCTGCCGAAGCAGAAGCCGCCGCTGCCGCCGAGGCTGAAGCGCAGGCCTCTGCCGAAGCAGAAGCCGCCGCTGCCGCCGAGGCTGAGGCACAGGCCGCTGCCGAAGCAGAAGCTGCTGCCGCTACCGAAGCACAAGCCGCCGAAACCCAAGCGGCAGAACCTGAGGCCGCTGATGCCGAACCGGTCATTGAGCCCGCCCTTGAACCGGTTGCTGACGCTCCGACCGAAGCCCCTTCTGCCGAAGAGACCTCTGATGCTGTCGAAGCCGCCGAGGAAGTGTTGATCGAGGAGCCGACGGGCGAATTCGTCGATCCGGCCGCCGGGCTCAAGGCCGAGGTGGTAGAGGTCGACCCCAATGCCGTTCCGGTCGAAGCGCCCATCGTCACCGAGACCGAGATTGAGACGCTGGGCGAATTGCTGGCCACCCCCAATGTCCTTGACCCCGGCGCGCTTGAAGCCGCCGCAACGCTTGTGCCCGAGGCGGGCAGCGCATCGGAGGAACCGGCCAGCGATGCCGCGCCCGAACTGCTGCCAAGGGCCCAGGCGCCTGTCTCGCCCGAGGTGGTCAGCTCGGTCGTCACCATCCTGGATGAGGCCGATACACGATCCTCGACCGAGGAATTTGCGCCTGCCCCCGTAACGCTGGCGCCGGGCAAGAAGGACCGGCTGTCCGATCTTGAGAAGGTCGGGCTGTTCGCGCTGGGCGCGCTGGCCATTGGCGCGGTGATCAAGGGGGCGAATGACCGGGAAGACCGGCAGGTCGTCTCGAACACCGGCGACCGGGTTGTGGTGCTCAACCCCGACGGAACCTATTCGGTCTACAAGGACGATGACACCGTCCTGCGCCGCCCCGGATCCACGGTGCGGACCGAGACCTTCGCCGACGGTTCGACCCGCACCATCGTTGAACGGGCCGATGGCAGCCAGGTGGTGACGATCCGCGACGCCACGGGCCGGGTTCTGCGCCGGGCAAGCTATGATGCGTTGGGCCGCGAGATCGTGCTGATTGATGATCTGGCGCGCGAAGTGCCCGTAATGGTGACCGAACTTCCCGCGCCGCGCCCCAGCCGGACGCAGATTTCGGCGGCCGATGAGGATGCCTTGCTCAAGGCACGGCTGGCCGCGATCGAGGCGGCGCGCGTGGGTCGCACCTTCAGCCTGCGCCAGGTGCGCGAGATTTCGCAGGTCCGCGCGCTGGCGGCCACGATTGATGCAGGCAATGTCACCTTCGACAGTGGTTCTTCCGCGATCCGCGCTTCGGAGGCCGAGGAGCTGGCCGATCTGGGCCGCCTGATGCAGGACCTTCTCGCCGAAAACCCGTCCGAGATGTTCCTGATCGAAGGGCATACCGATGCGGTGGGCCGCGCGGCGATGAACCTTGCCCTGTCAGACCGGCGCGCGGAATCGGTGGCGCTGGCCTTGACCGAGTATTTCGACATCCCGCCGGAAAACATGGTCGTTCAGGGCTATGGCGAAAGCGAACTGCTGATCGACACCGAGGCGGATGAGCGCCGCAACCGCCGTGTGGCGGTGCGGGTGATCACCCCGCTTCTGGGCACTGCCAGCAACTAGGCGATGAACCCTCAAAGGCCCTGACCCAGGTCGGGGCCTTTGCCATCTGGGGGGCATCCGCGATGCTGGACCTCGGTCTTGCGACGGATAATCGGGAACGCCGCCGTCAGCCCCCGATTTCGGCCAAGAGGCGGCTGCGGAAAGACATCATCCACTCGGTCCGTTCTTCGGCAATCAGGCGGCCCGTGCGGGTCTGCATGGTGGCTGGCAAGCCCCGAAGCTTGACTTCCAGATGATCCAGCGCGAAAGTCTTGTCATCAAGCGGGCGGTGCAGCGCCATCGGGTCGGTCATGTCAAGAATTCCGCCGCCCATCCGTCCGGAAATCAGGAACATCCGCGCCAGACCGATCGCGCCCAAGGCCTCCAGCCGATCGGCATCCTGCAAGATGCGCGCCTCCGGCGTCTCTGGCGGGATGCCGGCAGAAAAGCTGTGGGCGGCAATGGCATGGGCAACGGCAGGCAGTTTTTCGGGGGGAAAGCCATCGGATTGCAGAAAGACCACCGCCGCCTCGGCTGACAGGGTCGAGGCGCGGGCGCGGTCGGGGCTGTCTTTCGGCAAGTTCACCAGATCATGAAACCAGACCGCAGCCTCCAGAACCTGCCAATCCACCTGATCCTCATCAAGCGCAATGGCGCGGGCATTGGCCCAGACCCGCGCCAGATGGCCAAGATCATGGGCCCCATCGGGCCCCCCCTGTGCGGCCCAGACGTCCGCCACATGGGCGCGGTAGCGCGCCGCCGCTTTGGAAGAATGGCTCAAAGCGCGTCCAGACTGGTCGCCGCCAGCCCTAGTTCGCGCGCCGCCCCCAAGGACAGCACCGGACTATCCAGCCCCCTTTCGGCCTGAAAGCGGCGCAGGGCCTCGGCGGTTTCTGCGTTCATCTCGCCGGTGACCGGCATCAGATAACGCCCCCGCGCCTTGAGCGCGCGTTGCAGGCTCGCGATGAATTGCACGGTCTGCTCTTCGGGGCAGGGCGCGCGGAACCAGATTTCCTCGCGCTCTTGCACGACGCGTTGCTGGGTGCGGGTGCGAAAACTTGCCGGTTCAATCATCGTGCCCGAGGCATCGCGCACCTCTTCCGAGACCAAAACCTGCTCGCTGACCGTCTCGATGATTGCCGGTGTCACCGAAGAGGCCCAACATTCTCCGGGGTCTACAGGGGGCGGACCATCGCCCTTGAGCCGCACAACCTCACGGGCAAGGCTGGCCTGGCCGGGTGGCTTGACACTTGCTGGTTGGCAAGCGGCCAGAAGGCCGCACAGCCCCACCACCACAATAAGGCCAGAATAATGGGAAACCTGCATGCACCGCCCGCCTGTCGCCGGGGTTCGTCCGAGCCGTCCTGCTTGGCCAATCTAGCGTCATTCCCCCCGGTTGCCTAGTCAGTGCGCTGCCAGATCGGGGGCGGTCCATGGCAGATGCGTTCACCCTCTGGCCATTCAGTCGCGCATGGCTTATTTCATTGCCATCCCCCCGACGGGCGACATCTCAGGCAGGATCAGGAACGATGGCGAAGATCACCTATGTGGAACATGGCGGCAAGGAACATGTGGTCGATGTGGCTCCCGGGCTGACCGTTATGGAAGGCGCGCGCGACAATGGCATCCCCGGCATCGAGGCCGATTGCGGCGGGGCCTGCGCCTGTTCCACCTGCCATGTCTACATTGATCCCGCCTGGGTGGACCGGCTGCCGAAAAAGGATTCGATGGAAGAGGACATGCTGGATTTCGCCTGGAATCCCGATCCGGTGACCTCGCGTCTGACCTGCCAGATCAAGGTTACCGCCGAGATGGACGGGCTGCGGGTGCAGATGCCCGAAAAGCAGATCTGATGTGGCTTGCCTGTGCCCTTGCGCTGGCCCTATGCGGGCCGGCGGCGGCACAGGACATCACGCGCGCCCAACTGGCCGAGCCGACGGCGCGCTATGATCACGGCGTCTTGGGCGATGCGCTGGAATGGGGCGCGTTGCATCTGTGGCTGGAAGGGGGGGGAGCAGCGCATCATCCGCCTTCCCGAAACCCGGGTGTTTGAGGATATCGAGGCGCGATTGGCCGATCTTGACGGCGATGGCCAGCGCGAAGTGGTGGTGGTCGAGGCCGATATCGCCCTTGGGGCATCGCTTGCCGTCTATGGCGCGGAAGGCTTGCGCGCGGCCACAGCGTTCATCGGCCAGACCCATCGCTGGCTGGCACCTGCCGCGATTGGCGATCTGGATGGCGACGGTCGGGTCGAGCTGGCCTATGTCGACCGGCCCCATCTGCGGCTCGAGCTGGTCTTTGTCCGGCTTGAGGCAGGGCAGATGGTGGAAGTCGTCCGGCTGCCTGGGCTGACCAATCATCGGATCGGCGAGGATTTCATCACGTCGGGCCTGCGCGATTGCGGGGCAGGGCCCGAGGTGGTGCTGGCCAATGCCGACTGGACACGCCTTGTGGCGGCAACGCCGCGCGGCCAGCGCGATCTGGGGCCGTTCAGCGCGGCGGCGTTCCGGGCCGCTTTGGCCTGTCGCTAAGGCGCGGGGCGTTCAGTTCGCCTTTCGTTTCGGAAGAAAAGGCAGGGGCGCCACCGGGATGCCATCCTCCAAAAGCGCGCGGGCCTCATCGGCCTTTGCCTCGCCATGAATGGCGCGCGGGTCGATCTTGCCCTCATGCATGGCGCGGGCCTCGGCGGCAAAGTTCAGGCC
The DNA here is from genome assembly GCA_016869835.1 of Alphaproteobacteria bacterium. GTDB lineage: Bacteria > Pseudomonadota > Alphaproteobacteria > Rhodobacterales > Rhodobacteraceae > Tabrizicola_A. Next base: position 14,322 of record VGDH01000033.1, read on the forward strand.
CACGTAGTCCGAGTTTTCTTCGATCTTGCGGCGCATCTCGGCCAGCGCAGCCTCGACATCATTCTGCGGCTCTTGCAGTTTGGGCCGCTCGCCCGCCGCGCGAGGCGGTCGAACGGCGGGGGCCATGATGCTTTTTTCGACTTCTGGCGATCCGCAGATCGTGCAGGACACATGTCCAGCCCGTGACAGGCTGTCAAAAGCCTCGGCCGACTTGAACCAGCCGTCGAATTCGTGCCCCTTGGCGCATTTCAGGTCATAGCGGATCATGGCGGTAATTTGGATTGAAACCCGTGGCACGGCAAGGGGGCGAGGCGGCCTTGGCCCGCCCCCTCAGGCCACTGAAAGCCGGTTCGGCAAGGCCAGAAGCAGCGCGCGCAGTTCCGGTTCGGGCACCTTGCGGGCGGCCTTTTCGAAATCGAACCACTTGCGGCGGCGCTCCTTGCGTTCGGGGAACTTGCCCTTCAATTCGGCCACGCGCAGGCCAAAGACCTGCACCGAACAGGTGACCGAGCCCTTGTGGCCAAGAGATTTTTCATAGTCGAACACGCCCAGATCCTGATCGGCGACATCGCCTTCAACGCCGGCTTCCTCCCAGGCTTCACGCGCGGCCGTTTCAAAGGGCGAAAGCCCGGCAATCGGCCAGCCCTTGGGGATGACCCAGCGCCCAGTGTCGCGGCTGGTGATCAGCAAAACCTCAACCTTGCCGCGATGCATGCGCCAGCACAGCGCGCCGTATTGGGTGCGCGCGGGTGCAGCTGAAGCAGCCATGAGTTCGGCCGCCTCCCCAGCGGGGCGGTCAGAAATGCCATCGGCCATGCGGTTTGCCTGTTCGTCTTGCAACGGGTGTGCCCCGTCTTGCCCTGTTTTTATGAGTATTTCATGAATCACCGTCAAGGAAAAGGGTCTTTGCAGGCGGTCTCCAGCCTTGCCTGCCCCGTCACTTGAGGTATCGTTCCGACATGGATTTCCTCCCCACACCCGCAGCCACCTGTGGCCTGACGCCGATCTTTGTCGGCTCTGAAATCTATCGCGGTTCGGGCTATGGCGCGCGCCACCCCTTGCGGGTGCCGCGTGTGTCGACGGTGATGGATCTGGGCCGCGCGCTGGGGCTGTTGCCAGCCGAACGCTATCGCACCAGCCCGCGCGCCAAGGCGGCGGCACTGGGCCTGTGGCACGACCCCGATTACATCGCCGCCCTGCAAGAGGCCGAGGCCGAGGGCCGGGTCTCGCCCGAGGTAACGGCGCGCCATGGGCTCGGCACGCTGGCCAACCCGGTTTTTTCCGAGATGTTCCGGCGTCCGGCGACCGGCGCCGGGGGGGTGATGTGGGCGGCCGAAACACTGGCTGCGGCGTCATCGGGGGCCATCCATGTGCCGGGTGGCGGCACCCATCACGGCCTGCGCGACCGGGCCAACGGGTTTTGCTATCTCAATGACCCGGTGTTGGGCATCCTTACCGCACGCCGGGCGGGGCTGGCGCGGGTGGCCTATGTCGACATTGACGCCCATCATGCCGACGGGGTCGAGGCGGCGTTCGCGGGGGACCCTTCGGTTCTCCTGATCTCGGTCCACGAAGAAAACCGCTGGCCTTTCAGCGGGTTGCTTTCCGATGACGGGGGTGGAAACGCTTTTAACATGCCCGTTCCGCGCGGGTTCAATGACAGCGAGATGCGGGCGGTGCTTGAGGGGCTGATTCTGCCCAGGGTCACCGCATTTCGTCCCGATCTCTTCGTCTTGCAGGCCGGGGCGGATGCGCTGGAAGAAGATCCCTTGTCGCGGCTGGCGCTCTCCAACAACGCCCATCGCGCCGTCTTGGCGGCGCTGCGCCCGCTTTGTCCGCGGCTTCTCCTGCTCGGCGGTGGGGGTTATAACCCTTGGACGGTGGGTCGGCTCTGGACGCTGCTCTGGGCGGATCTCTCGGGCCAGACCTTGCCTGACCGCCTGTCCGAGACGGCGGCGGCCGTCTTGCGCGGCCTGTCCTGGCAAGGCGGCGGGCGTCCGGGCCCGGCGGATGTGCTTGTCTCGCAGTTAGAGGACCCGCCGCGTGAAGGCCCGGTCCGTCCCGAGATCCGCGACCGGTTGGCGCGGCTGGCGGCGCGATGAGGCGGGTGTTTGTGGCGCTTGACCTGCCCGAACCGTTGCGGGCGGCGCTGGCGGTGCAGCAACAGATGCTGCCGCTGCCCGCGCGGGTTGACGCTGACAGCTTTCATCTGACGCTGGTCATTCTGGGTGAAACCCCGCTTCCCCTGCTTGAGGCCGTGCATGAGGCCTGGTCAGACCTGCGGCTTGCGCCGGTCACGATCCAGATTGACGGCTTTGGCCTGTTTGGCGGCGCGCGGCCGCGTCAGTGCTTTGCCGCCATCGCGCCCAACCCCGCGCTCATGTCGCTGCAGGCCAAGGTTGAAACGACCGCCCGTCGCGCCGGGGCCACCCCCGAGGCGCGGCGCTTTCACCCCCATGTAACGCTTGGCCGCTTTCGGCCGCCGCCGCCCGAACAGGTGTTTCGACTGGAACGCGCGCTGGCCGAGGCGGCGGGCATTCGCCCCCCGCCCTTTACCGCGCGCGAGATGGTGATGTTCGAACGCCATCTTGGCCGGGATGGGGCGCAGTATGAGCCCATTGCACGCTATCCTTTCAGCGCCTGAAGCAGCGCTGCAATGACCTCGCTGCCATCGCCTTCAGGCGCCAGAACTTCGGCTGCGGTGCGGGCCAGCCGGGTTTGCGCTGCGCCATCAAGTCCTGCAAGCGCGCGGCCAAGATCGGCGACATCGGACACCGCAATCGCCCCGCCTGCCCGGTCCAGCGCTGCAAAAGGGGCGGCGAAATTGTGAAGCGATGGCCCGTGCAGAATGGCCGAACCCTGCCGCGCCGGTTCCCAAGGGGTGTGGCCGCCCCGGGCCGCAAAGCTGCCGCCGATCACCGTTGCCCCTGCCATGGCATACCAATGCGCCATTTCGCCCAGGGTATCGGCCAGATAGACCTGCGTCTCAGGTCCCGGAACCTCGCCTTTGGACCGTTGGGCAAAGCGGATCCCGCGCGCCTTGAGCATCCCGGCCAGCGCCTCGCCACGCTGCGGATGGCGGGGGGCGAGGATCAGATGGGAAAACCGCCCCGAGGCGAGATAGGCATCGAGGACCGGCCCCTCCTCGCCCTCATGGGTTGAGGCGGCCAGCAGCGTTTCCTCGCGCCGGGCGGGCGGCGGAAAGGGGCTTTGGGCCTGCTCGGTCGGCGAGGTTGCGATGGATTTCAGCGCCATGACCGGCCCCGCCGCCCGAGCGGGCAACCCCAGCGCCCGCAGGCGGGCGAGGCTCTCGGCATCCTGCGCCGAGACCCAGTCGATCCCTTCCAGCAAGGGCCGGATCAGCCCGGCAATCGCGACCCAGCGCCTTGCGCTGCGCGCCGAAATCCGCGCCCCGATCACCAGAACCGGAACGCCGCGGTTGTCAGCCGTCCGTAGCCGCGCGGGCCAAAGCTCGTTTTCCACGATCACCAGTGCTTGCGGCCGCCAACGGTCAAGGACCCGCCCGGCCGCGCCTGCGCTGTCAAAGGGCGCCAAGGCCGCCGTCACCCCCGGCAGCGCCCAGCGCTGCACCTGCGCCCGTCCCGTGGCGGTGTTGGTGGTCACCAGAACCTGAAGGCCGGGCCGGGCCGCGACCAAAGCCTCGATCACCCAGCGCGCCGATGCCACCTCTCCGACAGAGGCCGCATGAAGCCACAGCCGCAGCCCCGGCAGGGGCGCAGGTCCATGGCCAAGCCGTTCATTCAAGGCACCTCGGGCGCCAAACAGCGCCTGATGGGCCAGGAACACCGGCAGGGCCAAAGCCATGAGAAGCTGATAAAGGATCATCTCCCCGCCTTAGGGCTGCAGCCCGTCCTGAGCAAGCCTTGGCGGTTTCCGGCCCGGCCAGTCGGTGGCCTCATGCCAGGCCTGACCCATCGCCAGAATGGCCGCATCGGCCCCGACCGGACCGGCAAGCTGCATCCCCATCGGCAGACCGGCCGCGCCAAAGCCGACCGGAATTGACAGGGCCGGCAGGCCGATCAGGCTGACCGGGATCACCACCTCCATCCAGCGGTGATAGGTGTCCATCGCCCGACCGGCAATCGCTTGCGGCCAGCGCCACTCGGCCGGGAAGGGCCAGACCTGGGCCGAGGGCAGGGCAATGGCGTCAAAGCTCTGAAAAAGCCGTTCCATATGGGCGTAATAGCGGCTGCGGATCACGCTGGCCTCATAAACCGCCTGCGCCGACAGCACACGACCCTGCTCGATCTCCCACAGGGTCTCGGGCTTCAACTGGGCGCGCTTGTCGGGCTGGTCATAGATCGCCTTGAAACCGCCGGCGTTCAGCATCGCGCGCAGGGTTGTCCAGGACTGCCATAGCTTCTCAGCGGGGAAGGGGGGGGCGATGGCCTCCACCTTGGCGCCCATCGCCTCCATCTGGCGCAAAGCGGCCGCACAAAGCTCCACGATCCCTGGCTCCATTGCATAGGCCCCGCCCCAATCGGCAAGCCAGCCAATCCGCTTGCCCTTCAGGCTTGCGCCTTGCAGGCGCGCTGCGAAATTCTCGCCCTCGCGGCCAAAGGGCACCTCGGGGTTGACCCCGGCCTGCACGGTCAAAAGGCTTGCGACATCTTCCACCGTGCGCCCCATCGGGCCTTCGGTGGCCAAAGTCGCCAGATGCGTGTCCCCCTCGGCATCGGCGGGAACAAGGCCCCAACTTGGCCGAAAGCCATAGACGTTGCAAAAGGCCGCCGGATTGCGAAGACTGCCCATCATGTCACTGCCATCGGCCATCGGCAGCATCCGTGCAGCAAGCCCCGCAGCCGCCCCGCCTGAAGACCCACCCGCCGTGCGCGACAGATCATAAGGATTGCGCGTCACCCCGAAAACCGGGTTGAAGGAATGGCTGCCATGGCCCCATTCCGGCGTATTGGTCTTGCCGACGAAGATCGCGCCCGCCCCCCGCATCCGCGCGGCCAGAAGATCATCAGCTGTGGGGAGGAAATCGGCAAAAAGCGGGCTGCCCCAAGTGGTGCGCAACCCCCTGGTGGCACACAGATCCTTGACAGCCAGGGGCAGGCCATGAAGCCAGCCCAGCCTTGGCGCATCATCGGCCGCCCGCGCCTCGGCCATCAGCACATCGCGGTCGCGCAGCGAGACCACCGCATTCACCGCCCCATTCACCGCGTCAATCCGGTCAAGATGGGCGGCCATCACCTCGGAAGGCGCCACCTCGCGCGCGGCAATCATGCGCGCAAGATCAGAGGCCGAGTATTCCCACAAGGCCATGTTGCCCTTCTCCAAATACTCTCAGGGGGTGAGCCGCTCATGCGGCGAGGGGGCAGAATGCCCCCTGAACACAATGAAAAGGCATGCGGCGGGGGAGATATTCCCCGCCGCTCCGGTTCCTTACTTCATCAGCTCGGTCCAGATCGCGGTCATGTATTCGCGCGACTTCTCGTTGCAGATCGGCGCGAACTGGCCTGTGGCCTTGAACTCTTCGGGGATGACCACCTCGGGGGCGTCCTTCATCACCTCGTCCATGAACTGCTCGGACCCGGCGATACCATTGGCATAGCGGGCAAAGTTCGAGATCAGCGCGGCGTTTTCCGGCTTCAGGATGAATTCCATGAAGGCATAGGCATTGTCGACGTTCTGCGCGTCGCTCAACAGCATCACCGAGTCCATCCACAAGGGATAGCCTTCCTTCGGATAGCCGTAGACCACCTTGTCATTGTCCAGACGGATACGCATTGACGATCCGTTCCAGTTGACCGAGGCCGCCCAGTCGCCGTTCGACATCTTCTCGGTGGCGCCGTAATCCATCGCAATCCAGTGCGGCTTGGCCGCCATCAGGCTGTCACGGGCCTTTTTCAGGACCTCGAGATCCTCAGAGCAGTATTCGCCGCCGTGATACTTGATCGCCAGACCGACGATATCCATCATCTCGGGCACGACGTTGATCTTGCCCTTCAGCTCATCCGGCGGATCAAGGAAGAGGGCCGAGGTGTTCGGATCGCCCGAATAGACCGAGGTATTGACCGAGATCCCGACCGAGCCCCACTGCCACGGAACCGAGTGCTTGCGACTCGGATCCCATTCAACGTTCTGCCATTCGGGGGCGATATTGCCGATCGAGGGCAGCTTGGAATGGTCAAGCTCTTGCACCAGTCCCTTTTCGACGAAGATCTGCACATAGTTGGCCGACGGCACCACAAGGTCAAACCCATGGCCACCTGCTTCGATCTTGGCCAGCGCGGTGTCGTTGCTGTCGTAATCGGTCACCGTCACCTTGATGCCGGTCTCGGCTTCGAACTTTTCCAAAAGCTCGGGGCTCGTGTAGTTACCCCAGTTGTAAAGCTGCAAGGTGCCCTCGGCGCTGGCCAGCCCGGTCGTGGCTATCAAAAGGGCGGTTGCGGTCAGAAGTCTTTTCATCGGTCAGTCTCCCAGGTGGTTGTTGTCTTTAGTCTTTCTTGCGCGTCAAAAGGAAAAAGGCAGTCAGAAGTACCACGGTTATCACCAAAAGCCCGGTCGAGATGGCGTTGATCTCGGGCGTCAGCTGACGGCGCATCTGGCCCAGCATGTAGGTCGGCAGCGTGTCCTGCCCGGCCGATTTCACGAACTCGGTAATCACCACATCATCAAGGCTGACCACAAAGGCCAGCATCAGCCCGGCAATCACCCCGGGCATCAGGATGGGCAGCGTCACGCGGCGGAAGGTGGCCCAGGGGCTGGCATAAAGATCGGCCGCGGCTGTTTCCAGCGTCAGGTCCATTCCCTCAAGCCGGGCGCGGATCGGCAGATAGGCAAAGGGGATGCAAAAGGCGGTATGGGCCAGGATCAGGTAGCCCAGCCCATGCACGCCCGTTATCGTCTTGATCAGGCCGAACAGGATCATCAGCGCCACGGCTGTCACGATTTCGGGCACCATCAGCGGCTGGTTGATCATCACATAGATGAAGGTCTGCCCCTTGAAGCTGCGCCGGCGCGTGGTGCCAAGGGCCGCCATGGTGGCCAGCGCCGTGGAAAACACCGCCGCAAAGCTGGCAATGATGAGCGAGCGCAGCGTGGCATCCTTGACCGCCTGATTATCCCAGGCCCGTTCATACCACTTCCACGAGAACTCCCCCCAGTTGCCCATGGTGGTTTCAGAGTTGAAGGAATAGACGACCAGGGTCAGGATCGGAACGTAAAGCGCCAGAAAGGCCAAAAGGGCCACGGTGGAAAATCCGGGCAGGCGGGCGACCTGAAAGCTGGACTTAGCCATGCTTCTTCTCCCCGTTGGCCACCCGCACGTAGTAGAGAAGCGCCACCGTCACTATCAACAGCAAGGTCAGCGACAGCGCCGCGCCCAGGGGCCAGTTCTTGCCCTGGCCGAATTGCAGTTCGATCAGGTTGCCGATCATCATCTGCTTGCCACCGCCCAGCACGCGCGGCGTGACATAGGCGCCCAGCGAGGGCACAAAGACCAGGATCGACCCGGCAATGATGCCCGGCTTCACGATCGGCAGGATGACCTTGCGCAGGATGTGCCAGCGGCTGGCGTAAAGGTCATAGCTCGCCTCAAGAAGCCGCATGTCGAACCGGTCGATCGCGGCAAACAGCGGCAGCACCATCAAGGGCAGGTAGACATAGGCCATGCCGATGAAGATGGCGGTATCGGTGTAGATCAGCCTGAGCGGCTCGGCGATGATGCCCAGCTGCATCAGGGCAAGGTTCAAAACGCCTTCGACCCGGATCACTTCGTTGATCGCATAGGTGCGGATCAGAAGGTTGGTCCAGAACGGAATGGTGATGAGAAAAAGCCAGAAGGCGCGCGCCTTGGGCGGCCTGGTGGCGATGAACCAGGCCGTTGGAAACCCCACCACAAAGGTGATTAGCGTCGTCATCAACGACAGTTTGACCGACCGCCAGAATATCGCCAGATGCGCATCAGCCCAGACATAGCTGTCGGTGAAGATATCCTTGGTCCACAGGATCGAGGACCAGCCTTCGGTCGAAAAGCTCCAGACCACATTGCCATGCGTCCCGCCTTCAAGGAAGGAGTAGAGCAGGATGATGAGCAGGGGCCCCGAGGCCGCGATGGTCAGCACGACGATCGCGGGCAAGGACAAAAGCCAGCCATTGCGGGCCGATTGCTTGATCTGGGCCTCTTCGGCGGGGCTCATGGTCAATCCCCCACGATTTGCAATGCGCCGGGCGCAAAGCGCAGTCCAACCTTGCCGCCCCGTTCGAACCCGGCATCGCCCGTGGCCGGGCTTTGCACCCGCGCCACCAGTTCGGTCTTGTCGGCCAGTTCCAGATGCACATGGGTATCGGTGCCGAAATAGACGAGGTTCGAGATGGTCGCAGCAATGGCACCAGCCTCGTCCGCAGGACCAAGGCGCAGCTGTTCGGGCCGCACGGTCAGCGTGACTGTCCCTTTGGCGGGCGCGTCGAAGTTGACCACATCGCCCGAGCCAAGCCGGACCTTGCCGCCTTCGGCTTCGGCGGTCAGGAAATTCGTCTCGCCGATGAAGCTGGCGACAAAGCGGTTCTTCGGTCGGGTGTAGATTTCCTTGGCGGTGCCAACCTGCTGCAACTTGCCGTTCGACATCACGCCGATGCGGTCCGACATGGTCAGGGCTTCTTCCTGATCATGGGTCACGAAGACAAAGGTGATGCCGGTTTCCACCTGCAGCCGCTTCAATTCGATCTGCATCGCCTGCCGCAGCTTGAGATCGAGCGCCGACAAGGGTTCGTCCAGAAGCAGGACCTTGGGCTGCGGCGCCAGCGCACGGGCCAGCGCCACACGCTGCTGCTGGCCGCCTGAAAGCTGGCTGGTCTTGCGGTTGGCCATTGTCTCAAGTTTGACCAGCGCCAGCATCTCATCGGTGCGCGCCCTGACCTCGGCCGCGGGTTTGCCCTGCATTTCAAGGCCAAAGGCGATGTTCTGCGCCACGGTCAGATGGGGAAACAGCGCATAGGACTGAAAGACCGTATTCACCGGCCGCCGGTTTGGCGGCAGATAGGTGATGTCCTGACCATCCAGCAGGATCACCCCCTCGGTGGGCATTTCAAACCCGGCAATCAGCCGCAAAAGCGTGGTCTTGCCGCAACCCGACGGGCCAAGGAGCGTAAAGAATTCACCTTCACGGATCTCGACCGAGACATCGTCAAGGGCGCGCACAGCGCTGTCGCCCTGGCCAAAGGCCTTGACGACATTGCGGGCTTCAATGGCGTTACGCTCGGTCACTGTGACTCGCTCCCTGATGTTTTGATCATATCTGGCCCGCGTTTTTCCTGTGGTGCAACAGAAACCTGCATTCACCCCGCAATCGGGGCGCGGAATGCAGCCCAGGGTTGTGCCTGCTCGATTTCCGCGCACAGGCTGATGAGTGTGTCATCACTGCCGAACGCCGCTGCGAGGTGAACACCGATCGGCAGCCCGTTTGACGACACGGCCAAAGGCAGGCTTGCGGCGGGCTGACCACTGGCGTTGAACACGGCACAGAAGGGCGAATAGGCAAAGATCCCGTTCGGGCCGATCCGGTAGCCGACGTAATCCTCAGTCTCATGGTTGAAGCGGCCGATGGGGGCGGGCGGTTCGGCGAGCGTGGCGGACAGAAGAATGTCGGGCCCCTGGGCAAAAAAGCCTGCCATCTGGCGGCCAAAGGCGTGAATCTCGCCAACTGCTTCAAGGTAGCGGGTTGGATGCAGGCTGTCGGCATGGGCGCAGGCGCCCCGGCTGACCCCCTCGACCAGATCCACCGTCAGGGGCCGACCCTTAAGCGCCTTTTTCACCCCAAGCGCCGTGCCTACCCCAACGATATCGGTCCAGGCCCGCATCATCATGGGAACATCGGCGCGGATCTGCGCCGGTTCGACGTGATGGCCCATGCCTTCGAGAAGCCGTGCCGTAGCGCGCACCGCTTCGGCCACCTCGGGGTGGATAGGCTCGCCGGTGAAGGTCGTGTCGCAGACCGCGATGCGCAGCCGTCCGGGCGGGCGCGAGATCGCATCGGCATGGCTGGCGCGCAGGGCAGGGGCGGCATAGGGCGCGCCAAGGTCGGTGCCGTGACAGGCATCCAGCATCCGCGCCGTGTCGCGCACCGATCGCGTCAGGAACCCGTCAATCGCCATGCCCGCCCAGCCTTCGCCGACATAAGGCCCATCGGGCAGCCGCGCCCGGGTGGGCTTGAAGCCGAACAGCCCACAGCTTGCCGCCGGGATGCGCACCGATCCGCCCCCATCCGATCCATGGGCAAAGGCCACGATGCCAGCCGCCACCGCCGCCCCCGCGCCGCCCGACGACCCGCCCGGCGTGTGGTTCAGGTTCCAGGGGTTGCGGGTGGGGCCGCCATAGACCGCAGCCTCGGTCGCCGCGCCGATCCCGCCCTCGGGGCTGGTGGTGCGGCCGAAGGTGACAACGCCTGTCGCGCGGATCCGCTCATAAATCGCCGAATCGCGGCCATAGCGCGTGTTGGCCAAAAGGCGGCTGCCATTGTGACCGGGAAAATCGACCGCTTCGCAGCCCAGATCCTTCAACAGAAAGGGCACGCCGCGAAAGGGGCCATAGGGCAGGCCATCGGCAATCGCCTTGCGCGCCACGCCCTCTTGCATCTGCACGACCGCGTTGATTGCCGGATTGCGCCCCTCGACTGCGACAAGAGCCGCGTCCAAAAGCTCACCGGGGCTTACCTCACGGCGGGTCACGCGTTCGGCAAGCTCTGTTGCATCCCTTGCCCCCAGATCCCCGATCATCGGCGTCACCTCCCCTTTTGGCCGTCACGTTCGACCCCCAGCCTGACCGCCCTGACCGCCCCGGTCCATCCCGCCCGCGCCGCGCCGCGTGTCGGTTTCCGACCCCGTCGCCCGATTGCGACCTGTCTGCCGGGAACCGCGATATCGCCGCAGGCCGAGACAAAAGCTGCGCTTGACAGGGCGGCACCTTGCGCTTCGAAGAGCTCACCTTCGGTTCCGGCTAGCCCCGGATGAAAAGGGAATGTGGTGCAAATCCACAGCTGCCCCCGCAACTGTAAGCGGCGAGCGATGACGGCACATGCCACTGGGGATCAACCCCGGGAAGGCCCGTCAAAGCCCTGACCCGCAAGCCAGGAGACCTGCCAGGGTGATCACCCTTACCTGGGCGCGGGGCGCGCATCGGCAGGCGACTTTCGCCAGTGGTGACGTTCACCGTCGGCGGAAGGTCTTTGGCCTTTCCCAAGACAGACGCATACCCGATCCCCGCCGCCGGTGGGGAATGTCAAAGGATCAAAGCCATGAAAAGGCTAAGTATTCCTGTTATCGCGCTGGTGTCCGCCTTGGCCATTCCGGCAAAGGCGCAAGAGATCGAACTGGAAGAGATCGTGGTGTCAGCGGTCAAGGCTGCCGTTGAACGCATCCGTACGGGTGTTTCGGTTTCGGTGGTGAGCCCGGAAGAGGACAATGTCCCCGACGCCGCCCAGATCACCGAGACACTGTCGCGCCTGCCTGGCGTGTCGGTGTCAAACCAGGGGCCCTTGGGCAGCCCGGCCAAGATGCGCATCCGTGGTGCCGACCAGCGCTACATTGCGGTTTTCGTCGATGGCATTCGCGTGACTGACCCGACTGCAGTGCAAACCGAGTATGATTTTGGCACCTTACCCTCGGCCGGCATTGGTCGGATCGAAGTGCTACGCGGGTCGCAATCGGCGCTTTGGGGCGGATCGGCCTGGCCTGCCCCAATCTAGTGGTCCGCTTTTAGTCTTAGTGCATGATTGGTCTTGACGCTACGGCTGGCGTGGCCGGCGGAGCGGCTCCGGATGGCGTAGCCGGCCACTGGATGACCTCGGGAGCTGG
>VGDH01000034.1 GCA_016869835.1 Alphaproteobacteria bacterium
GGGGGGGGGGGGGGGGGGGGGGGGGGGGGATTCTTTGGGGAAGTCAGAGCAGAAGTTCGCAAGGGACCAACAGGCGACTTCTCGCCGTTCAATTGGAAGCGCGCCGAAACCACCCCGAGTGACTAGATCACGAGTCCCATTACGCCGGTAATACCCCATGAGAAGCACCCTTTCGGCGCTTGGTCATCGAGTTCACACCACTTGATGTCGTCAAGTTGTTCGGGCTTCAAATCGCGCAGTTCCACTTTAAAGTCTGCTTCGCCCATTGGGTCAATCCAGATCGGTGTTTCAGCAACGACTTTACGTTCTTTGCCGCCCGCGTCGAAGATGCTTACTTCGATCCGAGTCCAAGTCGTCACATGGTCGGCGGTCTTGTTTTGAAGCAGTCCTTCGAAGCCCACAATTTCTTGATCTATGCGCGGACCTGCTTTTCCCGAGGCCAAGCCCGGGAGATAAAGTCGTTCTTGAAAGGACTGGGCGCACGATGCTTTTACAGCTTCCTTGGATACAAGCTCGCTAGTCGCATACTCCATGCATTTTTCGACACCCCTTAAGGTGCCCTGATTTGCTGCCTCGTTTACCATCCGCTGCACCGGCTCAATACCAAAAGCCAAAGCCGCTACCAGACAGATTAGGCCTCCTATCAGATAGTTCTTCGATTGACTCTTCTCCGTCAGTCCATCGATACAGGTTGCCTCAGAAGTTTGAGGGCCACAAACAGAAAAAGCCCCCGCCTTCCGGCAGGGGCTTTCTCAACTCGTAGGTCGGGGTTCACCCCGGCCTTGGCTCACAGACCAGTCGACACGTCGATCGACTGACCGGCTTCCAGCATGACGTATGCCTTTTTCTTGTCGGAACGCTCACCGCCGCGGCCACGGAACTTCTTGGCCTTGCCCTTGGTGATCGTGGTGTTCACGGCCTTGACCTTGACGCCAAAGACAGCCTCTACGGCCTCTTTGATCTGCGGTTTGGTCGCGTCCATGGCCACCTGAAACACGACGGCACCCGCCTCCGAGGCCATGGTGGCCTTTTCAGTGATGACCGGCTTCTTGATCAGGTCGTAATGTTCGGGTTTCGCGCTCATTTCAGACGAGCCTCCAGAGCTTCGATACCTGCCTTGGTGATCACCAGGATGTCACGCTTCAGGATATCATAGACGTTGGCGCCGATGGTAGGCAGGACGTCCACGCCATCGAGGTTGCGAGCAGCCAGCGCGAAGTTCGCGTCAACGGCCGCACCGTCGATGATGAGGGCGCGCTTCCAGCCCAGTTCCGACACCATCTTGGCCAGGTGGCCGGTCTTGGCGTCGGCCAAGGTGGCCGCATCAAGGATCACCAGCTCGCCCGCTTTGGCCTTGGCCGAAAGGGCGTGGCGCAGACCCAGGGCGCGGAACTTCTTGGGCAGGTCATGGGCATGGCTCCGCGGGGTCGGGCCCTTGTAGACGCCACCGTGACGGAAGATCGGGGCCTTCTTGGAACCGTGGCGTGCGCCGCCGGTGCCCTTCTGGCGATAGATCTTCTTGGTCGAGTAGGAAACGTCCGACTTGCCCAGAACCGAGTGGGTCCCGGCCTGTGCCTTGGCACGCTGCCAACGCACAACGCGGTGCAGGATGTCGGCGCGCGGCTCAAGGCCGAACAGGGCCTCGTCCAGATCGACGGAACCGGCTTTCTTGCCGTCCAGCTTGATCACATCAAGTTTCATGCTTCACCCCCTTCGGCAGCAGCAGGCGCTGCGGCAGCAGCCGAGCGAACGGCGGCGGGCAGCGGAATACCAGCCGGAGCGGCTTTCTTCACGGCGTCCTTGACGGTGACCCAGCCCCCCTTGGAACCGGGGACAGCGCCCTTGACCAGGATGAGGCCACGGTCGGCATCGGTCTTGACGACCTGCAGGTTCTGCGTGGTGACGCGAACGGCACCCAGATGGCCTGCCATCTTCTTGCCCTTGAACACCTTGCCGGGGTCCTGGCACTGGCCGGTCGAGCCGTGCGAGCGGTGCGACACCGACACACCGTGCGAGGCGCGAAGGCCGCCGAAGTTGTGACGCTTCATCGCACCGGCAAAGCCTTTACCGATCGAGGTGCCGGCGATGTCGACGAACTGACCTGCCAGATAATGGTCGGCGGTAATTTCCGCGCCCACGTCGATCAGGTTGTCAGCCGACACGCGGAATTCCGCGATCTTGCGCTTGGGTGCCACATTCGCCTTGGCGAAGTGGCCACGCTGCGCGGCCGTGGTGTTCTTGGCCCTGGCCGAGCCCGCGCCAAGCTGAACAGCGGTATATCCGTCCTTGTCAGCGGTGCGCTGCGCCACGACCTGAAGATTGTCGAGATGCAGAACGGTCACCGGCACCTGCGTGCCGTTTTCCAGAAACAGCCGGGTCATGCCCAGCTTCTTTGCGATAACGCCAGAGCGCATGGTCATGCCCCCTTACACTTTGATCTCGACGTCCACGCCAGCGGCGAGGTCGAGCTTCATCAGCGCGTCCACGGTCTGGGGGGTCGGATCAATGATGTCGAGCAGGCGCTTGTGCGTGCGGATCTCCCACTGGTCGCGCGACTTCTTGTCGATGTGCGGACCACGGAGAACCGTGAATTTCTCGATCTTGTTCGGCAGCGGGATCGGGCCGCGAACGGTGGCACCGGTGCGCTTGGCCGTGGAGACGATTTCCTGGGTGCTGGCATCCAACACGCGGTAATCAAAGGCCTTGAGCCGAATGCGAATGGTTTGACCTTGCATCAGTTCTTCCTTCCGAACGTAAACTCGGGCGGGATGCCCGGCTCATAGGTTCGCTTTGTGAATAGTCGAAAGCACGAATCTCCAAACGGAGTCTCTGCGCTCCTCTATAGGGCGCACCGGGGTTCGGCAAGGGAATTCTCGGGCTTTTCTGCACCATGCCTTGCATTTCCACCCGCCTTGCCGCCCGTGCGATCCGCCCCACCTATGCTGTCTCTCACCATCCGCTCAGGCAAGGGAAAGACAGATGCACAGGCTTATCGTGATCCTTGGCGATCAGCTGTCCACCACGCTTTCGGCGCTGGCGGGTCTGGACGCGGATCGTGACGTGGTCCTGATGGTCGAAGTGATGGAGGAGGCGCGCTATGTGCCGCATCACAAGCAGAAGATTGTGCTTCTGCTGTCAGCAATGCGGCATTTCGCGGCCACGTTGCAGGGGCGCGGCGTGCGGGTGGACTATGTGCGGCTCGACGATCCGGCCAATAGCCACAGCTTTTCGGGTGAGGTGGCACGGGCGGTTGCCCGCCACGCGCCCAAGCGCATCATCGTGACCGAGCCCGGCGAATGGCGCGTCCTGCAGATGATCGAAGGCTGGCAAGCGGCCCTGGGAGTGCCGGTAACCATCCTGTCGGATGAGCGGTTCTTTTGCTCTCGCTCGGAATTCGCGGCGCTGGCCAAAGCTGGCAAGACCAGCCGGATGGAGTATTTCTACCGCGAGATGCGCCGCCGGACGGGTTTCTTGATGGCGGAAGGCGCGCCCGTCGGGGGCCAATGGAACTTTGACAGCGACAACCGCAAGCCGCTGCCGAAAGGCACCCGCCCCCCGGCCCGGCTGCGGTTTTCGCCAGATGACATCACCCGCGAAGTGATGGACCTAGTGGCAAAGCGGTTCGCCAATCATTTCGGCGATCTGGAACCCTTTGGCTGGCCGGTCACCCGCGATCAGGCATTGGCGGCGCTGGACCACTTCATCACCGATGCGCTGCCCGCGTTCGGCGATGTGCAAGATGCCATGAAGACAGGCGAGGATTTCCTGTATCACAGCCTCTTGTCGCCGGCGCTCAACTGCGGGCTGCTGTTGCCGGATGAGGTCTGCAAAGCGGCCGAGGCAGCCTATCGCGCTGGCCATGCCCCCTTGAACGCCGTTGAAGGTTTCATCCGGCAGATCCTGGGGTGGCGCGAGTATGTGCGCGGGATCTACTGGCTGGAGATGCCCGGCTATGCGGCAACCAACGCGCTGGGGGCAGCGAGGCCCCTGCCGGACCTCTACTGGACGGGCGACACCCCCATGCGCTGCATGGCCAAGGTGGTGGGCCAGACCCGCCGCACCTCCTATGCCCATCACATTCAGCGCCTGATGGTGACCGGAAACTTCGCCCTTCTTGCCGGGATCACCCCGGCAAAGGTGGAAGAGTGGTATCTTGCCGTCTATGCGGATGCCTTCGACTGGGTCGAATTGCCGAATACGCATGGCATGGTGCTGCACGCCGATGGCGGGCGGTTGGGGTCGAAACCCTATGCCGCCTCGGGGGCCTATATCAACCGCATGTCAGACTATTGCGACGGCTGCGCCTTTGACGTGAAGGAAAAACTGGGGCCAAAGGCCTGCCCGTTCAACTATCTCTACTGGAATTTCATTGATCGCCACGAGGCGCGGTTTGCCAAGAACCCCCGCATGGCGATGCCGGTGAAAACCTTGCGTGCCATGGACCCGGCGCGGCGGGCGGTAATCCGCGAGGACGCCAGCCGCTTTCTGGATGCCCTGCCCTCCTCGGGCCCTTCGTGGCCTCGTCGGGGGTGACGACGAGTGCCCGGAACGGGCTTCGAGGAGTTTGGCGGGGAACAAAGAAAAAGGCCGCCCGGAGGCGGCCTGTTCTTGTATCCGGTTTGACCCGAATTACTTGATGATCTTCGACACAGCCTTTGGGGCGCGTCTCGGGATCATCAGGCGATGATCTTCGACACGACGCCGGCGCCGACGGTGCGGCCGCCTTCGCGGATGGCGAAGCGCAGCTTCTCTTCCATCGCGATCGGTGC
The DNA here is from genome assembly GCA_016869835.1 of Alphaproteobacteria bacterium. Lineage (GTDB taxonomy): Bacteria > Pseudomonadota > Alphaproteobacteria > Rhodobacterales > Rhodobacteraceae > Tabrizicola_A. The sequence continues at coordinate 4,770 of VGDH01000034.1, forward strand.
GATCAGTTCGACGTTGAACTTCAGGTTGTCGCCCGGCATCACCATTTCAGTGCCTTCCGGCAGCTGAACCGTCCCGGTCACGTCCGTCGTACGGAAGTAGAACTGCGGGCGATAGTTCGCGAAGAACGGCGTGTGACGGCCGCCTTCTTCCTTGGTCAGGATATAGGCCTCGGCTTCGAACTTGGTGTGCGGGTTCACCGACTTCGGCTTGCACAGCACCTGGCCACGTTCCACGCCTTCACGGTCGATACCGCGCAAGAGAACGCCGACGTTGTCGCCAGCTTCACCACGGTCCAAGAGTTTGCGGAACATCTCCACACCGGTGCAGACCGACTTCTTGGTCTCGCGGATGCCCACGATCTCAACTTCGTCGCCGACGTTGATCACGCCACGCTCCACACGCCCCGTAACCACGGTGCCGCGGCCCGAGATCGAGAACACGTCTTCGATCGGCATCAGGAAGGGCTGATCCACAGCGCGTGCCGGGGTCGGGATGTATTCGTCCACAGCCTTCATCAGCGCGCGGATCGAGGATTCGCCGATCTCCGGACGCTCACCGATCATGGCCTGGTGGGCCGAGCCCTTGATGATCGGAATGTCGTCGCCGGGGTATTCGTAGGACGACAGAAGCTCGCGCAGTTCCATCTCGACAAGCTCGATCAGCTCTTCGTCGTCAACAAGGTCAACCTTGTTCATGTAGACGACCATGTAGGGGATACCCACCTGACGGCCCAAGAGAATGTGCTCGCGGGTCTGGGGCATCGGGCCGTCAGAGGCCGCGCACACCAGGATCGCGCCGTCCATCTGCGCCGCACCGGTGATCATGTTCTTCACATAGTCAGCGTGGCCGGGGCAGTCGACGTGCGCATAGTGACGGTTCTCGGTCTCATATTCCACGTGAGCGGTCGAGATCGTGATCCCACGAGCCCGCTCTTCCGGCGCACCGTCAATCTGGTCATAGGCGCGAAACTCACCAAAATACTTGGTGATCGCTGCCGTCAGCGTCGTCTTGCCATGGTCAACGTGGCCAATCGTGCCAATGTTGACGTGCGGTTTCGTCCGTTCAAACTTTGCCTTTGCCATTTGGCAAACTCCTTATCTGGTTGGATGCGGTGGGGTAAAACCCCACCCTACGGGGATGGTAGGGCGGGGTTCACCCCGCCACACCGGTTAGGCGTATTTCTTCTGGATCTCTTGCGAGATGTTCTCCGGAACCGCGTCGTAATGGTCGAACTCCATCGAGAACACAGCGCGGCCCGAGGTCATCGAACGCAGCTGGTTGATGTAGCCGAACATGTTGGCCAGCGGAACCATGGCGGCGATGACGTTCGCATTGCCGCGGCTGTCCTGACCGGTCACCATGCCCCGACGCGAGGTCAGGTCGCCGATGACGCCGCCGGTGTATTCTTCCGGGGTGACGACTTCGACTTTCATGATCGGTTCAAGAAGCTTGGCACCTGCCTTCTTCAGGCCATCGCGCATCGCAGCGCGGGTGGCGATTTCAAAGGCGAGAACCGAGGAGTCCACGTCGTGGAAGGCACCGTCGATCAGCGCGACCTTGAAGTCGATCACCGGGAAGCCAGCCAGCGGGCCCGAATCCATCACCGACTTGATGCCTTTTTCAACGCCGGGGATGTATTCCTTCGGCACGGCACCACCCACGATCTTCGATTCGAACGAATAGCCCTCGCCGGGTTCGGTCGGGTCGATTACCAGTTTGACGCGGGCGAACTGGCCCGTACCACCGGTCTGCTTCTTATGGGTATAGTCGATCTCGGTCGAACGCGAGATGGTTTCGCGGTAGGCCACCTGCGGGGCACCGATGTTCGCCTCGACCTTGAATTCGCGACGCATACGGTCGACGAGGATGTCGAGGTGAAGTTCGCCCATGCCCTTCATGATGGTCTGACCGGATTCGATATCGGTCTCCACGCGGAAGGACGGGTCTTCGGCAGCCAGACGGGCCAAAGCGATGCCCATCTTTTCCTGGTCGGCCTTGGTCTTGGGTTCCACGGCAATCTCAATAACCGGGACCGGGAAGGTCATGGTTTCGAGAACGACCGGCGCGTTCGGATCACACAGGGTATCCCCCGTGGTGGTTTCCTTCAGGCCGCCCAGAGCGATGATGTCGCCTGCGAAGGCTTCGGTGATTTCCTCACGCTCGATGGCGTGCATCATCATCATACGGCCAACGCGCTCGCGGCGCTGCTTGGTCGCGTTCATCATCGCATCGCCCTTGGCCAGCTTGCCCGAATAGATCCGGGTGAAGGTCAGGGAGCCAACGAAGGGGTCGTTCATGATCTTGAATGCCAGACCCGAGAAGGGCTGTTCGTCATCCGCCGAACGGGCGATGTTGCGAGTTTCGGTCTCGTCGCCCGGCGCAAAGCCCATGTAGGGCGGCACGTCGAGAGGCGAAGGCAGGTAGTCGATCACGGCGTTCAACAGGGGCTGCACGCCCTTGTTCTTGAAAGCCGAGCCAGCCAGAACCGGGATGAAGTCGATGGCGAGCGTGCCCTTGCGGATCAGCGCGCGCAGTTCTTCGGCGGTCGGTTCCTTGCCGTCCAGATAGGCTTCCATCGCGGCGTCGTCCTGACCCACGGCGGTTTCCAGCAGGTTCAGACGCCATTCGTCGGCCTGATCTTGCAGTTCCGGACGGATCGGCTTGCGCTTCCACGACGCGCCAAGATCTTCGCCCTCATAGACCCATTCTTCCATGGTCACGAGGTCGATGATGCCTTCCAGCTTGTCTTCCGCGCCGATGGGCAGAGCGACCGGCATGGCGTTGGCGCCGGTGCGGTCCTTGATCATCTTGACGCAGTTCATGAAGTCCGCGCCGGTCTTGTCCATCTTGTTGACGAACACGATCCGCGGAACCTTGTAGCGGTCAGCCTGACGCCACACGGTTTCGGTCTGGGGTTCCACGCCGGCGTTGCCGTCGAGGAGAACCACAGCGCCGTCAAGCACGGCCAGCGAACGTTCAACCTCGATGGTGAAGTCCACGTGGCCGGGGGTGTCGATGATGTTGAAGCGGAACTTGGAGGCCTTGTCACCAACCCCGGTCGAGGGGTCGATCTGGCGGTTCCAGAAGGTGGTCGTGGCAGCCGAAGTGATGGTGATGCCGCGCTCTTGTTCCTGTTCCATCCAGTCCATCGTCGCGGCGCCGTCATGGACTTCGCCGATCTTGTGGGACTTGCCGGTGTAGTAAAGGATGCGTTCCGAAGTCGTGGTTTTCCCTGCGTCGATGTGCGCAATGATCCCGAAGTTACGGTAACGCTCAAGCGGATAGTCGCGTGCCATGATGACCCCTTACCAGCGGTAGTGGCTGAACGCTTTGTTCGCGTCGGCCATCTTGTGGGTGTCTTCCCGCTTTTTCACGGCGGTGCCACGGTTGTTCACGGCATCCGACAGTTCGGCGGCCAGACGCTCTTCCATGGTGTTTTCATTGCGCTTGCGGGCGGCGGTGATGAGCCAGCGGATCGCAAGGGCTTCGCGGCGTTCGGTGCGAACTTCAACCGGAACCTGATAGGTGGCACCACCGACGCGGCGCGAGCGCACTTCGACCGAGGGTTTCACGTTGTTCAGGGCTTCGTGGAAGGCTTCGACCGGCTCGCGCTTCAGTTTCGACTGAACGCGGTCAAGGGCGCCATAAACGATCGATTCCGCGACGGACTTCTTGCCGTCGAGCATCAGGTTGTTCATGAACTTGGTCAGGACCTTATCGCCATACTTGGCGTCAGGCAGAATTTCGCGCTTTTCAGCGGCGTGACGACGGGACATCTGTTATCTCCTCACTTTGGACGCTTGGCGCCATACTTCGAACGGCGCTGACGACGTTCCTTGACGCCCTGGGTATCCAGAACACCGCGGAGGATGTGGTAACGCACACCCGGAAGGTCTTTCACACGGCCGCCGCGGATCAGGACAACCGAGTGCTCTTGCAGGTTGTGCTTTTCGCCGGGGATGTAGGAGATGACCTCAAAGCCGTTGGTCAGGCGCACCTTGGCAACTTTCCGCATAGCGGAGTTCGGCTTTTTCGGGGTGGTGGTGTAGACGCGGGTGCAAACCCCACGCTTTTGCGGGCAGGATTCCAGGTGCTGCGACTTGGACTTGCTGACCACTGGCGACCGCGGTTTGCGGATCAGCTGTTGGATCGTCGGCATTCAACTTCCTCGTGTTGCCCTTCGGGACCATCCCGGGGGCGGTGTCAATACTCGCCCCGAACCTTGGGACGCTGCTTCTCGACGGGTGGTTCGCGCCTATCGCAAAACACCAAAACCCGCATGTTCCCCCGCTGGCGGGAGAGATGCGGAGATTCTCAGAGGATCGGGGCATTCGCCCGGATCATGGCCACATCAAGCAATCAGAACCCACCCGCCCGAGAATCCGGGCAGGGGGGTTGCGCGGCTGATAAGGGGAGTCGGATGGGTTGTCAACCTTCGCTGCGGGGGACTGCGGCGGCAAGCCGCCGCTGCTGACGTTCGCGAAAAAGCGTATAGATCCCCGAGACAACGACAATCCCCGACCCGAGCAGCGTCCAGCCATCAGGAAGCTCACCAAAGGCTGCAAAGCCCAAGAGGATGGCCCACAAAAGCGAGGTGTAGCGGAACGGTGCCACCACGCCGATATCCCCCCAGCGCATGGCCGTGACCGCGCAGAGATAGCCCACAATCAGAAAGGCCCCTGCCCCGCCGATCTGCGCTGATTGCACCGCATCCAAAGCCACCCAGCCGGTCAGACCATCGAAATTCGCCCCCATGCCGTCGGTTGGCACCAGCGACAGGCCAAGCCCCATCACCGCCACCATCACCGCTGCCCCCAGGGCCACGATGATCGAGGGCACATGGCTTCCCATCCGCCGCACCGCAAGATCGCGCACCACCACGCACAAGACCGAAGCGACGCCCATGAGAGACCAGATGTCAAAGGCCTGGGTTCCCGGCCGGATGATGATCATCACGCCGACAAAGCCAATCAAAATGGCCAGAAGCCGCCGCCAACCGATGCGGTCGCCAAAGACCAGCGCAGCCGCGAGCGTTACCGCCAGGGGCAAGAATTGCATGATGGCTGAAAGATTGGCCAAAGGCATGTGCAGAAGCGCGGTCAGAAAGGTGATGGTTGCAAAGATCTCTGCCACCGACCGCAGGGTAATCAGCCGCCAGTCCGCGCCCTGCAGTTTCTGGCAAAAGGCACCGGTCAGGCTGCCCATCACCACCAGACCCGAGATGGCAATCAAACCGCGCAGGAACACGGCCTGAAACAACGGAACATCGGCGGTCACGGCCTTCATGAAACTGTCATTGACCGTAAAGGCCAGCATGGACAAGCACATATAGGCCACGCCGCGCAGATTGTCCGAGATTGCCATGTTGGCTCCTGTTTCCCTCCTGCCTCGTTGAGCACTTCGTGCACGCCTCGGCAAGCCCCCGCGAGGCATGCCCGCAAAAGGGTTGGATGCGCGCAAAGCAAAAGGCCCCCCGGTTTCCCGAGGGGCCTTTCGTTTCTTGACCGGCCTTACAGGTCGCGGCTATCGATCGTATAGACCAGACCGCTGTCGATGTCGCTCTCGGTTTCGACCACATCCATCGGCGCAACAAGCGCGGCGGCGGTCTCTGCCTCGGAGCGCCGCGCCTCGATCACCAGACTGTCGCGATCTGCGGCGATCTTCTTGACACGGCTTGTGGCACCGCCGGTGCCCGCCGGGATCAGGCGGCCGACGATGACGTTTTCTTTCAGGCCCACCAACTTGTCGCGCTTGCCCTGAACCGAAGCCTCGGTCAACACGCGGGTGGTTTCCTGGAAGGACGCGGCCGAAATGAACGACCGGGTCTGCAAGGACGCCTTGGTGATGCCCAGAAGGATCGGCTCGGCGGTGGCTTCGCGCATGCCATGGGCAACCGCCTTGGAATTGGCTTCGTCCAGCTCGAACTTGTCGACGTTTTCGCCCTTCAGAAGCGTCGTCTCGCCGCTGTCCAGAATCTCATACTTCTGGAGCATCTGACGCACGATCACCTCGATGTGCTTGTCGTTGATCTTAACGCCCTGCAGACGGTACACGTCCTGCACTTCGTCGATCATGTAGTTCGCCAGCGCCTCGACACCCAGGATCCGCAGGATGTCATGCGGGGCCGGGTTGCCGTCCATGATGTAATCGCCCTTCTGGACGAAATCGCCTTCCTGGACCGGAATATGTTTCCCTTTCGGGATCATGTATTCCATCGGCTGCAAGGTCTCGTCGACAGGCTCCACGGTGATGCGGCGCTTGTTCTTGTAGTCCTTGCCGAACCGCACATAGCCGTCGGCTTCGGCGATGATCGCGTGATCCTTCGGACGACGGGCTTCGAACAGTTCCGCCACGCGGGGCAGACCCCCGGTGATGTCCTTGGTCTTGGTACCTTCGCGCGGGATGCGGGCGACAACGTCGCCGGGGCGCAGTTCCTGCCCGTCTTCGACCGACAGAATGGCGTCGACCGACATCGGATAGGTGATCGGGTTGCCCGCATCGTTGCGCACAGGCTCACCGGTCGCCGGATCCATCACGATGACCTCGGGCTTCAGATCGCCGCCCTTGGGCGCAGACCGCCAGTCGGACACGATCTTTTGCGTCATGCCGGTGGCTTCGTCGGTTTCATCGCGCACCGAAATGCCCGAGATCAGGTCCTTGAACCGTGCCACACCCGCCTTTTCGGCGATGATCGGCAGGGTATAGGGGTCCCATTCGAACAGTTTGGTGCCGCGCTTGACGGTCGCGCCTTCCTTGACATGCAGCTTGGAGCCGTAGGTCAGCTTGTGGACCGCGCGTTCCTGCCCCGCCTCGTCGATGATCGCCAGCGACATGTTGCGGCCGATGACAATCTGCTCACCGGCCGCGTTGGCCAGCGTGTTGGGGTTGCGGAACTCGATCTTGCCTTCCTGGCTTGCTTCCAGGAACGACTGCTGGCCACCCTGGGCCACGCCGCCGATGTGGAAGGTGCGCATGGTCAGCTGCGTGCCGGGTTCACCGATGGATTGGGCGGCGATGATGCCCACCGCTTCGCCCTGGTTCACCAGCGTGCCGCGTGCAAGGTCGCGGCCATAGCACATGGCGCAAACGCCCTCTTCTGCCTCGCAGGTCAGGGGCGAGCGGATGCGCATCACCGCCACATTCGCCTGCGCGATCATGTCGGCGCGGCGTTCGTCGATCAGCTCACCCTTGGCGACGATCACCTCGCCCATGCCCGGCACGGTGACGTCATCGGCAGCCACGCGGCCCAGCACACGTTCGGCCAAGGGCAGAACGACTTCGCCATCGTTCACAGCCGCTTCGGCGGTGATGGCGCGTTCGGTGCCGCAATCGTGCATGCGCACGATGCAGTCCTGCGCCACGTCCACCAGACGGCGGGTCAGGTAGCCAGAGTTCGCGGTCTTGAGCGCGGTATCGGCCAGACCTTTGCGCGCGCCGTGGGTCGAGTTGAAGTATTCAAGAACGGTCAGACCTTCCTTGAAGTTCGAGATGATCGGCGTTTCGATGATCTCGCCCGAGGGCTTGGCCATCAGGCCGCGCATGCCCCCCAACTGCTTCATCTGCGTCACCGAACCCCGGGCACCGGAGTGGGCCATCATGTAGACCGAGTTCGGCTCCATCTGGGCGCCGGCGTCGTCAAAACGCTCGGCCGAGATGGTGGCCATCATGGCCTCGGTCACCTTGTCGTTGCACTTCGACCAGGCATCCACGACCTTGTTGTACTTTTCGCCCTGCGTAATCAGGCCGTCCATGTACTGCTGTTCAAAACCGGCAACCTGATCTTTGACCTCGTTGACGATTTCCCACTTGGTGTCGGGGATAAGCATGTCGTCCTTGCCGAACGAAATCCCGGCCTTGAAGGCCTCGCGGAAGCCAAGCCCCATGATCTGGTCGCAGAAAATGACCGACTCTTTCTGACCGCAATAGCGGTAGACGGTGTCGATGACGGTCTGCACGTCCTTCTTGCGCAGAAGGCGGTTCACCAGATCGAAGGGCGCCTTGGCATTCAGCGGCAGAAGGGTGCCCAAACGCAGACGACCGGGGGTCGTGTCATAGCGCTTCCAGAAGATATTGCCTTCCTCGTCCACTTGGCGGAGGCGAGCCTTGATCTTGGCATGCGGATGCAGTTCGCCCGCAGCGATGGCATGTTCCACCTCGTCGATGTCGGCAAAGGCCATACCTTCGCCCTTCATCCCCTTGCGCTCCATGGTGGTGTAGTAGAGACCCAACACCATGTCCTGCGACGGAACGATGATCGGCGCGCCGTTGGCGGGCGACAGAACGTTGTTCGTCGACATCATCAGCACGCGGGCTTCCAGCTGGGCTTCCAGCGAGAGGGGGACGTGCACAGCCATCTGGTCGCCGTCGAAGTCGGCGTTGAAGGCCGAACAGACCAGCGGGTGCAGCTGAATGGCCTTGCCTTCGATCAGGATCGGCTCGAACGCCTGAATGCCCAGACGGTGCAGCGTCGGCGCGCGGTTCAGAAGAACCGGGTGTTCGCGGATGACCTCATCAAGGATATCCCAAACCTCGGGACGTTCCTTTTCCACCAGCTTCTTGGCCTGCTTCACGGTCGAAGAAAGCCCCTTGGCCTCAAGCCGCGAGTAGATGAAGGGCTTGAACAGCTCCAAGGCCATCTGCTTCGGCAGACCGCACTGGTGCAGCTTCAACTCCGGACCGGTCACGATGACCGAACGACCCGAGAAGTCGACGCGCTTACCCAGAAGGTTCTGACGGAAGCGGCCCTGCTTGCCTTTCAGCATGTCGCTGAGCGATTTCAGCGGGCGCTTGTTGGTACCGGTGATGACGCGGCCACGACGGCCGTTGTCAAAGAGGGCATCAACCGCCTCTTGCAGCATCCGCTTTTCGTTGCGCACGATGATGTCGGGCGCGCGCAGTTCGATCAGGCGCTTCAGGCGGTTGTTGCGGTTGATGACGCGGCGATAGAGGTCGTTCAGGTCCGACGTGGCAAAGCGGCCGCCGTCCAGCGGGACCAGCGGGCGCAGTTCCGGCGGGATCACCGGAAGAACGGTCAGCACCATCCACTCAGGGCGGTTGCCGGATTCAAGGAAGCTTTCGACGATCTTCAGACGCTTGATGATCTTCTTCGGCTTCAACTCGCCGGTGGCTTCCTTCAGATCGGCGCGCAGCTGTTCCGCGGTCGCGTCCAGATCAATCGCCGCCAGCATCTCGCGGATAGCCTCAGCGCCGATATTGGCGGTGAAAGCGTCGGCGCCATACTGGTCCTGTGCGTCGAGATATTCCTCTTCGGTCATCAGTTGACCATAGGTCAGGTCGGTCAGACCGGGTTCGATCACCACATAGTTTTCGAAGTAAAGGATGCGTTCCAGATCGCGCAGCGTCATGTCCAGCATAAGGCCGATGCGCGAGGGCAGCGATTTCAGGAACCAGATATGCGCAACCGGCGAGGCCAGTTCGATATGGCCCATCCGTTCACGGCGGACCTTTTGCAGCGTGACTTCGACACCGCACTTTTCGCAGACGACGCCGCGATATTTCATGCGCTTGTATTTGCCGCAGAGGCATTCGTAATCCTTGATCGGACCAAAGATACGGGCGCAGAACAGGCCGTCACGTTCCGGCTTGAACGTGCGGTAGTTGATGGTTTCGGGCTTTTTGATCTCGCCGTAAGACCACGACAGGATGCGCTCCGGCGAAGCCAAGCTGATCTTGATCTCGTCAAAGGTCTTGACGGGGGCCACCGGGTTGAACGGGTTGGTCGAGAGTTCCTGGTTCATTTTATTTCCTAAGAATGAAGGCGGCGGGGGAAGGCGTGGCGGGGTGAACCCCGTCCTACGTAGGTCGGGGTTCACCCCGACGCTGCGTCACTCTTCCTCCGCATCCAGGAGTTCCATGTTGAGGCCGAGGCCACGCACTTCCTTGACAAGGACGTTGAACGATTCCGGCACGCCGGCTTCGAAATTGTCCTCGCCCTTGACGATGGCTTCGTAGACCTTGGTCCGGCCCGCCACGTCGTCCGACTTCACCGTCAGCATTTCCTGCAGGGTATAGGCGGCACCATAGGCTTCCAGGGCCCAGACCTCCATTTCCCCCAGACGCTGACCGCCGAACTGTGCCTTACCGCCTAAGGGCTGCTGGGTGACCAGCGAGTAAGGCCCGGTGGAACGGGCATGCAGCTTGTCGTCGACAAGGTGGTGCAGCTTGAGCATGTATTTCACGCCCACCGTGACCTTGCGCTGGAACTTCTCGCCAGTGCGGCCGTCAAACACTTCGGACTGACCCGAGGTGTCAAAGCCCGCGCGGCGCAGTGCGTCGTTCACGTCCTGCTCTTTGGCACCGTCGAAAACCGGGGTCGCAATCGGCACGCCACGGGTGACATTGCCGGCAAGTTCCAAGAATTCCGCCTCATCACGGTCAGCGAATGCCTCTTTATAGGTCTCGTCACCGTAAGCCAGGCGCATCGCCTCGCGCACCGGGGTCAGGTCGCCCGATCGACGATACTCTTTCAAGGCATCGTCGATCTTCAGGCCCAGACCGCGCGCGGCCCAGCCCATGTGGGTTTCCAGAATCTGCCCGACGTTCATCCGGCTCGGCACGCCAAGCGGGTTCAGAACGAGGTCAACCGGGGTGCCATCGGCGAGGAAAGGCATATCCTCGGCCGGAACGACCTTGGAGATGACGCCCTTGTTGCCGTGACGGCCGGCCATCTTGTCGCCCGGCTGCAGCTTGCGCTTCACCGCCACGAACACCTTGACCATCTTCATCACGCCCGGAGGCAGATCGTCGCCACGACGCACTTTTTCGACCTTGTCGTCAAAGCGATTGTCGAGCGCGCGCTTCTGCGCCTCGAACTGGTCGTGCAGTGCCTCAACCTCCTTGGCCTCGGCCTCTTCGCCAAGGGCAAGCTGCCACCACTGGCCACGGCTCAGCGTGCCCAGCAGCTCGTCGTCGATGGTCGAACCGGACTTGATGCCTTTCGGGCCCTTGACCGCGGTCTTGCCCAGCACCAGCGCCTTGAGGCGCGCATAGATGTTGCGCTCAAGGATCGCCAATTCGTCGTCGCGGTCGCGCGCCAGACGTTCGACTTCTTCCCGCTCGATCTGCAGGGCGCGTTCGTCCTTGTCCACACCGTGACGGTTGAACACGCGCACTTCCACCACCGTACCATAGGCACCGGGCGGCAGACGCAGCGAGGTGTCACGAACATCCGAGGCCTTTTCACCAAAGATGGCGCGCAGAAGTTTTTCTTCCGGCGTCATCGGGCTTTCGCCCTTGGGAGTGATCTTGCCCACCAGAATATCGCCCGGCTGCACTTCGGCGCCGATATAGACGATGCCCGCCTCGTCGAGGTTGCGCAGCGCCTCTTCACCGACGTTCGGAATGTCGCGGGTGATCTCTTCCGGCCCCAGTTTCGTGTCGCGCGCTGCGACTTCGTATTCTTCGATGTGAATCGAAGTGAACACGTCGTCTTTCAGAATGCGTTCCGAAATCAGGATCGAGTCTTCGTAGTTGTAGCCATTCCAAGGCATGAAGGCCACGATGACGTTCCGGCCAAGGGCCAGTTCGCCCATGTCGGTGCAGGGGCCGTCGGCCACCACTTCGCCACGCTTGACCACGTCACCCACCTTCACCAGCGGACGCTGGTTGATGCAGGACGACTGGTTCGACCGCTTGAACTTGCGCAGACGGTAGATGTCGACGCCCGGCTCGCCCGGCTCCAGCATTTCGGTGGCGCGGATAACGATACGGCTGGCGTCGACCTGGTCGATCACGCCGGCGCGGCGGGCCATGATGGCCGCGCCGGAATCGCGTGCAACCACTGCTTCAATGCCGGTGCCCACAAAAGGCGCATCGGCCTGCAACAGCGGAACCGCCTGACGCTGCATGTTCGAGCCCATAAGGGCGCGGTTGGCGTCGTCATTTTCGAGGAACGGGATTAGCGAGGCCGCAACCGACACGAGCTGTTTCGGCGACACGTCGATCAGGTCGATGGCATCCGGCGGGTTCAGCATGAATTCGCCAGCTTTACGGCTGGAGATCAGATCATCCTGGAACTTGCCACTCGCATCCTGTGCGGCGTTGGCCTGCGCAACGGTGTGGCGCATTTCCTCGGTTGCCGACATGTAGACAACGTCATCGGTCACCTTGCCGTCGATCACCTTGCGATACGGAGTCTCGATGAAACCGTATTTGTTCACGCGGGCAAAGGTGGCCAGCGAGTTGATAAGGCCGATGTTCTGGCCTTCGGGCGTTTCAATCGGGCACATCCGGCCATAGTGGGTCGGGTGAACGTCGCGCACTTCAAAGCCAGCACGCTCACGGGTCAGACCGCCCGGCCCAAGGGCTGACAGGCGGCGCTTGTGGGTAACCTCGGACAGCGGGTTCGTCTGGTCCATGAACTGCGACAGCTGCGACGAGCCGAAGAATTCACGTACCGCAGCCGCAGCGGGTTTGGCGTTGATCAGGTCTTGCGGCATGATCGTGTCGATTTCCACCGAGGACATGCGCTCCTTGATCGCACGCTCCATGCGCAAGAGGCCGACGCGATACTGGTTTTCCATCAGCTCGCCAACCGAGCGCACCCGGCGGTTGCCGAGATGGTCGATATCGTCGATCTCGCCCTTGCCATCACGGAGTTCGGTCAGCGCCTTGATGCAGGCCACGATGTCATCGCGGTCGAGCGTGCGCTGGGTGTCCGGCTTGCCCAGATCCAGACGCATGTTCATCTTCACGCGGCCGACGGCCGAAAGGTCATAGCGTTCGCTATCGAAGAAAAGCGTGTCAAACAGCGCCGAGGCCGCTTCCACGGTCGGCGGTTCACCCGGACGCATGACGCGGTAGATGTCCATGAGCGCGGTATCGCGGCCCATGTTCTTGTCCGCCGCCATGGTGTTGCGGATGTAGGGACCGACGTTGACATTGTCGATGTCGAGAACCGGGATCTCGGTGATGCCCTGATCCAGCAGTGTCTTGACGGTGCCACCCTTCGGCTCGCCGTCGCGGTCATAGTCGATCGTCAATTCGTCGCCGGCTTCAGCCCAGATCTCGCCGGTTTCTTCGTTGATGATGTCCTTGGCGACATAGCGGCCCAGAATATGGTCGAACGGCACCAAAAGCTCGGTAACCGCGCCCTCATCCTTCCACTTTTTCACCATCCGCGGCGTGGCCTTTTCGCCAGCCTTCAGGATGATTTCGCCGGTGGTGGCATCAACCAGATCATAGGACGGACGGGTGCCCGAGACGCGGTTCGGGAAGAACTTGGTGACCCAACCCTTGTTCTTCACATGTTTGAAGCTGATGGTCTCGTAATAGGCATCCATCATGCCTTCCTGATCCATCCCCAGCGCGTAAAGCAGCGTGGTGACCGGCAGCTTGCGGCGGCGGTCGATGCGGGCAAACACGATGTCCTTGGCGTCAAACTCGAAGTCCAGCCAGCTACCGCGATACGGGATGATGCGGCAGGCGAAGAGGAGTTTGCCGGACGAATGGGTCTTGCCCTTGTCATGGTCAAAGAACACGCCGGGCGAACGGTGCATCTGCGAGACGACGACCCGCTCGGTGCCGTTCACGATGAAGGTGCCGTTCGAGGTCATCAGGGGCATGTCGCCCATGAATACGTCTTGTTCCTTGATGTCCTTGACGCTGCGGGCGCCGGTCGATTCATCGACATCAAACACGATCAGACGCAGCGTGACCTTCAGGGGCGCGGCATAGGTCATGTCGCGCGACTGGCACTCATCCACGTCATATTTGGGCTTTTCCAGCTCGTATTTCACGAACTCGAGCACGGCGGTTTCGTTGAAATCCTTGATCGGAAAGACCGACTGGAAGGTGCCTTGCAGCCCTTCGCCATCGGTGGGTTTCGGGCCATCGCCCGAACGCAGGAACAGGTCATATGAGGATTTCTGAACCTCGATCAGGTTCGGCATGCCCAGAACTTCGCGGATCTTGCCGAAATAGCGGCGGATACGCTTCTGGCCAACGTAAGCTTGAGCCATGCTCGTCGTTACCTTTCTTCTTTTCCCCGGCGCACGTCCTGTCGGGCCACAGGAGCGCGCCGCTTGGGCAGAGGGGGGAAGGTTCCATTCATGCCTGCTGTCCCGTCAGCAGGCTCCCGAACCTTGCCGCGCCTTGGAAGAGGTTTTGGGCACAAAGCCCCTTCCGAGACGCGAGAAGCTGGAGGCAGATTTCTCTGCCCCCAGCCTGAAAATCCTTGCCGGGGCCAGCGCCCCGGAGCGGATTACTTGAGTTCCACCTTGGCGCCAGCGGCTTCCAGGGCTTTCTTGAAGTTTTCGGCGTCGGCTTTCGAAACGCCTTCCTTCACTTTGCCACCGGCTTCCACGAGGTCCTTGGCTTCTTTCAGGCCCAGACCGGTGATGGTGCGCACTTCCTTGATCACGTTGATCTTGTTGGCGCCGGCGTCGGTCAGAACGACGTCGAACTCGGTCTTTTCTTCTTCAGCGGCGGCACCAGCGCCACCAGCAGCCGGGCCAGCAGCCATCATGACGGCGCCACCGGCGGCCGGCTCGATGCCGTACTTGTCCTTCAGGATGGTCTTCAGTTCCTGCGCCTGCAGGAGGGTCAGACCGACGATTTCTTCGGCGAGTTTGTTCAGATCAGCCATTTTCATGTTCCGTAAGTTTGAGAGGGGTCCAACGAAGTGGGGTTAACCCACGCGAGGCAAGGATCAGGCCGCGGCCTTCTCCTCGATGGTCGAAATGATGCTTGCGATGTTCGAAGCAGGCGCGCCAATGGCACCGGCGATATTCGACGCGGGCGCACCGATGCACGACACGATCTGAGCGATAAGCTCTTCACGCGACGGCATGGAGGCCACGGCCTTCTCCTCGATGGTCGAAAGGATGCTTGCGATGTTCGAAGCAGGCGCGCCAATGGCACCGGCGATATTCGACGCGGGCGCACCGATGCACGACACGATCTGAGCGATAAGCTCTTCACGCGACGGCATGGAGGCCACGGCCTTGATACCGGCCTGGTCCAGAACCTCACCGCCCATTGCCCCGCCAATGATGACGAACTTGTCATTCGTCTTGGCATAAGCCTCGGCAACCTTGGCCGCAGCCACGGGGTCTTCCGAGTAGGACAGCATGGTCATGCCCGTCAGAAGACCGGCCATCTTTGCAGAGGGCTTGCCTTCAAGGGCGATCTTGGCGAGCGTGTTCTTGGCAACGCGGACGGACCCGCCAACTTCGCGCATCTTTGCGCGCAGGTCCTGCATCTGTGCAACCGTCATACCTGCGTAGTGTGCAACCACAACAACGCCAGAGCTTGCGAAGATTTGGCCGAGTTCTTCGACCAACTGTTCTTTTTGGGCTCTATCCACAGTTTCACTCCAAGTGTGGGGGTCTCCCCCCGGCTCATGTTTGTGACGAACCCTTGGCCCGTCACGTTCGGGTCCACGATAAAGTCCCGAGCCTTGATCACCCGAGGAAACCCCGGAATAATTGTTCTCGAACCCCATCTCAGGAGGGAAATTAAGGCGTTTGCGCGCCACCCACCGTCTCGGACAAAGCATGCACGACCCCCGCGACGAATCACGGAAGGCTGGCATGAGGGGCTTACTAGCCGCTGACGCGCGAATTTGAAAGCCCCGGCGTCAGCTCAGGGGTCAATCGCCTTGCGGCGAAATCGCGCGCGGGCCTTGGGGCTGAAGATCGGCCAATCTACTCAGGACCGGATATTGGCGGCCAACACCCGGTGCGGGCAGGCATGACTGGCCAGAAGCCAGGGCAGCATCACCTGATTGCGCCGCGTCAGAATTGTCAGGCTGTCATACCATGCCAAATTCAGCGCATCGGTCTTGGGGCACCCCATGCGCTGCACAAGGCAGGTATTGACGCAAAGCCCGGCCTGGCGCGGGAAACCCGCCGCGCCCAGATGCGCCGTCACGTGGGCGTGCTGTTCCTCCGTCATATAGCCCAGCCGCAGACATTCATCCGCCTCGTCCCAAGCACAGGCGCGGCGGCGATGGCGAAACAGATAGCGCCCTGCCGGGGCGTCGGGATGTTCGCGGCAAACCAGCCGGATGATCCGCGCCGGGTCCAAGAGATACCGCGCGTTGTTGTCCAGATAGACGACCCAGTCATAGCCTTTGAAAAACAGATGCGGGCAAAGCTTCGGCAGACGCGACAGGATTGCAGGCCCCTCGCCCCGATCCTCGATCCGGACCAGACCCGCCGCCGTGGGCAGGCTGTCGTGGTCGGTAAAGACGAAACGGTCATAGGCCGGGCTCTCGCTGCCCGTGGCCTCGGGGTTGAAGGGTTCATGCGCGCCAAAGTGACAAGAATAGACGGCTATCCGGGGGCCAGTCGCCCCCGGCTCCTGCACCGGATGGTCTTGCCCTGCCCTCACCGATCAGCGCGAAACATGACCGTGCGGATCGGCATGTCCTTGTGCGAGCCGCCGTCGATCACCTCGACCACCCTGCCTTTGTCCGCGCCAACCCGGTTCAGCATGGCCACAAGCCCCGCCTCGGAAATGCCGAAGGGGTCCATCGCGGTCACCCACTCGGGCTGATAGTTCCAGCCGTGATCCAGCATCAGAAATCCACCCGGACGCAGGCAGGAGATCCAGCCTGAAAAGGCAAGTTCCGGGTCATGGGCATGATCCCACGAGTTGGAATAGACCATCTCCATCTGCCCGATCCAGGCCGGATCAACGTCATGGAAATCCCATTGGATCGTATGCGGAAACTCGGTCGCATTGTCGGAAATCTCGGAGCCGAACACATCGGCTTGCGAACCCAGATGCTTGCGGAACCAGACCTGCTCATTGCCGCGCCGGGTGCCATGACAGACCCCACCGGCAACCTGAACCCCCATCGCCCGCAGATAGGCCGACAAAAGCTGGATATGCTCTTCCGGCACCCACTGGTTTCCGATCTTCATCTTGTTGGCTTCGGTCTGCAGCCGTCGATACAGGTCGATATCCACCTTGCTATCCGGGGTGTCATAGCGGAACAGCCGGAAATCCTCGGCCTCTTGCACTTTGGCGGCGCCTAAACGCTCAACCGCCTCCGGCTCCAAACGCCGCGCCAGACGGCGCATTTCCCCATCCTGAAAAATCGGTTTTGCCATGATGGCCTCTTGGTCAAATGCACGTTTCGCCTCAATGCGCGAACTGTGACCCGAGAGAGCACTGCAAACAAGCAAACGGCCGCCCTTTTCGGGGCGGCCGTTGCAATTTTGGTCATCTGGGGCCAGGCCCCGCAGATGCTCAGGCGGTTGCCGAGGACAGATCCACCGAGACGCCCGGACCCATGGTCGAGGACAAGGAGACCTTCTTCAGATAGGCGCCCTTGGCACCCGTCGGTTTGGCCTTGGCGACAGCGTCGACAAAGGCGCGGACGTTTTCGGCCAACTTGGCCTCGTCGAACGACACTTTGCCAATCCCGGCATGAATGACGCCAGCCTTTTCGACCTTGAACTGCACTTCGCCGCCCTTGGCCGCTTCGACCGCCGACTTGACGTCCATGGTCACGGTGCCGACCTTGGGGTTCGGCATCAGGTTGCGAGGGCCAAGGATCTTACCCAGACGGCCGACCAGCGGCATCATGTCAGGGGTGGCGATGCAGCGATCGAACTCGATCTTGCCCTGCTGGATGGTCTCCATCAGGTCCTCGGCGCCGACGATGTCCGCACCGGCGGCCTTGGCCTCATCAGCCTTGGCACCGCGGGCGAAAACGGCGACGCGGACGGTCTTGCCCGTGCCGTTCGGCAGCTGGACCACGCCACGCACCATCTGGTCGGCGTGACGCGGGTCAACGCCCAGGTTCATCGCGATTTCCAGGGTTTCATCGAACTTGGCCGAAGCCGCGCCCTTGATGAGCTTCACGGCGTCTTCCACAGACACCAGCGCCTTGCCAGCGAAAGCTTCGTTGGCCTTGGCGATACGTTTACTGAGTTTTGCCATGGTCTCAGCCCTTCACTTCGATGCCGCAGGACTTGGCCGAGCCAAGGATGATGTTCATCGCCGCTTCGATCGAGTTGGCGTTGAGATCCTTCATCTTGGTTTCGGCAATCTTGCGCAGCGCTGCGGTGGTGATGGTGCCAGCCACTTCGCGGCCCGGCTTCGTCGCGCCCTTGGAGCGCGCACGCTTGCCCACCGGCGGCAAACCGGCGGCCTGCTTGATCAGGAACGACGCAGGAGCCGTCTTCAGCTCAAGGCTGAACGACTTGTCAGCGTAGTAGGTGATGATGACCGGGGTCGGGGTGCCGGGCGGGATCTCGGCGGTCTTGGCGTTGAATTCCTTCACGAACGCCATGATGTTCAACCCGCGCTGACCCAGCGCCGGACCAACCGGCGGCGACGGGTTGGCCTGCTGGGCCTTCACCTGCAGCTTCAAGCTGCCAATAATCTTCTTGGCCATCTGGCCTCTCCTTTATCACTGCGCCGCCCCTCATGGGCATTTGCGCGGTTTAGTGGTCCGGTCTGCCAATGGGGTCTGGCCCCAAAAGCGCGCCTCCCACGCGATGCACTCAGCTGTTCTTCGACACCTGAGTGAATTCCAACTCGACCGGCGTCGCACGCCCGAAGATCGAGACCGACACTTTGAGGCGGTTGTGCGCCTCGTCCACATCCTCGACCATGCCGTCAAAGCCTTCGAACGGGCCATCGGTCACCTTGACCTTTTCGCCCACGTCAAAGCGGATCAGGTTGCGCGGCGCTTCCTGGCCCTCTTCAACCCGGTTCAGGATCTGGTTCACCTCGGCATCGCGCATCGGCATCGGCTTGCCCTGCGGGCCAAGGAACCCGGTCACCCGGTTGATCGACGAAATCAGGTGATAGCCGCGGTTGGTCATTTCCATGCGCACCAGCACATAGCCCGGCATGAAGCGACGTTCCGACGTCACCTTCTTGCCGCGCCGAACCTCGATCACCTCCTCGGTCGGCACCAGCACCTCGTCAATCTCGTCGCCAAGATTGGCATCAGCGACAGCCGTACGGATTTGCTCTGCGACCTTCTTTTCGAAGTTCGACAGCACGCTCACCGAATACCAACGCTTTGCCATGCCTCTTCCACCTTAACTTGCCAGCCCGCCAAGGGACTGAATTTCCTGCATTATCCGGGGCTTTCCCCGACCGTTTCGGGTACAAAAAACAGCGCGCAACTCGAATCGCTGCGCGCCGTGTTCCCGTGTTTGTGGGCGAGATAGCCGCCAACAGCCCTGATTTCAAGGGAATTTCGCGGGCGACCCGATCAGACGCCGCCGACAATCAGCCTAAGACCAAAGCGGATTGCCATGTCGATCAGGCTGAAGAAGGTGGCGGTCAAGGCCGCCATGATGAAGACCATGATCGTGGTCAGCAAAACCTCACGGCGCGTCGGCCAAATGACCTTGGCCACCTCGGCGCGGGTCTGCGCGATGAACTGTGCAGGAGAGGTCTTGTTGGCCATGAGCGTTGCAATCCTTCTATTGCGCGACGAGATACGCCCAAAGCAACCACATTTCAAGCCGGTTGCCTTGGCTGCCACGCCACATGTGGCCCGGTTCCCCAGAATGCTGGGCTGACCCGTGCGGAAGTGTCAGGAAATCGGCCTTGGCAGGGGCAGCAGGGATCGAACCCGCGACCTACGGTTTTGGAGACCGTCGCTCTACCAGCTGAGCTATACCCCTAGGCCTGCGGGCGGGTTACGGCATGGGCGGCGGGAAATCAAGGGGCAGTGTCAGGGAATCTGGCTTGGCGGCAAAGATTCAGGGGCTTAGGCTCGCCCCATGGAAACGCGCGCCATGATAACCCAGCCTGACCAGTATTTCCGCGACGGTTGCGGCCGCTGCAAACGCTTTGCCACGCCGCAGTGTTCGGCACGGCTTTGGGCGGCAGGCTTGGCGGCGTTGCGGCAACTGTGCCGCGAGGCAGGGCTGATCGAAACAGCCAAATGGGGCCATCCCTGTTACACGCATTCGGGGCGGAACATTGCGATCCTGGGCGGTTTTCGTGGCGATTTTCGCCTGACCTTCTTCAATGCCAGCCTCTTGCAGGACAAGGACGGGGTGCTGACCCGGCAAGGCGAGAATACCACCCATCCCGACTGCATACGCTTTACCGATGTGGCGGAGGTGGTCCGGCTGGCCCCTGCCATCACCGCGCTGATCGCCGAGGCCAAGGTCCATGCCGAGGCTGGGACAAAGCCCGTCAAGCCGATGCAGGCCATGGAAATTCCGGCCGAGCTGGCAGAGGCCCTGGACGCTGATCCAGCACTGGCCGATGCCTTCCACGCCCTGACACCCGGTCGCCAGAAAAGCCATGCGCTGGCCGTGGGCTCTGCCAAGGCGGCGACCACGCGGGTGGCGCGGGTGGCCAAACTCGCGCCGCTGATTCTGGCAGGCAAGGGCGCGCAAGAGCGTTAAGCCCTTGCCTCCTTGGGCGCGACGTGGTTCGGGCAGGGTTTCCGGACAGGGTTTTGGGCGCGCAAGGCAAAAGGGTCGCCCGGTGGGGGCGGCCCTTTCTTGTCAGTTGTCGCGCAGGTCACACGATGGTCTTCGACACAGCCTTTGGGGCGCGTCTCGGGATCATCAGGCGATGATCTTCGACACGACGCCGGCGCCGACGGTGCGGCCGCCTTCGCGGATGGCGAAGCGCAGCTTCTCTTCCAT
>VGDH01000035.1 GCA_016869835.1 Alphaproteobacteria bacterium
AAAAGATCAAAGAACCCATCCGCATCCACACTGCCGATGAAGAGCGCATTGGCCGGTCGCCCGGTCACGCCCCACCAATCGGCCACCGTCATGCCCAAGGTCAATTCCGACCCCGTCTCGATCTCCACGTTGATATGCCGCCCCTTGAAAAGCCCGGGCTGCAACAGATAGGCGATCACCGTCGGGTCATGCAAAGGCCCGCCATCGCTGCCGTATTTCTCCATGTCATAGCGCTCGAAGAACTCCAGCCACTCGGCGCAGACCCGGCCCACCTCGGTTCCCATGGCGCGGAACCGCTCGACCCGGGCGCGGGTGGTCAGCACCTTGTGGGTCACGTCCAAGGGCATCACCACCAAGGGCACGCCCGATTTGAACACGATCTCGGCCGCCTCGGGGTCGACATAAATGTTGAACTCGGCCGCAGGTGTGACATTGCCCACCTCGAAATAGGCGCCCCCCATCAGCACGATCTGCTGCACCCGACCGACGATATCGGGTGCCTTCTCAAAGGCCGCGGCGATGTTGGTCAGGGGGCTAAGCGGACACAAGGTCACCGTATGCGCGGGCTCGCGCCGCAGGGTTTCTATAATGAAATCAACAGCGTGCTGGGGTTGCAGCGCCATGGTCGGATCGGCCAGCTGCGGGCCGTTCAAGCCCGTCTGCCCATGCACATATTCCGCCGTTACCAGCTTGCGCTTCATCGGCCGGTCGCAGCCCGCAAAGACCCGCGTCTGGGGTTTTCCCGCCAGCTCGCAGATGATGCGGCTGTTCTTTTCGGTGAAATGCAAGTGCACATTGCCCGCCACCGCCGTGACCCCAAGAACCTCCAGTTCCGGACTTGCCAGCGCCAGAAGAATGGCAAAGGCATCGTCCTGCCCGGGGTCGGTGTCGATGATGATCTTGCGCGTCATGGGCGGTTCTCCCTGGTGCCAGGCCGCCTTGCTAGCCCATCCCCATCGGCAGGGTCAAAGAAAAAGGGGGCCGCGACGGCCCCCTTTTCCCGGTCTCATGGCCTTGGCCGATCAGCCGTCAAAGTTCACGGTCTCCATGATCTTCACCGCCGCCGGACGCTGCGCGGCAATCTCGGCCAGGGTCTTGTCATCGGCGGTGAACTCGCCCCAGGACTGCACCAGCGCCGACCGTTCGACGCCCTCTTTCACCGGGTATTCGTGATTGGTCTCGGCATAGATCTTCTGCGCCGCATCGCCCGAGAGCCATTCCATGAACTTCAGCGCATTGTCCTTGTTCGGGGCCGACTTGGTCATGGCGATGCCCGAGATGTTCAGATGCGTGCCGCCATTGGCAAAGGTCGGAAAGACGATGTTCACCGATTCTGCCGCCGGAACCTGCTCGGGGTCGGCCAGCATCTGGCCCATGTAATAGGTGTTGCCGATGGCAATGTCACATTCGCCCGCTGCAATCGCCTTGACCTGGTCGCGGTCGCCCCCATCGGGCTTGCGCGCCAGATTGGCCTTCACGCCCTCGGCCCAGGCGGTGGCCGTGGCCTCGTCGTAATGGGCAATCACCGCACCCAAGAGCGCCACGTTGTAATCATGCAGCCCCGACCGCGAACAGATCCGGCCTTTCCACTTTTCCGTGGCCAAATCCTCATATGTGGTCACTTCCCCCGGCTGCACCCGCTCTTTCGAGCCATAGATGATCCGAGCCCGCGCGGTCAGGCCGAACCACTGGTCATCGGGGTCGCGCAGGGCTGCGGGGATATTGGCCTCCAGCACATCCGATTGCACCGGCTGCACCACGCCCGCATCGACTATCTGTATCAGCCGGGCGATGTCCACCGTCAGCACCAGATCGGCCGGGCCGCGGTCGCCCTCGGCCTGCAGGCGCTCGGCCATGCCCTTGTCGACAAAAGCAACATTCACCGCAATGCCGGTTTCGGCGGTAAAGGCATCAACCAGCGGCTGGATCAGCTCGGGCTGGCGGTGAGAATAGACATTCACCTCATCGGCCCAGGCGGGCAGGGCGGTAGAGGCGAAGGCAAGAGCAAAAAGGGCAGGGCGCATGGTTGAGTCCTTTTGTCGGAATTCATGTCACCCCCATAACCTGAGTTTTTTACTCAGGTCAATATCTGACAAAAATAATTGGGTTCATCTTGGCTGAAAATACCCCCGCCGGAGGCTTCCCCAGATCACCCAGGCGTGCCGGTCTGCCGTTGGGCGCCAGCCTTTTCCCTAGTCTTTTTTTTCGGCCTTTTTCTCGGCCTTGGCGCGGTTCCACAGCGCGTCCATCTCGGCCAGATCGCTCATCGCCGGGGTCTTGCCAGCCTCGGCCAGCCAAGCCTCGATCTTCGCAAACCGCCTTGTGAACTTGGCGTTCGCCGCGCGCAGCGCGGTCTCCGGGTCCACCTGCATGTGGCGTGCCAGATTGGCCATGACGAACATCAGATCGCCAAACTCCTCGACCACCTCTTCGGGTCCAAGGCTCTCGCGCGCCTCAACCAATTCGGCCATTTCCTCGCGCATCTTTGCCAGCACCTCATCGGTGGAGGGCCAGTCAAACCCCACCCGTGCGGCGCGCTTTTGCAACTTCACCGCCCGCACCAGCGCCGGAAGCCCCAGCGCCACGCCGTCCAGCACCCCAGCAGGCCCGCGCTCGGCGGCCTTGATCTTTTCCCAGTCGGCGGTTTGCTGCGCGGCGGATTTGTCCCGCGACTCAGCGCCAAAGACATGCGGATGGCGCGCCACCATCTTGTCGGCAATCGCCCGCACCACGTCGTCAAAGCCAAACAGCCCCGCGTCCCGCGCCATCTGCGCGTGATAGACGACCTGAAACAACAGATCCCCCAACTCGCCCGGCAACTCATCCCAGGCCTGCCGTTCGATCACATCGGCCACCTCATGCGCCTCTTCCAGCGTGTAGGGCGCGATGGTGGCGAAGGTCTGCTCAATATCCCAAGGGCAGCCCGCAACCGGGTCGCGCAGCCGCCGCATGATCTCCAAAAGCCGGGGCATTCCGCCTTTGGCGTCGTGAACGAGCCGGTCAGATTCGCTTTGGGTCATTGCCGTTTCCCTGTTTTTGCGATTTGTTCAAAGGCCAGACATAAGGAGGCCCCCATGCCCATTCTCAACCGTATCGCAGCCTATGCCGAAGAAATGAAGGGCTGGCGGCGTCATCTGCATCAGCATCCCGAGCTGGCCTTTGACTGCCACAACACCGCCGCCTTCATCATCGACCGGCTGCGCAAGATTGGCGTGGACGAAATCCATCCCGGCATCGCCAAGACCGGCATTGTTGCCATCATCAACGGGCAGGGGGCTGGGCCCACCATCGGCCTGCGCGCCGATATGGACGCGCTGCCGATCGAAGAGCTGACCGGGGCCGAGCATGCCTCGACCATCCCCGGCAAGATGCACGCTTGCGGCCATGACGGCCATGTGACCATGCTGCTGGGTGCGGCCAAGTATCTGGCCGAGACGCGCAAGTTCTCGGGCCGCGTCGCGCTTCTCTTCCAGCCGGCCGAGGAAGACGGCGGCGGTGGTCAGGTCATGGTGCAAGAGGGCGTGATGGACCGCTTTGCCATCACCCAGGTCTACGGCATCCACAACGCCCCGAACATACCCTTCGGCCAGTTCCTGACCACGCCCGATGCGCTGATGGCAAGTGTGGACACCGCCTTTGTCTATATCACCGGCAAGGGCGGCCACGGGGCTACCCCGCATGAATGCGTGGACCCGGTGGTGGCCGTGGTCGGCATGGTCGGTGCGATCCAGACCATCATCCCGCGCAACGTCTATGCGCTGGATGAGGCGGTGGTGTCGGTCACCCAGATTCACACCGGCACGGCCAGCAACATCATCCCCGAAGAGGCGATGTTCTGTGCCACCATCAGGTCCTTCAAACCCGATGTGAGGGCGCTTTTGAAAAAGCGCTTCTACGAGATCGTCGAAGGTCATGCCGCCGCCTATGGCGTGACCGCGCGCATCGATTATGACTGGGGCTATCCCGCCACCATCAACCGCGCCGAAAACGCCGCCTTCGCCTGCGAAGTGGCGGCCGAGGTCGTGGGCGAGGGGCTGGTGAACGGCAATTCTGTGCGCGAAATGGGGTCTGAGGACTTTTCCTACATGCTCGAGGCCCGCCCCGGCGCCTATCTTTTCTTGGGCACCGGGCCGGGAGCCGGGCTGCACCACGCCGCCTATGACTTCAATGATGAGGCCGCCCCGATTGGCGCCAGCTTCTTTGCCCGGCTGGTCGAACGGGCGCAACCTTTGGCCTGAGACCCGGTTTTTCGGGGAAAATCGCTTGCCCCACGGCGGGGCATTGCAAGACAGGCGGCGGGGAAACCTGCCGCCTTTTTTGATCAAAACTCTGGATTTTCCGGGGCGGCTCTGCTATTCGATCTTCCTATTGACTGGAGATTCAAAATGAACGCCCCCCGGACCCTGACCAATGCCTCGCCCTGGACGCTGGATCATGACCATGCCGTCCACCCTTGGGTGAACTTCGGCGCTTTCGAGGCGTCGGGGTCTCTGGTGATGACCCGGGGGCAGGGCTGCCGGCTGTGGGATGCCTCGGGGCGGGAATACTTTGACGCCATCGGTGGCATGTGGTGCACCAACATCGGCCTTGGCCGGGCCGAAATGGCGCAGGCAATGGCCGATCAGGCGATGAATCTCGCCTATACCAACTATTTCTGCGACGTGACCTCGGACACGGCAGCGCTTCTGGTGGGCAAGCTCGCCGCCCTTGCGCCGGGTGATCTGAACCGGGTGTTCTT
Source organism: Alphaproteobacteria bacterium (assembly GCA_016869835.1). GTDB lineage: Bacteria > Pseudomonadota > Alphaproteobacteria > Rhodobacterales > Rhodobacteraceae > Tabrizicola_A. The sequence goes on from VGDH01000035.1 coordinate 4,739, forward strand.
CACCACGGGCGGGTCGACAGCGGTGGAAACTGCGGTGCGGACGGTGGCCTTTTACCACCATTGCAAGGGCAACCCGCAGAAAACCGGCATTGTGGCGCGGGAAAACTCTTACCACGGCTCCACCTATCTGACCCAATCGGTCGGCAAGCGAAACGGCGACCGGGTGGAAGAGTTCCGCTATCAGTCCGAGGGGATCTATCATCTCTCCTCGCCCTACCTCTACCGCCGCCCGGCCCATATGACCGAGGCGCAGTTCTGCGACCATCTGATCGCCGAGTTCGAGGCGCTGATCGCCCGCGAAGGGGCGGACCGCATCGGTGGCTTTATCGCCGAGCCGATCCAGGCCTCAGGCGGCATCATCGTGCCGCCAGAGGGCTATCTGAAACGGATGTGGGAGGTCTGCCAGCGCCACGACATCCTCTTCATCGCCGATGAGGTGGTGACGTCGTTTGGTCGTCTGGGCCACTGGTTCTCCTCATGGGATGAGTTTGGCGTCATGCCCGACATGGTGGCCACGGCTAAGGGGCTGACCTCGGGCTATGTGCCTTTAGGGGCGATGATCATGTCGGACCGGATCTGGGATGTGATGGCGACAGGCGGGCATCGCTGGTTCACCACGGGCTTCACCTATTCCGGCCATCCGGTGTCCTGCGCGGCGGCTTTGAAGAACATCGAGATCATGGAGCGCGAGAATCTTCTGGGCAATGCCGCCCGGGTCGGTACCTATTTCGAGGCGCGTCTGGCGGGCCTTTCGGACCTGCCCTTGGTGGGCGACGTGCGCGGCCGCAAGCTGATGATGTGCGTGGAATCGGTGGCCGACAAGGCGACCAAGGCGCTGTTGCCGGATGAGGCGAATGAGAGCAAGCGGATTTCGGATTATGCCGAAGCCATGGGGCTGATGGTGCGGCCCTTGGGCCATCTGAACGTGATGAGCCCGGCGCTGACCATCACCGAACGCGAGGTGGATTTCGTGGTCGAGACCTTGGGCAAGGCGATTGCCAAGGTCACGGATGATCTGGTGCGCGAAGGATATCGAGTGGGCTAAGGTCCCACGATAGAGCACTTTATAACAAGTTTTTATCAATGGGTTGAGGTTGGCGTTTTAAGGACTTGTTAAGGTTCAGGGGGGGATGGTGGGGTGACGCCCCACCCTACGCCCTTGCCCGGGATCAAGGGCGAAGCCCGCCGGGTTTGCCATTGGTTTCGCCATTGGTTCGAGAAACCAATGGTATGGCCCGACCTCCCCCCGGGAGGGAGCGTTTGCGCAGGTTACCAGCAGAACTTCGGGGGAAGAAGTTGAACCATAAAGCGCCCAAAACCAGCCTCTGCGCGCCATCCCGAGGTCGGGCGCGGCCCTGTGGTGAGTTTGGTTCGCCATGAAGGCACACGATGGTGTCTGCTAGAAATCTGTTTTGAGTTAGGTTTTTCGCCACTAAACCGCCCCCCCTTGACACCCCACCCCCTCACCCGCCACCCTGATCCCTGCCCATGCGATCCGCGGCGTCTCCGGGGCCTGATCGAACGACGACGCGACCCGAATACATCCGAGACAGATCATGGCCATGGAAGACGCCAAACACGAGGTGGACACCGCCTTTACCCGTGCTACGAAGCGCGGGCTTGCCTTTGAAAACGCCTTTGGCGGGGCGACGAGTTTCCTGCGGCGCAGCTATACCAAAGACCTGACAGGCGTTGATCTGGCCATCACCGGCGTGCCCTTTGACCAGGCGGTCACCAACCGCACCGGCACCCGTTTCGGCCCCCGCGCGATCCGCGAGGCGAGCGCCTTGCAGCCCTTTGATCCGCCCTATGGCTGGCCCACCAACCCCTTGGAAGAGATGACCATCGTCGATTATGGCGATCTGGCCTTCGACTATGCCCATACCCCCAGCTTTCCCGGCCTGTTGACCGATCACATCCGCACCATTCTCACCGCAGGGGCGGGCAGCATCACGCTGGGGGGCGATCATTTCATCACCCTGCCGATCCTGCTCGCCTATGCCGAGAAGTTCGGCCCCATGTCGGTGATCCACTTCGATGCCCATTCCGACCTTTGGCCGGACGAGGACATGAGCCGGATCGACCACGGCACGTTTTTCTATAAGGCGGTGAAGACCGGGCTTGTGGACCCGAAAACCAGCGTGCAGATCGGCATCCGCACGGCTTGTGACGATTATCTGGGGGTCGAATACATCGACGCGCGCACCGTCCACGAAAAGGGCTGCGCGCATGTCGTGGCGCGGGCGAAAGAGATCGTCGGCAATCGGCCCACCTATGTGACCTTCGACATTGACTGTCTGGACCCTTCGGCGGCACCCGGCACCGGCACGCCGGTCTGGGGCGGCCTGCACGCTTGGCAGGCGGCGGCCTGTCTGCGCGATCTGGCCGGGATCAACATGGTCGGCGGCGATGTGGTCGAAGTCTCGCCGCCCTATGACACCACCGGGGCCACGGCAATTGCGGGCGCGCATGTCGCGCATGAGCTGATCTGCCTTTATCACTGGGCCAGAACGCAAAGGTGAGGGCGCGGATGATGGCTTTCTGGGTTCTTCTGGCCTGTCTTCTGGTCATTGCCGCCTATGTTCGGCTTGGCCCCGATGTGGTCGAGCGCTGGCATCAGCCGCTGGCGCTGATGCCGACGGCTTCGGGCATTGTGGACGAGCCGGGCGGGGCGCGCGGCTTTCTTCCCATGGCGGATGCAGGGGCCGGGCTTGACCGGCTGGCGGCCCTCGTCGAGGCGACCCCAAGGGCGACCCGTCTGGCGGGAAGCGTGGATGAGGGGCGCATCACCTGGGTGGTGCGTTCGGCCGTCTGGGGCTTTCCCGATTACGTCACCGCCGAGGCCGGTCCCGAAGGTCTGGCCGTCTGGTCGCGGCTGCGTTACGGCCGGTCTGACCTTGGGATGAACCGGGCGCGGCTTGAGGCGTGGTTCGCCCGGCTTTAGGCGTCGCGCACCAGACGGATATCGGCGGCGGTCAGGGTGGTTGCGCCGGTGACATGGGCCAAGGGCTCACCATCCAGCTGGATCACGGCATAGGTGTTGTTCGGCCCCATGATGACGGTCAGCACCGGGGGCACTTCCACTCCGCTGGCATTGAACACCGGGGTGTATTGCACCTCGATCTGGTCGGTGCCGCGCTGATAATCCTCGACCGGGGCAAAGTTGGCCACATCGGCATTGGTGGTGGCGTCCAGCCGGAACGTGTCGGTTCCCGCGCCGCCAAGGCCAAGATCGCCCTTGCCAAGGATCAGCAGATCTTCGCCCGCGCCGCCTTCCAGCCGGTCGGTTCCGTCAATGGCGGTGGCCGTGCCGCCCGCGCCATCGGCATCGTGGCCTGACAGCGTGTCCGCGCCCGCGCCGCCAAAAAGCCGGTCGGTGCCCTCATCGCCGGTCAACAGGTTATCGCCCATCTCGCCGCGCAGCCGGTCGTCGCCCGCGCCACCTGAACGCGCATCCGCGCCCAGACCGCCCGAAAGCGTGTCATTGCCTGCCTCGCCCGCCAATGTGTCGGCCCCGGCCCCAAAGCGGCCATAGTCATCGCCCTCGCCGCCGGTGGCGCTGTCGGCCTGATCGGTGCCGGGCAGTGCGGTGTCGAAGTCATCGGCCAGATAGCCCGGATCGACGCTGGCATCGGCCTGAAGCGTGATGAGCGCGGGGTCAAGATCGGGCACGCCCTCGACAACGGCCACCAGACTGCCGTTCAGAAGGATCCGGCTGGACAACCCGTCGGCTGTGGTCTGGACCGCCAGGGTCGGGGCCATGGAAAGAGAGGTATCAGGCGCAAGTGTCTGGGCATGCATCAACAGCAGGCTGTCTTCGGCCGCGCGGAAGTCGGTGATTACCATGACCCCCGTGCCATCGCGCCAGCGCGCATCCATCTCGAACCGGTCCGCCCCGGTGCCGCCGGTGGCGCTGTCGCCGCGGCCCAGGATCAGCCGGTCATCGCCCGCCCCACCAAATAGCTGGTCGGCCCCATCCGGCGCGCCCATGCCCGCGCCGGCCCCGCCGCTCAGGCTGAAGCCCGACAGAAGATCATCGCCAAGCCCGCCCGACAGGATATCGGCCCCGCTGCCGCCGGCCAGGCTGTCATTGCCGGCATCGCCGCCAAGGCTGTCATCGCCCAGATCGCCAAAGATGTTGTCCTCGCCCGCTTCACCGCGCAAAAGGTCATTGCCATTGTTGCCATCCAGGTTGTCATTGCCATCACCAGCCAGCACGATGTCATTGCCCGCCCCCATGCGGGCCTGATCGTCGCCGGTGCCAAGATCGGCATAATCGGCGGCGGATGAACCGCTCAACTCATCATCGCCGCCGCCCATGAACCAGGCCAGGTTGTCGGCATCGGCGGTAACGGTGTCATCGCCGCTGCCAAGCCGGTCGGTGCGGCTGTAATCATCGCTGTTATAAAGGCGGTTTTTCTCGGCATCCGCGCTGCCGCTGTCATCGCCTGCGGCCAGGTTAGCGCCGAAGGCCCCGACAAAGAGGAGAAGATTGACAAGGGTGGCGACGTCCATTCTGGAACCTTTGAAGAACCTCGATCAATGGTCAGCATCGCATGGGATTGTGGCCCAAGCTGGGCGCAATCGCGGTCTTTGCCCGGCTGGGCGGCGCGCGCAGGGCCCGCAGACCGTGCCGCGCAGATTTGGGCCCATTCGGGCGCGCAACCGGGCGCGAGGGCTTGGCGGGCGGGCGCAAGCCCTGTAAGACAAATCCAAGACTTGAACCAGATGTCGACCAAAGGGGCGATGTCGTACCGAACACGGCCGCAGGCAGTTGCCCGACAGGCCACCAAGGAGAGGCGCGAAGGTGAGCAATCCCGACAGTTTCATCGACGAGGTGACCGAAGAGGTCCGCCGCGACCGGCTTTATGCGATGTTTCGCAAATATGGCTGGATCGGCGGGCTTCTTGTGCTGGGGATCGTCGGCGGCGCGGCCTATGTCGAATGGGAAAAGTCCAAGGCGGTGGCACGGGCCGAAGGCTTTGGCGAGGCGATGCTGGACGCCCTTGATGTCGGCGGCACTGCCGAGCGGCGGGCGGCCATGGCGGCGGTGCCGGCCGATGGCACGCAAGCGGCCTTGAAAGCCTTGATGCTGGCCTCGGACCCGGCAAGCGATCTGTCCCAAAGCAAGGCCGAGGCGCTGGCAGCGCTTGAAGCATTGATTGCCGATGCAAGCCAGCCCGAAATCTATCGGGACATGGCAACCTTGCGCCGGGTGATGGTGGCAGGGGCCGATCTGCCTCTGGCCGACCGGCGCGCAGCCCTTGAAGGCATTTCCGCCCCCGGTCGTACCTTTCGGGTGATGGCGGCCGAGCAGCTTGCCTATCTTCTGATCGAAGAGGGCAAGGCCGAGGGCGCGATTGCCGCGCTGAGCGCCTTGATGCAGGATCAAGAGGCGACGCAAGGCGTGCGTTCCCGTGCAGCGCAGATGATCACGGCGCTGGGGGGCAGCCTGCCCGACATGGCAGAGCCTGTGCCCGATCAGGGCTAAGGCGCAGGCGCGTGCGGCCCAAGGGCCCAAGGGATTGAGGCGGCAATGACGGTTCGGCAGGTTGGGAGAACGGCGATGGCAGGGTTTTGGCGGCCCATCCTTGGGGTGACGCTTTTGGCGACCGCTTTGGCGGGCTGCGAACGCGATGTCATTCTGGAGGGCGAGCGCTTTGATCTGCGCACGCCGCTTGACGCCTCGGTCCCGGTCGAAGGGCAACCCGCCCCCAGCGCCGCCGATTTCGTTCCGCAGAACGAGGCGCGGCCCATCGCGCTTCCCGGCGCGGTCACCAATGCCGATTGGACCCATCGCGGCGGCTCGGCCCGGCACGCAGGCCCCCATGGCGCGCTTTCAGCCGCCCCGGTTCGCGTCTGGAGCACAGCCATTGGCACCGGCAATTCCAAGCGCAACCGTCTGACTGCCGCCCCCGTGGTGGCCGGTGAGCGGGTGTTCGCCATGGATGCGCGCGCGCAGGTCACGGCGCTGTCCACCTCGGGCGAGGTGCTGTGGCAGGCCGATCTGCGGGCCGAGTTTGACAAGAACGCCTCGGAAGTGTCGGGCGGCGGTCTTGCCGCACAAGGCGGGCAGCTATTTGTGACGACCGCATTCGGGGAATTGGTCGCGCTTGATGCGGCCAGCGGCACAGTGCAATGGCGCCAGCGCTTTGACGCGCCGGTGATCGGCGCCCCGGCGGTCGAAGGCGACACGGTCTATGCGGTCGGCCGCGACGGAACCGCCTTGGGGGTTGATGCCGCAACCGGCAAGATCCGCTGGCAGGTCAGCGGCACGCGGGCTGCCTCGGGCATGGTGGGAACCGGCTCGCCTGCCGTAGGTGATGGTCTTGTGGTCTTTCCCTTTGCCGCAGGCGAGGTGGCGGCGATCAACCCGGCCGATGGCACGCGCAGCTGGGGCGGCGCGGTTGCCGGCCAGCGGCTGGGCCGGGCCTATGCGGCCGGGATGGCCGATCTGAGCGGCGATCCGGTGATTGCGGGCGGCACGGTCTATGTCGGTTCCGCCGCCGGGCGGACGACAGCCTTTGATGCGCAGACCGGCCAGCGGCTTTGGTCTGCGAATGATAGCGCGATGAACCCCGCCCTTGTGGTGGGCGGGTCGGTCTTTGTGGTCAATGACGAGGCCAAGCTTGTGCGGCTGGATGCCAGCACCGGCGCGGTAATCTGGGCGGTGCAGATGCCCTATTACAAGGCTGAAAAGCCCAAGCGCTGGAAGGAAATCACCGCCCATTACGGCCCGGTTCTGGCGGGCGGGCGCGTGGGCGTGGTGTCCTCGGACGGCGGGATTCGCCTGTTCAACCCGGTGGATGGCACCATGGTCGGTTCGGGCGAAATTCCCGGTGGCGCGGCCTCGCCTGCCGCCTTGGCGGGGGGCATGCTGTTTGTTGTTGGCACCAACGGCCAACTTCACGCTTTCCGTTAAGGGCAAAGCCCTGTAAGGCGCGCAGCTTGAGATATACGGACGCATCATGAGCTTTACCCTGGCCATCGTGGGCCGCCCCAACGTGGGCAAATCGACGCTTTTCAACCGGCTGGTGGGCCGCAAGCTGGCGCTGGTCGATGACCAGCCCGGTGTCACGCGCGATTTGCGCGAAGGCGATGCCAAGCTGTTTGATCTGCGCTTCACCGTGATTGACACAGCCGGTCTGGAAGAGGTGACCGACGACAGTTTGCAGGGCCGGATGCGGCGGCTGACCGAACGCGCGGTGGATATGGCCGACATCTGCCTGTTTCTGATTGACGGGCGGGTGGGGGTGACCCCGTCGGACGAGGTGTTTGCCGATATCCTGCGCAAGAAGGCCGCACGGGTGATCTTGGGTGTGAACAAGGCCGAGGGCAAGGCGGGGGAATCCGGGGCGCTCGAGGCTTATTCGCTGGGCTTGGGTGAGCCGTTGCGGCTGTCGGCCGAGCATGGCGAGGGGATGGACGACCTTTACAGCGTGCTGAAGCCCCTGGAGGGCGAGTTCGCCGAGCGGGAGGCGGAAAATGCGCCGGTGGTCGATGTCGATCTGACCGAGGAAGAGGCCGAGCTGGAGGCGGATGAATTCGCCCATCACCCGACGGCGAAAAAGCCTTTGCAGATTGCGGTGATCGGGCGGCCCAATGCCGGGAAATCGACGCTGATCAACAAAATCCTTGGTTATGACCGGCTTTTGACAGGGCCAGAGGCGGGGATCACCCGCGACGCCATCTCGGTTCGCGCCGATTGGCAGGGCACGCCGATCCGGATTTTCGACACGGCGGGGATGCGGAAAAAGGCCCGCGTCACGGAAAAGCTGGAAAAGCTGTCGGTGTCGGACGGGTTGCGCGCCGTGCGCTTTGCCGAGGTGGTTGTCGTCCTGTTGGACGTGGAAATTCCGTTTGAAACCCAAGACTTGCGGATTGCTGACTTTGCCGAGACCGAAGGTCGGGCGGTGGTCGTGGCGATCAACAAATGGGATCTGGAAGACGACAAGCAGGAAAAGCTCGCTGAGCTGAAAGAGATGTTCGAGCGGCTCTTGCCGCAGTTGCGCGGGGCGCCTTTGGTGACGGTTTCGGCCAAGACGGGCCGGGGGCTGGACCGGCTGCACGACGCGATCCGGCGCGCGCATGACATCTGGAACCGCCGGGTGCCGACGGCGCGGCTGAACACCTGGCTTGGCGCGATGACCGAGGCGCATCCGCCACCCGCGCCAGGGGGCCACCGGATCAAGCTGCGTTACATGACGCAGGCCAAGACACGACCGCCGGGTTTTGTGGTGAAATGCTCGCGCCCCGATGAATTGCCCGAAAGCTATAAACGTTATCTGGTCAATGGCTTGCGCGACCATTTTGACATGCCGGGCACGCCCATCCGGCTTTATTTCCGGGGCCAGGGCGACCAGAACCCGTGGAAGGAGCGCAAGTTCCACACGCCGAGCCGGTTGCGCAAGCACAAGGAAAAGAACACCGGGCAGTAGCCGAATTCTTGCAAGAAATCGGCCCGGAGGTTTGCAAAACTCCGGACACTCCTCGGGCGCCTTCGGCTTCTCGTCGTGGATGGACGATGAGCGCCGAAGGCGGCGAAGAGGTTATTCCAGTGCGCCCGCCGCCGAAATCCGGGTCTTGCCGCCAAGGTAGGGGTGCAGGGCGGCGGGGAGGTCAACCGACCCATCCGCCTGCTGGCCGTTTTCCAGAACCGCGATCAGGCAGCGCCCGACGGCAAGGCCGGAGCCGTTGAGGGAGGCGACAAATTCGGGCTTTCCCCCTGCGGGGCGGTAGCGGGCGTTCATCCAGCGGGCCTGGAAGGTGCCACAGGTCGAGACGGAGGAGATTTCGCGGTATTTCCCTTGCCCCGGCAGCATTGCAGATGTCACCAATGACGGAAGCCAGCGTTGATATAGTTTGAAGCAATTTGGATTGAAGACAAAGTGTACAATCCTCTTGACGCTAAAGTCTGTTAACTGATGCGCTTGCAGAAACAGGCTCCGATGTTGGCCCAAATAAAACATTTACTGACAAACCGTAGGCAAAAAATAGCCTGTCTAGCCAACCTACAAAGCCAATTGGGACATCTGTGGCTGGCGCGCTTGCTGAAACTGCAAGTCCAGCCCCGATCACTCCACGGGAAGCCATCCTGTCGCTCGAGTAGGGAATAGTCTTGTCGTAGGTCTTGAAACCGCTTCTTTCCAGAAGCGCGCGCATCCCCTCCAGATCCCGCAAGGTATCGGCTGTCAGAAACAGGCAAACCTCCAATTCCTCAAGGTTGGAAAATGCCTCAAGGTTCAGCGTGGCGGTAACGGGATCACTGCCGTCTTTCAGGCAGGCGGCGGCAGTCGGAAACGCCGCCAGCGCGCGGCGGTAGGCGCGGGTTTCGGAGGCGTCCAGATGGGTGCGTGCATCCCCCAAAGGGTAGCCGTTCACCAGAAAATGGGGGGATGTGGCTTCGTCGGCACTGGATGGGGTTGCCAAAAGGGCAAAGAGGCAAAGCGTTCTTGCAAATTGGGCGGGGGCAAGCTGTTCAACCTTTCATACGATCTGGTTGAACGCTATTCATGCCCCGCAACTTGGTCAACTTGCCTTGGCAGGCCGCGCCCCGTGCTTTTGCGCCAGGCGAGGGCGATCCGCGCGCTTGAGGAACACGCAAGTTCCCCAAGGCCCTGCCGCTTGCACATGCAAACCGAAAAGAGAGGCGAGACAAGACGCCCCCAAACGGCACTTTTTTCAGGCTCGGCATAGGGTTATCACGGTCCAGACCGCAACAAGAGCCGCCCCGAAAATCGCCGTGTAGGCCACCATCAGGGTGTCGGCCCAATTGGCCACCACCACCCCGATCGCCGCCCAAACCACGGTGGCCCCATAGACGGGCATCGCCGGGCGGCGGGCTTGCACGACAAGGGCCACGCCGATCACCACCGCGAGCATCGCCAGGGCCGAGGCGGTGTTGGACAAGATCCCATAGCCCGCCAGGATCACCCCCACTGACACGCCAAAGGCGGCCGTCAGCCAGCCTGCGTAAATCGCCAAGGGCGCGGCCAGAAGCCATCGGTCCTGCACCGGATCGGCGCGCAGGTAGGCGAGCATGGCCAGCGCGCCCATGACCAGAATGACCGCCGTGGCCATGAGGGGCGCGGAGCTGGCAATCGCGAGCCAGACGCTGGCGAGAAGTCCCGAGATCAGCAAGGGCAGGGCGGGGCGCAGAAAGGCCGGGTCGCCTTTGCGTTTCAATAGCCCAAAAGCGGCATGGGCCAAAAGCCAAAGGTAGATCAGCCCCCAGATCGAAAAGGCATAGCCTGCGGGCTGGATCGCCGGGCGGTCGATCCGCACCGGAAAGGTGGCGGGGTCATAGCCGGTGAAGGCCGGCGTCAGCGCGGGGGCGGCAACCATGGCGATGATCGCGGCCAAGAGGGCGGGTTGCAGGGCGCGGGCGCCGCTCACTCCAGCACGCCTGCCGCTGAAATGCGGGTTTTGCCACCCAGATAGGGGTGCAGCACCGCCGGAAGGTCCACCGACCCATCCGCCTGCTGGCCGTTTTCCAAAACCGCAATCAGGCAGCGCCCGACGGCAAGGCCAGAGCCGTTCAGCGTGGCGACAAACTCGGGCTTGCCGCCCCCGTTTTCAGATTTGGCGGGCCGGTAGCGGGCGTTCATCCGGCGGGCCTGGAACTGACCACATGTCGAGACGGAGGAAATCTCGCGATATTTGCCTTGGCCCGGCAGCCATGCCTCAAGGTCATGAGTTTTCTGCGCGCCAAAGCCCATGTCGCCGGTGCAAAGGACAATGGTGCGGTAAGGGATGCCCAGTTTTTCAAGGATGGCCTCGGCGCATTTGGTCATGCCGTCGTGTTCGGCCAAGGCTTGGTCGGCGGCGCAGATCGTCACCATCTCGACCTTTTCGAACTGGTGCTGGCGCAGCATGCCCGTGGTGTCCTTGCCCGCCGAACCGGCCTCGGAGCGGAAGCACTGGGTATGGGCGGTCATGCGGATGGGAAGCTGGTTTTCGTCCAGGATATCGCCCGCGACCATATTGGTCAGCGTGACCTCGGACGTCGGGATCAGCCACCAGCCATTGGTGGTCTGATAGCTGTCCTCGGCGAATTTCGGCAGTTGGTTGGTGCCATACATGGCGTATTCCTTCACCAGAACCGGGGTCCAGGTTTCCGTCAGGCCATGGTCATTGATATGGGTGTCCAGCATGAACTGCGCCAGCGCCCGGTGCACGCGGATCACCGCGCCTTGCAGGACGACAAAGCGACTGCCCGAGAGTTTCGCGGCGGCCTCGAAATTCATCCCCGGCTTTACGCCGGCAATGTCGAAATGTTCACGCGGGGTGAAATCAAAGGTGCGCGGGGTGCCCCAGCGGCGGATTTCGACGTTTTCGCTTTCATCGGCACCTTGGGGAACCTCGTCCAAGGGCAGGTTCGGGATGCGCATCAGCATGTCGCGAAGCGCTGCATCCTCGGCCGCGGCCTCATCGGTCAGCCGGGCAATCTCGGTCTTCTTTTCGGCCACGAGCGCGCGCAGGCGTTCAAACTCGGCGTTGTCGCCACGTGCCTTGGCCGCGCCAACGTCTTTGGAGGCGGCATTCTGCGCGGCCTGTGCAGTTTCGGCGGCCAGAATCTTGGCGCGGCGGTCATTGTCCAGCGCAAGGATTTCCGACGACATCCCCGCAAGGCCCCGACGCGCAAGGGCGGCGTCAAAAGAGGCAGGGTTTTCGCGGATGGCGCGGATGTCGTGCATGGGGGGCCTCGTCTGGCAGGGAATGAAAGGGCTTATGCCCCATTCGCAGCCAAGGGGGAAGGGGGGCCGCCCCTGCGGTAGCGGTAAGGCTGCAAGGCGGGGATCAGCGGCGCGACCTCGGCCCGGCGGGCAGCATCGCGGGCCAGACATTCGGCATGGGCGGCGGCGATGGCGGGTGTCGCAAGCGCCTCGGCCATGGCCGATTTCAGCGCGGGCAGATCGCGATGCGGTACCAGATCCTGTGTGTCGTTGAAGTTGAAGATGTCCAGGTATTCCGGGTCAAAGCGTTCCGGCGCGCAATCGGGGTCCAGCCCGTTGCCGCGCAGGCGTTTCAAGCGATCGCGGTCCAGCGCCTTGATCGGGTAATGGTTGATCTGGCCGATCTTCGAGCTTTGCCGACCTTCGGGCACGCGATGCTTGGGGCGGTTGTCCTTGTTGCGGTCGAACTGGAAATGATGGCGCAAGGCTTTGCCGCCCCCGTCGCGAAAGGCGATTTCGTCGCCTTCGGTGAAGATCGGGCGGTGGATGGCAAATTCGGCAATGCGCGGGGTCAGGCGAAACAGGGTCTTGACGCTGCGGCTTTGCGGGTTGTCAAGCGGCATGCCATGGGTAAAGCCTTCGACCACCAGCCCTGGCGGGGTGAAGTCATGCCCGCCATCGCCAAAGCAGCGCCAGTTGAGGGCAATCGCCTCGGCCCCGCGGGGGGCTGTGACCAGATCGGCGATCCGGCGCTGGCCCGCATGCACCACAAGGAACTCATCGGCGTCAAGCCACATGGCCCACTCGGCCCCCGCCAGCACCGGGTCGGCCTTGGCATGGGCGGCGACGGCATCTTGCGGCGAGATGCCGGGCGGCGGGCTGTGGCGGCGATGGGTCAGCCAGCCCAGCCCCGCGATGGCATCAAGAAGCAGATCCGAGCCGTCGGTGCCGTCATTGGTGTAGACAAGGACATGACCAAATCCGATCAGCCGATGGTAAAGCGCCCATTCCAGCACATTGGGGCCTTCATTCTTCATCGCCGAAATCAGAATACTGCGTGCCATGGTGGCCCTATCCGTCAAATCAATGGCTCATCCATAGCCAGATCCCTTGCGGATTGCACGGGCCTTGCCCAAGTGTCAGCCAGGAGCGTGGCAACCTTGCGCCGGTCAAAGGCCAAGGATAGGGTGCGCGCCGATCCATACCGGGCCGTGATGCCCCAACGAGAGGACTTCCGATGTTCGTGACCGCCGCTTATGCGCAAGATGCCGGTGCTGCCGGTGGAGCAGGCGCTGCCCTGGGTTCCTTCCTGCCGCTAATCCTGATCTTCGCGATCATGTATTTCCTGCTGATCCGCCCGCAGCAAAAGAAGATGAAAGAGCTGAAGGCAATGATCGAGGCCCTGCGCAAGGGGGATCAGGTGCTGACGCAGGGCGGCATTATCGGCAAGATTCATCGCGTGGGTGATGATGGCGTGCTGGATGTCGAGATTGCCGATGGCGTCAAGGTAAAGATCGTCAAGCACACTATTGTGCAGGTGATGAACAAGACCGAACCGGCTGCGGCCGCCTGAAGGCAGAAGCATCATGCTGCATACCCCGCTGTGGAAGCGTTTGTTGATCGTGCTTGTCGTGGGCTGGGGTATTCTGGCCTCGCTGCCGAACGCGTTCTACACGCAAGTCGAACGTCACAATGACGCCGTGAAGGTGATCGAGGCGGACGGTGGCATTGCCACCGAGGCGCAGGCGGCGGATCGGGCACTTTGGCCCGATGTGCTGCCCTCGGCGCTGATGAGCCTTGGGCTTGATCTGCGGGGCGGTGCGCATCTTTTGGCGCGGGTCGAAGTGGCCGATGTCTATGCCCAGCGGATCGACGGACTGTGGCCTGCGGTGCGCGACGCCCTGCGCGAGGTGCGCGACGAGGTGGGCGCGGTGCGCCGCCAGCCTTCGGTTCCGGGCCAATTGCGGGTGGCCATCTCGAACCCTGACGGCGTTGCCGTGGCGCTTGAAAAGGTGCGCGCGTTAGCGACGCCTGTGATGACCTTGACCGAGGCAGGGGCGTCAGACCTTGATGTCACGGTCGAGGGGCAAGAGATTGTCGTCCAGTTGTCCGAGGCGGAACGTCTGGCCAGCGACAGCCGGACCGTGCAGCAAAGCCTTGAAATCATCCGGCGCCGGGTGGATGAGGTCGGCACGCGCGAACCCACGATCCAGCGGCAGGGTGATGACCGCATTCTCATTCAGGTGCCAGGCATCGGTTCGGCGCAAGAGTTGAAGGCGATCATCGGCACCACGGCCAAGCTGACCTTCCATCAGGTTCTGGGCCGCACCTCGGATGCAGGTGCTGATCCGGGTCCGCGCAACCGTCTGGTGGCCGATGCCAACGAAGAGGCTGTCTATCACATCATCGCCCAAGAGGCGGTGGTCGGCGGCGATGAGCTGGACGAAGCGCAACCCTCGTTTGACCAGAACGGCCGCCCGGCGGTGAGCTTCCGCTTCAATCCTTCGGGTGCGCGGGCCTTTGGCGATTACACCGCCGCCCATATCGGCGAGCCTTTTGCCATTGTTCTGGATGACGAGGTGATCTCGGCCCCTGTCATTCAAAGCCATATCGCGGGCGGGTCGGGCATCATCACCGGCAATTTCACGGTCGAGGAATCGACCAATCTGGCCGTGTTGCTGCGGGCAGGTGCCTTGCCGGCCAAGATGGTCTTTCTGGAAGAACGCACCATCGGCCCCGAACTTGGTCAGGACAGCATTGATGCGGGCAAGCTGGCCGGGATTGTCGGCCTGATTGCCGTGGCGACCTATATGGTGCTGAGCTATGGCATCTTTGGCGTTTTTGCCAATATCGCGCTGGCGATCAACATGACGCTCCTGATCGCACTGATGTCGACGATCGGGGCCACGCTGACCTTGCCGGGCATTGCCGGGATCGTGTTGACGACCGGCATCGCGGTGGACAGCAACGTGCTGATCTTTGAGCGGATGCGCGAGGAATTGCGCGATGGGAAGTCACCGGCGCGGGCGGTTGAGCTGGGCTTTGATCGCGCCTTCTCGGCGATTCTGGACAGCAATATCACCGGTCTGATCACGGCGCTGATCATGTTCGTCATCGGCTCGGGCGCGGTGCGCGGCTTTGCGGTGACGACGGGCATCGGCATCTTCACCTCGATGTTCACCACCATTCTGGTGACGCGCCTGATCGTGTCGACCTATATCAACTGGAAACAGCCCAAAGAGCTTGTGGTCTGAGGGGGAGCGATATCATGGCATGGCGTTTGCGAATGGTTCCGGTCAAGACCAACATCGACTTCTTCAAGCTGCAATGGGTGACCTTCGGGGCTTCGGCCGTTGCGGTGATCTTCTCGCTTTTGGCGGTGGCGATCATGGGGCTGAACTTTGGTGTCGACTTCAAGGGTGGCACCACCATGCGCACCGAAAGCACACAGGCGGTGGATGTCGGGGTCTACCGGCAGGCGCTGTCGGGGCTGGAACTGGGCGATGTGGCGATCACGCAGGTCTTTGACCCGACCTTCCGTGAGGATCAGCACGTCGCCATGGTGCGGATCGAGGCGCAAGAGGGCGAAGAGGCGATCACACCTGAAACCATCGCGGCCATTGAAGGCGCGCTGCGCGCGGTGGACCCTGCCATTACCTTTCCTTCGGTGGAATCGGTTGGGCCCAAGGTTTCCGCCGAATTGATCTGGGCGGCGCTGATGGCCGTGGCCGCTGGGTCTTTGGGGATCTGGGTCTATGTCTGGTTGCGCTTTGAATGGCAATTCGCCGTGGGCACGGTGGCGGCCTTGATCCATGACGTGATCGTCACGGTGGGCGTCTTTGCGATCTTCCAGCTCAAGTTCGACCTGACCATCGTCGCGGCCTTGCTGACGATCCTTGGCTATTCGGTGAACGACACGGTGGTGATCTTTGACCGGCTGCGGGAGAACCTTGCCAAATACAAGGCGATGCCGCTGCGCGAAATGATGAACCTGACCGCGAACGAAACCCTGAGCCGCACGATCATGACGGCGACGACCACGGTCCTGTCGCTGACCTGCTTGCTGGTGCTGGGCGGTGACGTGATCCGGGGCTTTGTCTTTGCCATGCTCTTTGGCGTCATCATCGGGACCTATTCCACGCTCTATGTCGCCAAGAACATCGTGCTGGTGCTGGGCCTGGACCGCAGCGACAAGCCCAAGACCAGCAAGCCTGCCGATCATGAATTTGCCAATGTGGATGCCTGAGCCATGCGGCTGATCGAGGTCAGCTATGGCTCGGCGCTGGCGATCGAGGGGTATGGGCCGGGTTTCTTTCGGGTGGGCACCCATGCCTTGCAAGGACCTTCGCTGGTGACGCCTTGGGACGCGGGCGGTTGGGGTGGGCTTTCCGACACCGAGACGCCGCTTGCCTTGGCGGGGCGGATTGATGTGCTGCTTCTGGGCCTTGGGGCGCAGATCGCCCCGGTGCCGCGCGCCTTTCGCGAGGCTTTGGAGGCGGCCGGCATCGGGGTTGAACCGATGTCCTCCCCCGCTGCCTGCCGCACCTATAACGTGCTTTTGGGAGAGGGTCGCCGCATCGCAGCCGCCCTTTTGCCGGTGGGCCCATGACGCTGTTGTCGGTGCAGGATCTTGCCGTCGCGCGGGCCGGGGTGCCGGTCTTGCAGGGGGTGGGGTTCGCACTGGAGCCGGGCCGGGCGCTGGTCCTTCGCGGGCCGAACGGCATCGGCAAGACGACACTTCTGCGCACGGTTGCCGGGCTGCAACCGCCCCTTGCGGGGCATGTCGAGGCTGCGCCTGACAGCGTCACCTATGCCGCCCATTCCGATGGGGTGAAATCGACCCTGACCGTGGCA
Source organism: Alphaproteobacteria bacterium (assembly GCA_016869835.1). Taxonomy (GTDB): domain Bacteria; phylum Pseudomonadota; class Alphaproteobacteria; order Rhodobacterales; family Rhodobacteraceae; genus Tabrizicola_A. Next base: position 21,268 of record VGDH01000035.1, read on the forward strand.
GAAAACCTGACCTTCTGGGCGCAGGTCTTTGGCACCGATGCGGTGGCCACGGCGATGGCGCGGATGAACCTGCGCGATCTGGCCGACCGGCGGGCTGCCAACCTGTCGGCCGGGCAAAAGCGCCGTCTGGGGCTGGCACGGCTTTTGGTCAGCGGTCGGGCGGTCTGGGTGATGGATGAGCCGACGGCGTCGCTGGATGTCGACTCGGTTCAGTTGTTCGGCGCCGTTGTGCGCGACCTTCTGGCCGCGGGCGGCGCAGCGCTGATTGCCACGCATATCGATTTGGGCCTTGAGGCCGAGGTGCTGGATCTGACGCCGTTCAAGGCGCGCAAGGTCTCGCAAGGCGGCGTGCGTTCGGCCTTTGACGAGGCTTTCACATGATCGCCCTCTTGATCCGGGATCTGCGGCTGGCCATTCGCGCCGGGGGCGGCTTTGGGCTTGGCCTTGCGTTCTTTCTGCTGGTCGCAGTGATCGTGCCTTTGGGCGTCGGGCCGGAACCGGCGACATTGGCCAAGATTGCGCCGGGGATCCTGTGGGTGGGAGCGCTTTTGTCCTGCCTTCTGTCGCTTGACCGGATCTTTGCCCTGGATTTCGAAGATGGCTCGCTGGATCTTCTGGCCACCTCGCCGGTGCCGATGGAGGGGGCCGTTGCGGTCAAGGCGCTGGCGCATTGGCTGGTCACGGGGCTGCCCCTGGTGCTGGCGGCACCGGTGCTGGGCGTTCTTCTGAACCTGCCAGTGCAGGGCTATCTTTGGCTGGTCATCAGCCTTGCCCTTGGAACCCCGGCCCTGTCGATCATCGGGGCCTTTGGCGCGGCGTTGACGGTGGGGCTGAAACGCGGGGGGCTTTTGATGAGCCTGCTGGTGCTGCCGCTTTACATGCCAACGCTGATCTTCGGGGCCGAAGTGGTGAAGCGCGGGGCGGCGGGGATGGCGGTCGGCACGCCGCTGGCCCTGTTGGCCGCCATTACGGCGGGGGCTCTGGCGCTGTTGCCTTTTGCCGCGGCTGCGGCAATCCGCGTCAATTTGCGTTAGGCCCGCGCCATGCTAAGCAAAAGGCAACGCGCGGCAATTCAAGGATGAACCATGTCGATCTGGGAATATGCCAACCCCAAGAAATTCATGCAGACCACGGGTTTTCTCTTGCCCTGGGTCAGCGGGTTGGCTGGCCTGACGCTCGCGGTCGGGCTGATCTGGGGCTATTTCTTTACCCCTGATGCCGACAAGTTCGCATCGACCGTCAAGATCATCTATCTGCATGTGCCCGCCGCGATGATGGCCATTTCGGCCTGGACGATGATGCTGGTCACCTCGCTGATCTGGCTGATCCGGCGTCATCATGTCTCCGCGCTGGCGGCCAAGGCGGCCGCGCCGGTGGGGCTGGTCTTTACGGTGATCGGCCTTGTGACCGGGGCGATCTGGGGGCAGCCGATGTGGGGCACCTGGTGGGCTTGGGATCCGCGCCTGACGGCTTTCCTGATCCTGGCGCTGTTCTATCTGGGCTATATCGCGCTTTGGGCGGCGGTGGAGAACCCTGATACGGCAGCAGACCTGACCAGCGTGCTGGCGATCGTGGGGTCGGTCTTTGCCTTTCTGTCACGCTATGCGGTCCTGTTCTGGAACCAGGGGCTGCATCAAGGCGCAAGCCTGTCCTTGGACAAGGAAGAGAATGTGGCCGATGTCTATTGGTTCCCGCTTCTGGTCTGCATCACCGGTTTCGTGCTGTTGTTCGTGGCGCTGGTGCTGGCGCGGACGCGCACCGAAATTCGCGCCCGCCGGTTGCAGGCGCTTATCGCACGGGAGAGGGTGGCATGATGCCGGATCTGGGAAAATATGCCGAGGCGGTGATCTGGTCCTATGTCTCGACCATTGGGCTTTTGCTTGGCGTGGTCGTGCTGTCGGTCTGGCAGGGGCGGCGGGTAAAGCGTAGCCTTGAAGAGGTTGAGGCGCGACACGAGGAATCGGATGCTTAGGGCGCTCCTGCTGATCCCGCCGATCCTGTTTCTTGGGCTGGCGGTGCTGCTTTACACCGGTATGGGGCGCGACAACCCCAACGACCTGCCTTCGGTCTTTCTGGGCAAGCCCGCACCTGCCATCGAACAGGCGGCGCTGCCGGGGATCCCGGCGCCGGTGCAGGCCGATCTGGCGCAGGGCCGCGTTGTCTTGGTGAACTTCTGGGCTTCATGGTGCCCGCCGTGCCGGGCGGAACATCCGACGCTGACTGCGCTGGCTGCCGAAGGCATTTCGGTGATCGGCGTCAACATGATGGACCGTGAGGGGGATGCGCTGGCGTTCTTGGCGGCTGACGGCAATCCCTTTTCCAGCATCGCCTTTGACCCCAAGGGCCGGACGCGGCTGGAATGGGGCGTCACTGCCCCGCCCGAGACCTTTATCGTGAACGGCAAGGGAGAGGTGGTCTATCGCTTCATCGGGCCCTTGGTGGGGGATGACTATACCCAGCGTTTCCGGCCGGAACTCGACAAGGCGCTGGCGGCGGAGTGATCGCGCATCTCGTCGGGCGCCTTCGGCTTCTCCTCGAGGCGCGCCCCGACGAGCGACGACGTCGACGAGGAGGTGCGTGGTCAGAAATGCCGGGACGCTTCTTTGCGGGCGAAGGGTTTCAGGCTGTCGCCGTGGGCGGCCAGCCAGGCTTCTACCCGGGCTTTGTCATGCTTGGACAGATCGCGCAGCCACCAGGCCACGGACTTCTGGATGAACCAGTCCGGGTCGGCCGCATACCGCACGGCCCAGCCCAGAACCCGCTCGCGGATCGCGTTTTCGACCGGTTTAGGGTGGTTCTGCTTGGCATAGGGCAGGGTGATGACCATGGCGGCGCGACGGGTCCACATGTGGGGGCTTTGCGTCCAGCCCTCAACCACCTTGATCCGGTCAGGTTGCCAGACCAGCCGCTTTTGCGCCGCGATCATGGCGTGATCGGCCAAGGCCCAGCCGTCAAAATCGGGAACCCAGCTTTGCAAAAGCTGCCATGCGCCCTCATCATCTGGGCGGATGCGGGCCTGGGTCAAGAGCTTGGCCGCCGCTACGCGGGTTTCATGGATGTCGGCCGCCCAAAGGGCTGCGGCCAGGGCCAGACGTTCATCCAGCGTGCAATCGGCGCGCCATGCGTCAGTCAGATCGTCAATCTGCGACACGCTGACGCCGAAAAAGCGCCGCGTTGATTTGTGATAGGCCGCCATTTCGGCGGCCTTTTCGGGGTTGGCCAGCGCTGCCAGCTCGGCCAGCGCCTGATCAAGCGTGACGGTCATTCCACCGTCACCGACTTGGCCAGATTGCGCGGCTGGTCCACATCGGTGCCTTTGGCAATCGCCGTGTGATAGGCCAGAAGCTGCGCCGGGACCGAATAGAGGATCGGCGCGAACTGGGCCGCCACCTCGGGCAAGGTGAGGGTTTTCCAGCAGCCCGCACCCGCCTCGGCGATGCCGGTTGCGTCCGAGATCAGCACCACCTTGCCATGGCGCGCCATGACCTCTTGCATGTTCGACACGGTCTTGTCGAAAAGCCCGTCACGGGGGGCGAGAACGATGACCGGCACGCGGTTGTCGATCAGCGCGATGGGGCCGTGCTTCAACTCTCCGCTCGCATAGCCTTCGGCGTGGATATAGCTGATTTCCTTGAGCTTCAGCGCGCCTTCCAAGGCCAGCGGATACATCGGGCCACGGCCCAGGAACAGGATGTCCTGCGCCTCGGCCAGGTCCTTGGCGACGGCAGTGGCCTGCCCCCTGAAAAGTG
>VGDH01000036.1 GCA_016869835.1 Alphaproteobacteria bacterium
GATATTCGCGCAAGGGGGCGACGATGCCGCGCTCGTCCAAGACGCGCATGTCATTGATCGCGATATCGGCTTTCAAAAGGGCCGCATGTTCCGCCGGATCGACCGAGCGGATGCCAAAGAGGCAAATCCGTTCTGGCGCGATGGGTTCGGGGAAGGGGGGGAAGGCGTCAAACCCCGCGCGGCCTGCGATATAGGCCACCGGCGTGCCGTGCAGATTGCCGCTGGTGGTTGTCAGTGGCGTGTGGAAATCGGAATGGGCATCCAGCCACAGAAGGAACAGCGGCCGATCTTGCCGCTTTGCATGGGCGGCCGCCCCGGCGACTGACCCAAGGGCAAGGCTGTGATCGCCGCCCAGGATGATCGGCATCCCGCCCGCGCTTAGGGCATCATCCACCCAGTCGCACAGCGCCTGTGTCCAGCCCAGCACCCGGTCAAGATCATGCACGGCCGGGTTGGGGCAGGGCGGCGCTGTCACATCGGCCGGGGTCAGATCGCCCCAATCCTCCACCCCATGGCCCAGTTCGGCAATCGCGCCCGCCAGCCCCGCCACGCGATAGGCCGCTGGTCCCATGACACAGCCGGCCCGGCGTTGGCCTTCGTCAATCGGGGCGCCGATCAGGATGCAGTTGGGCATGTCTTACTCCACAGGTTTGGCAAATCTTGCTGCCGACAGGCGACGAATCCTAGCGCCATTTGGACCGATTTGCTAAACGCCTTGTGCGAAACGGCGATGGAATTGCACATCATGGACGATACGGATCAAAGGCTGATTGCCGAGTTGCGGCGTGACGGGCGCGCGGCCCTTTCCGATCTGGCCGACCGTCTGGGGCTAAGCCGCGCCACAGTGCGCAGCCGGATGGAGCGGTTGACCGAAAAGGGAGAGATTGCCGGATTCACCGTGCTGACCCGGTCGGATGTGACCGCAGCCCCGGTTCGCGGGCTGATCATGATCGGGATCGAGGGCAAGGGCGGCGAAAAGGTCATGGCGCGGCTGGCGGGAATTCCGGCGGTGCTGGCGGTTCATTCCACGAATGGCAAATGGGACCTGATCGCGGAACTGGCGACCCAAACGCTCTTGGAACTTGATGAGGTGATCTATCGTATCCGCAGTATCGAAGGCGTGGTGACCAGCGAGACCAACCTTTTGTTGTCCACGCGCAAGGCGGGGCGGAAGTAGGCCGGAGTTTTCCCAAAACTCCGGACCGATTTCTGCCCCAGAAACCGGCCAAATTTCTTGCAAGAAATTTTCGGCAGCCTCAGCTGCCGGTGAACCGCGCGGCCCGTTTTTCCAAGAATGCCGCTACACCTTCGCGGAAATCCTGTGTCTGGCCACAAGCGCCTTGCAGCCTTGCCTCAAGCGCCAGCTGGGCATCCAGATCATTGCCAAAGCTTGCCCGCAGCATCGCCTTCACCCCGCGATAGGCGACCCCCGGCCCTGCTGCCAGCTGCACGGCCCGGGCGCGGACACGCTCGGCAAAGCCTGCATCCGGAACCGCCTCATAGATCATGCCCCATTCTGCCGCCTGAACCGCCGAAATCCTGTCGCCCAAAAGCATCGCGCCCATGGCCCGTGCCATGCCGATCTGGCGCGGCAGCCAATAGGACCCGCCCGCATCGGGCACGAGGCCGATCCGGGTGAAGGCCTGAATGAAGCTCGCGCTTTCGGCCGCGATCACGATGTCGGCGGCCAGCGCCAGATTGGCGCCCGCCCCCGCCGCCGCCCCGTTCACCGCCGCGATTGTCGGAATGGGGCTGTCGGTGATCGCCTTGATCATCGGCACATATTCGTCATTCAGGATCCGCTCCAGATCGAAGGACCCGATCTGCCCGGCATCCTGAAGATCTTGCCCCGAACAGAAGGCGCGCCCGGCGCCTGTCAGGACCATCACCCGCGCTTCGGCCTGTGCACGGCCAAGAGCGGCCAGAAGGTCGCGCCGCAAGCCTGCCGACAGGGCATTCATCACCTCGGGCCGGTTCAGCGTGATCGTAGCAATGCCATCGGTCAGATCATAAAGAACGGGCTGGTCTGGCATCGGGGTCCTCCTCGGCGACCCGGCCAGATTACCCGGCCACAAGCCAAGCGAAAGCCCGACCTCGCGTCACTCTTTCATCAATTCGGCCAGCCGGGCGCGTTCCGCCTCGCTCAGCTCCGGCTCCGCGGTGGGGCGGCGGCGGGTGATGGCAAAGGCGATGGCCCCGCCGGCCAAAAGCATCACCGGCCCGGCAAGCCACAGGATCCAGCCAGACCCGCTGGCACGCGGGTTGAACAGCACGAACTCGCCATAGCGGGCGACGATGAAATCGACGACCTCCTCGTCGCTGTCGCCTGCCACCAGTCGCTCGCGCACCAAAAGCCGCAAGTCGCGGCTGATCGGGGCGTTGCTGTCATCAATCGCCTCGCCCTGACAGACCGGGCAGCGCAGATCGCGGCTGATGGCGCGCGCCCGCGCCTCAAGCGCCGGATCGGGCAGGATCTCGTCGGGTTGCACGGCAAGGGCAGGGGGGGCGGTCAGGACCAGCGCCGCAGGCGTCAGCACCGAAAGGGCAAGGCAAAGGGCAAGGGCTGTGCGCATCTTGGTCACTCTGCCGGTTGGGCGGCAGGCGTCTGCCGCCGCGCACCGGCGGCCAGCCGATAGCGCCGGTCGGTCAGGCTGAAAAGCCCCCCCAGCGCCATGAGCGCCGATCCGCCCCACAGCCAGTTGGCAAAGGGCTTGACATAGGACCGCACCGCATAGCCACCGCCTTCTTGCGGATCGCCGATCACCAGATAGATGTCGCGGGTAAAGCCATAGTCAATGGCCGCCTCGGTCGTGGGCATCGCCTGCACCGGATAGACGCGCTTTTCGGGAAACAGCGTCGCCACGGTCGCCCCGCCCCGTATCACCACTATTTCGGCCATGGTGGACAGGTAATTCGGGCCCTCGACGTCGCGTACATCCTTCAATATCACCTCATAGGGGCCGACAGGAAAGGTTTCGCCCACGCGCACCACGCGAATATCCTCAACCGCCCAGGCATGCATGGCGGCCACTGCAAAGATCGTGACGCCAAGGCCCGAATGGGCCGTCGCCTTGCCCCAATCGGCCCGGCCCAGCCGGGTAAGTCGGCCCAGCCGGTTGCCCAGGCTGCCGCGCCCGGCCCGTGTCCAGAGATCCACCGCCGCACCGAACACCACCCAGGCCCCCAGCGCCGCGCCAATCGGCCCCAGCGCCGAGCGGCCGGTCTGCATGGCATAGATCAAGAGCCCCAGCGCCACCGCCAAGGCAAGCGCACCGCGCAGCGGCAACAGGCTGCGCCCAAATTCGGCCCGCTTCCAGGGCATCATGGCCCCGACAGGCAAGATCAGGGCAAGGATCACCATGAAGGGTGTGAAGGCCGCATTGAAGAACGGCTCGCCCACTGAAAGCTTGCGGTTCCACAGCATCTCGGCCACCAAAGGCCAGATCGTGCCAATGAAGACCACAAAGCACGACACCGCCAGAAGCACGTTATTGGCCAGTAGCGCGCTTTCACGGCTGACGCTGGAAAACAGCCCCTTCGCCTCCAAGGCCCCGGCACGGAGGGCAAAAAGCGTCAGCGCCCCGCCCATGAACACGCCCAGGATCATCAAGATGAACACGCCGCGTTCTGGGTCATTGGCAAAGGAATGGACCGAAGTGATGACGCCCGAACGCACGATGAACGTGCCGATCAGCGAAAAGCCAAAGGCCATGATCGCGAGAAGGATCGTCCAGGCCTTCAGGCTCTCGCGCTTTTCCACCACGATGGCGCTGTGCAGAAGCGCGGCCGCAATCAGCCAGGGCATGAACGAGGCATTTTCCACCGGGTCCCAGAACCAGAACCCGCCCCAGCCCAACTCGTAATAGGCCCACCACGACCCCAGCGCGATGCCAATGGTCAGAAACACCCAGGCCGCCAGCGTCCAGGGCCTCACCCAGCGCGCCCAGGCCGCGTCGATCCGCCCCTCGATCAGGGCGGCCACGGCAAAGGAGAAGGCCATCGAAAGCCCGACATAGCCAAGATAAAGAAAGGGCGGATGGAAGGCGAGCCCGGGGTCTTGCAAAAGGGGGTTCAGGTCATCGCCGTTCAAGGGCGGGGTGGCCAGCCGCAGGAAGGGGTTCGAGGTAAAGAGCATGAAGGCCAGAAAGGCCACACCAATCATGCCCTGCACCGCCAGGACGCGCGCCCTGAGCGTGGCCGGCAGATTGCCGCCAAACCAAACCGCACAGGCGCCAAACAACGCCAGCGTCAGCGCCCAAAGCAGAAGGCTGCCCTCATGGTTGCCCCAGACGCCGGAAATCTTGTACAGCATCGGCTTGTCTGTGTGCGAATTCAGCGTCACCAGACGCAGCGAAAAGTCTGACACCACAAAGGCATAGGTCAGCGCTGCAAAGGATGTGGCGATCAGGATCAACTGCACCAGCGCGGCCGGTTCGGCCAGAGCCATCAACCGGCTGTCGCGCCGCGCCGCGCCACAAAGTGGCAAGGTCGCCTGCACCAATGCCACGGCAAAGGCAAGGATCAGCGAATAATGGCCCAGTTCGACGATCATCGGCAGTCTCCTGTTTCCGTGCCAAGATAATGCGAAAAGGGCGCGGCGGAAATGCCCGCTGCGCCCTTTGCACGAAATGTCACAGCCTGTTGTCCGGCCTTTGCCGTCACATGCCGCGCGACAAGGCCGCAACCCCGGTCCGCGCCAGCTCGCGCAGGCCCAAGGGGCGCATCAGATCGGCAAAGCTGTCGATCTTCTCCGGCGTGCCGGTCATTTCGAAGATAAAACTCTCTAGCGTCGAATCCACCACATGCGCCCGGAAGATCTCGGCCAGACGCAGCGCCTCGATCCGGTGCTCGCCCTTGCCGGCCACCTTGAACAGCGCAAGCTCACGCTGCACGCAAGGGCCCTCGGCGGTCAGGTCATGCACGGCATAGACCGAGACCAGCCGGCTCAGCTGCTTTTCCACCTGATCAATCACATGCGGCGTGCCCGAGGTCACGATGGTGATCCGCGACCGATGCCCGGTATGATCCACCTCGGCCACGGTCAGGCTGTCAATGTTGTAGCCACGCGCCGAAAAAAGGCCAATCACCCGCGCCAACACGCCCGGTTCGTTTTCCACGATCACCGCCAGCGTATGGCTCACCACCAGCTGCTCATGTGAATCGCGCAGGTCATAGGCGGAATGGCTGGTCGAGCCCTTCTTGATGTTCAGTGCGGACATGCTTGGTCCTCTTTCATCTGTTCATAAATATCCCGGGGGGTGCGGGGGGCTGGCCCCCCGCTCCGACACATCACACCAGAACCGCGCCTGCGGCTTTGATCACGCCCTGCGTCTCGGCGTTGCCCAAAAGCATCTCGTTATGCGGCTTGCCCGACGGGATCATGGGGAAGCAGTTCTCGTGCTTTTCCACCAGACAATCAAAGATCACCGGGCCGTCATAGCGGATCATCTCCATGATCGCGTCATCCAGATCCTTGGGGTCCTGGCACTTGATGCCCTTGCAGCCAAAGGCTTCGGCCAGCTTCACGAAATCGGGCAGGCTTTCGCTCCACGACGACGAATATCGCTCGCCATGCAAGAGTTCCTGCCACTGGCGCACCATGCCAAGGCGTTCGTTGTTCAGGATGAACTGCTTCACCGGCGCGCGGAACTGCATCGCAGTGCCCATTTCCTGCATGTTCATCAGCCACGACGCCTCACCCGCGACGTTGATGACCAAGGCCTCGGGATGGGCGATCTGCACACCGATCGAGGCCGGCAGGCCATAGCCCATGGTGCCAAGCCCGCCAGAGGTCATCCAGCGGTTCGGGGCTTCAAAGCCCAGGAACTGCGCGGCCCACATCTGGTGCTGGCCCACTTCGGTGGTGATGTAGCGGTCCATGCCCTTGGTCAGCGCCTCAAGCCGTTGCAGGGCGTATTGTGGCTTGATGACCTTGTCGGAATTGGTGAAGGCCAGACAATCCACCGCCCGCCATTCCTTGATCTGCTTCCACCACTTGGCCAGACCGTCCTTGTTGACCTTGCGGCCGCGCGCCTTCCAGATCCGCAACGCGTCTTCCAGCACATGGGCCACATCGCCCACGATGCTCAGATCGACCCGGATCACCTTGTTGATCGAGGAGGGGTCGATATCGACATGCACCTTTTTCGACTTCGGGCTGAAATCAGCGATGCGGCCGGTGATGCGGTCATCAAACCGCGCGCCGATGTTCAGCATCAGGTCGCAGCCGTGCATCGCGAGATTGGCCTCATAAAGCCCGTGCATCCCCAGCATGCCGATCCAGTTCGCCCCGCTTGCCGGATAGGCGCCAAGGCCCATCAGGGTTGAGGTGATGGGAAAGCCCGTTGCCTCGACAAACTCGCGCAGAAGCTGGCTGGCGGCATTTCCCGAGTTGATGACGCCGCCGCCGGTATAGAACAGCGGCCGTTCGGCGGTTTCCAGCATTTCCACCATGCGGGTGATGGCCTCGATATCGCCTTTCACGCGCGGCTGGTAATGGTCCACCTTGGCCTTGGGCATGGGCGTGTATTCCGAGGTGGCAAACTGTACGTCCTTGGGAATGTCGATCAACACCGGGCCGGGGCGGCCCGAGCGGGCAACGTGAAACGCCTGATGGATCACTTCGGAAAGCTTGGCGGTGTCCTTTACCAGCCAGTTGTGCTTGGTGCAGGGGCGGGTGATGCCGACGGTGTCGGCCTCTTGGAACCCATCCGTGCCGATCATGAAGGTCGGCACCTGACCGGACAGGACGACGATCGGGATGCTGTCCATCAGCGCATCGACCAGACCCGTCACCGCGTTGGTGGCACCGGGGCCCGAGGTCACCAAGGCCACGCCCACCTTCCCGGTCGAGCGGGCATAGCCCTCGGCCATGTGGATCGCGCCCTGTTCATGGCGGACCAGAACATGGCGGATGTCATTTTGCTGGAAGATCTCGTCATAGATCGGCAGCACCGCGCCGCCGGGATAGCCAAAGACCACCTCAACGCCCTGATCCTTCAGGGCCTGAACCACCATCTGCGCGCCGGTCATCGCCTTTGTCATCGGTCTTTCCTCATTCCGGCCGCGCATCTTGCGGCCCTATCTCAACAAAAAGCCCCCGGCGGTCAGATCCGGGGGCGCATGCAAGCCGTGCTGGGCTGTCGTCACCGACCCATGCGCCGTGCTCCTACGGTTAAATCTAGCGTCTGCATTGGCACCCCCAAGGCCGTCCCTTGGCCGTCGAAGCGGAACTTAGGGGCAGGGGCAGGGGGCGTCAACCGCGAATCGACGTCAAAAATGTCGCGGGGCGGGCAATTCTTGTAGTTTAATTACAAGAATGCCCGCCCCATAGAAAGAAACGCAAATCAGCCGCAGTTTTCGCGGCCGAGTCAGGCGCCCGTTAGCCCATCAGCGCCAGATAGCCGCCATAGGCCGCCAAAAGCACCACCCCGGCTATGCGCGGCAAGCCGCCAAGCCAAACCGCCAGCACCGAAAGGCCAATAGCGGTGCCTGCCACCCAAGGCATGTCGATCATGGCAAACCGCGCCTCAGAGGGAATGGGCGCGATGAGCGCCGTAACACCCAAAATGCCAAAGATGTTGAAGATGTTCGACCCCACCACATTGCCCACCGCAATCTCGGTCTGGCGGCGGAAGGCCGCGATGACGCTGGTGGCCAGTTCCGGCAGCGAGGTGCCGACCGCCACGATGGTCAGCCCGATCACGGCCTCGGAAATTCCAAAAGTGCGGGCAATCGTGCTGGCGCTGTCCACCAGGAAATGCGCGCCAATCACCAAAAGCACAAGCCCGCCCACCGTCATCAGGGCCGACTTGGGAACGCTGGTTTCCAACGCATCCACTTCTTGCGGCACCGATCCTGCGCTGAAGGCCATGTAAAGAAACACAGCGAGCCCGAGGATCAGAAGCCCGCCTTCCAGCCGGGTGACCATGCCGTCCAGCAGCATGACCCAAATGGCCCCTGTGGCCAAAAACATGAAGGCCAGGTCGCGCGCCAGCTGGCAAGCGGGGATGATCAGCGGCGCGATCACGGCCGAGACACCGAGGATCAACAGGATATTCGCGATGTTGGACCCCAGCACATTGCCGATGGCGATGGCGGGCTGTCCGGCAAGGGCGGCGTTGACCGAGACCAGCATCTCGGGCGCCGAGGTGCCAAAGCCGACGATCGTCAAGCCAATCACTAAAGGCGAGATGCCAAAGCGTCGGGCAATAGATGAGGCCCCGCGCACCAGATATTCGCCCCCGAAGAACAGCCCCAGAAGGCCGACGAGAAAAAGGAGATAGGTCAATTGGACACCCTGCTTGACGCGCTGCGTTGTGCCCTAGATAGGTAGGGGATCACCAAAGGGAAGAGAGGTCAGGCAGAACTAGCCGCTCTGCGCCTAACATTTGTCAAAGCGGCAGCGCGTGGTAAAAAAAATTTACCAAAAATTGCCAATTGGCAAAGATTTCTGTTCTCAAACCCAAGATCGGTGGTTAGCATTTCTAGCAGTTTTCACATGCCCGAGGAGGAGCCGAGGGCCAACAGCGGAGGAAGAATACTATGGATCGTCGTTCCTTTCTGACAAAAGCCACTGTCGGCGGTGTCGCAGCAGCCGGTGCCTCGGCACTCGCCGCGCCTGCCATCGCGCAGGAAAACCCCCAGATCACCTGGCGCGTGGCCTCGTCCTTCCCCAAGGCCTTTGACACCATTTATGGTGCGGCCGAAACCATGTCGAAATACATCAGCGAAATGACCCAGGGCGGTCTGACGCTGCAGGTATTCCCGGCGGGCGAACTGGTTCCTGCCTTTGAAACCGCCGATGCCGTCGCCTCGGGCACGGTCGAAGCGACCCATACCGCGCCCTATTACTTCTGGGGCAAAGACCCGACCTATGCGCTGGGCTGTGCCACGCCTTTCGGCATGAACGCCCGCCAGATGAACGCCTGGCTCTACTACGGCGGTGGTCAGGACATGCTGAACGAGTTCTATGCAACTCAGGGCCTGATCGGCTTTGCCGCTGGCAACACCGGGGCGCAGATGGGCGGCTGGTATCGCAAGGAAATCACCTCGCTGGCCGATATGCAGGGCCTGAAGATGCGGGTTGGTGGCTTTGCCGGCAAGGTTCTGGAAAAGCTGGGCGTGGTGCCGCAGCAGATCCCGGGCGGCGAGATCTATCAGGCGCTGGAGAAGGGCACCATCGACGCGGCCGAATGGGTTGGCCCCTATGACGACGAAAAGGCGGGCTTCTTCAAGGTCGCCCCGATCTATCACTACCCCGGCTATTGGGAAGGCGGCCCGACGCTGGCCACCATGCTCAACCTGGCCAAGTGGAACGAACTTCCGGCGCATTACCAAGCCGCGATCAAGACCGCTTGCGAGGCGGCCAACGCCAATATGCTGGCCTCTTATGACCACAAGAACCCCACTGCGCTGAAGTCGCTGGTGGCCAATGGCGCGCAGCTCAAGCCCTTCCCGCAGGACGTGCTGAACGGCGCCTTCGAGGCGGCGAACGCGACCTATGCCGAAATCTCGGCGGCTAACCCGATGTTCAAAAAGATCAAGGACAGCCAGGACGCCTTCAAGCGCGATGCTTATCTCTGGGCGCAGATTGCCGAGTACAACTATGACACCTTCATGATGGTGCAGCAGCAGGCCGGCATGCTCTAAGCCTTCTCGATCACGACAAAGGCCCCGAGGGAAACCGCGGGGCCTTTTGCATTGCGCCGCTGCTGGGGGCCTTTGGCGGCTCGTCGTTTGTATCACGACGAGCGCCGAAGGCGACGAGGAGGGGCGTCAGGGATTGATCACCGGCGCGCCCAACTGCGGGACGCCAAGGCTTGGCGCTCCCAAACTGGGCGCCCCCCCAGGGTTCAGCGTGTTCAACATCGGCACCTTGATTTCCACGGTCGATGGGTCAACCATCGGCCCCTTGTAGTGCATCACCAGCTGCGGGAAGGCGATGACCACAACGATCATGATCACCTGCAACCCGATAAAGGGTATGGCCCCCTTGTAGATCTCGGATGTCTTGATCTCGGCGATGTTCTTGCCGGTGATCCGGTCAAGATAGGGCACCTTGGCCGCGACCGAGCGCAGATAGAACAGCGCGAACCCGAAAGGCGGGGTCAGGAAGGACGTTTGCAGGTTCATCCCGATGATGACGCCCAGCCAGATCAGGTCGATCCCCATCTTGTCGGCCACCGGCGCAATGAGCGGGATCAGGATGAAGGCGATCTCGAAGAAGTCGATGAAGAAGCCAAGGATGAAGATGATGAGGTTGACGACAAAGAGGAAGCCGTATTGCCCGCCGGGCACGGCCGTCAGCAGATGCTCCACCCAGATATGGCCGTTGACGCCATAGAAGGTCAGCGAAAACACCCGTGCGCCAATCAGGACGAACATCACGAAGGACGACAGCCGCAGGGTCGAGGTCAGGGCCTGGGTCAGAAGCGGCATATTGAACCGCCCCTTTGCAATTGCCATGGCCATCGCACCCACGGCCCCCATCGCGCCGCCCTCGGTCGGGGTGGCCAGACCGATGAAGATCGTGCCCAAGACCAGGAACACCAGCGCCAGCGGCGGGATCAGCACCATGATGACCTGACTGGCCAGTCGCGACAGAAGGTTCAGCCTCATGAACCTGTCGGCCAGCGCAAAGGCATAGATCACCGCAATGCCCAGCGTTGCGCCCAGCACATCGGCATTGGCGCCCCAGGCCTCATAGAACCAGACATGCGATAGATAGCCGATCCCCGTGGCCACGGCGAGCGCGACCAGAAGCGAGGTCACCCCGCCCCCCAATGTGCGCGCCTCAAGCGGCAGGGCAGGCACCATCTGCGGGCGGAAGATGGCGATCATCGCCACATAACCCATGTAAACCCCGGCCAGGATCAGCGCCGGATACAGCGCGCCGCGATACATGTCGCCCACCGACCGGCCCAACTGGTCGGCCAGAACGATCAGCACCAGCGAAGGCGGGATGATCTGCGCCAGGGTGCCAGAGGCCGTGATCACCCCGGTCGCGACCTTGCGGTCATAGCCATAGCGCAACATGATCGGCAAAGAGATCAGCCCCATGGCGATGACGCTGGCTGCGACCACGCCGGTGGTTGCCGCCAGAAGCGCCCCCACCAGAATGACCGCAAAGGCGAGCCCGCCGCGGATCGGGCCAAAAAGCTGGCCCACCGTGTCCAGAAGATCCTCGGCCATGCCCGAGCGTTCCAGCACGATCCCCATGAAGGTGAAGAAGGGGATGGCCAGAAGCGTCTCGTTTGACATCACCCCCCACAATCGTTGCGGCATGGTGTAAAGCAGCGGCCAGTCCAGCGTGATCGTATTGGCCGAATAAGGCGCAAGCCAGACGCCGATGGCAAAGAAGATCAGCCCGGCGGCTGCCAGCGAAAAGGCTACCGGATAGCCCAGCAAGAGAAAGATCACCAGGCTGGTGAAGATGATCGGGGCCATGTTCTGGGCGATGAGTTCGATCATTTGCGCACCCCTTCCGAGCCGACGATGTCCTGCACCTCTTGCAAGGCCTGTTCGGCCGGGCTGTGGAACGGGTGGGGGTCCTCCATCTGCCCCCGGATGATCGTGATCTTCTTGATGATCTCGGAAACCGCCTGCAGCGTCAAAAGCGCGAAACCCGCAAACAGGATCGCTCGGGCCGGCCAGATGATCAGGCCACCGGCATTGGTCGAGACCTGACCCGAGACATAGGCGGCAATCATGTAGGGCCAAAGCATCCAGGCCATCAGCGCCACGAAGGGCAAGAGAAACACCACATGGCCGAACAGATCGATCCAGTGCTGGGTGCGCCGCGACCGGCTGCCATAGAAAATGTCGATGCGGATATGCTCGTTTTCCTTGAGCGTATAGGCCGCGCCCAGCATGAAGGCCGCGCCAAAGAGATACCATTGCGCCTCAAGCCATGAATTTGAGGACAGGGACCACAACTTGCGTGTCACCGCGTTGATCGCGCTGATCAGGATTGCGGCAAAGATGAGCCAGATCACGTAACGGCCGATCGCCGTTGTCACCCCGTCAATGACCCGAGAAAGCCCAAGGGCTGCATGCATGCGGTCGTCCTCCCTGGCCTGCGTCCCCTTGAGGGATCCTGGGCTGTTTTCAAAACTGGTAAGAAAATCTATCCAATTATGGCGCGCCTGCCGCTTTCGTCAACAACTGAGATTCCTGCAGCGCGATTGACGGCTGTTCTCCCGACCTTCGGCCTGTTCCTTGCCCAAATAACGGGCAAAGCGCTGCCGGGCGTCAATCGCGTGTCAGCCGCACTTCGGGCAGGGCAATGCGCGCGACCTGTTCGGCGATCGGATCCACGGAAAGCGGGTGCAGTTCGGCCCGGTGCGCCGCAGGGTCGCCCAAGGGTTGCCATTCGCCGCCCTTGAAGATTTCTAGCGCGTTGAAGGCGGCCTTGTAGCCCATCTTGCGGCTGCCCGGCACCCAATAACCCAGATACACATAAGGCAAACCCGCCTCACGCGCGATGTCGACGTGGTCCAGAATGGCAAAGGTGCCCAGGCTCAGATCCGAAAGGTCGGGGTCGAAAAAGCTGTAGACCATGCTCAGCCCGTCGTCGAAGACATCGGTCAGCGACACCGCAGCAAGTTCGCGGCCTTGCCCTTCGGCCACGGCCGGGCGGGTGTATTCGATCACCCGCGTCTTGATCGGGGTCTCCTCGATCATGGCGGCAAATTCGAACACATCCATGTCCGCCATGCCGCCATCGGCGTGGCGCACGTCGAGATATCGGCGAAACAGCGCAAACTGCGCCTCGGTTGCCCAGGGGCTGGTGGCATTGCGCCGCAGGTGCTGGGTTGCCTTCAGAACGCGCCGCTGGGTGCGGTTCGGCACGAAATCGGCCACCCGGATGCGGGCCGACATGCAGCCGGTGCATTCCGCACAAGAGGGCCGGTAAAGCACGTTCTGGCTGCGGCGAAACCCCTGTTTCGACAGCGCATCATTCAGCCGCTGCGCCTGATCGCCTTGCAGCGCGGTGAACAGCTTCCGCTCCATCCGGCCCTCAAGATAGGGGCAGGGCTGCGGGGCCGTCACATAGAACTGCGGCGCGATGGGGAGGGTATGACGCATGGAATGAACACACTCTTGGCCTCAAGACGTTACCAAGCCCCGCCTTGGCCGCCAAGGAAAAGTTTTTGGCGGCGCCCGCCAAGGCTGAGGGGCGGATGGTGCAAAAAGAAACCCCGCCCAGGGGGGCGGGGGCTTTGACTGGTATCGGTGGCCAAGGCCACAGGCGAGGGCCTTGCGGCCCAGGCCCGGTGGTGCGCTTAGCATTCGCCGCTGCGCGGTGCGGTCGGGTTCACCGTGCCGCTTTCGCCCTCGCTGTCGCGAATGCGGGCCTCTTTCGCCCGGTCGGCCATGAAGGCGTCGAACTCCGACTTGTCCTTGGCCTCGCGCAGCCGTTGCAGGAAGGCTTCAAAGGCGGTTTGCTCGTCCTCAAGCCGACGCAGCATTTCGGCCTTGTAGCTGTCAAAGGCCGCATTGCCCAACGGCTGGGCGGCGCGGTAGGTATGATAGGCGGTGTCCGTGCGGTCATGAGAGGCGCGGCGTGCGCTGCATCCGAACATCTTGTTTGAACTCTAATGGTTTGTGTAGGTGATGTAGCCCACAAGGAAAAGCCCGACGGGCCAAAAGACGATGAACCCCAGAACCATGGCCGCGATCCAGGCCATGCGACCCTTGCGGTCAAGCCAGGCCTCGGCCCGGCGCAGGATATTGGGGCGACCGCCATACGCGGCGGGCGGGGCGGCGGAAGGGCTAAAGCTTGTCAACAGCGGTGCCTTTTCGGGTTGCGGGTTGCATGTGAAGCCTTTGCACATCGCCAAGATGGCCCCGGTGCCCGACACAATCAAGAGGCTATGTAAAAGATTTTTACATGATCGGCGGGTCCGCGCCGAAAACCCTTTCACAAAAACGAAAAAGGTTATCCCGTGACGGAGGGCTCTTGGGTAAGCGGGGCGAGGTTGGCGCCGGTCAGCCGGTGAAGTGCCTGGGGCGCGATGGCAAAGATATGGCGTGGGGTGCCGGCGGCGGCCCAGACCTGCGGAAATGCCATCAGGCGCGGGTCCATCCAGACCGGGATCGGCGTCAGATGCCCCACCGGGGCCACGCCGCCAATGGCAAAGCCCGTGACATCGCGCACGGTGCGGCCATCAGCACGGCCCAATGCCTCCCCCGCCAAAGCACTGGCGCGGGCTGGGTCCACCTGATTGCCGCCAGCGGTCAGGAACAGATAAAGCCGCCCGCTCTCGCCCTGAAACAGGATCGACTTCACGATCTGGTCCAAGCCGCAGCCCGCCGCCTCCGCCGCCTGCGCCGAAGTGCGGCTTTCATACTGCATTTCAATGGCTTGTGCGTCCACCTCTCCGGCGCGCAAGGCTTCAACGACACGGGCAAGCGATTTCGACATGGCGTCTCCTCCGTTGTTGATCTTGCCGATCCCCAAGCCGGGCGCAACCCCGACGAGACGGCGCAAGCCGCCCGAGGTGGCCTCTTCGATGCCTGCGGCACTCATCGCCGTTGACCTTGCCGCGCGCGCGGTCAAGATAGGCCCATGCAGCCCTTTGCCTCTCGCCTCACCCGCCAGCCCATCGCCTTTTACGCCGCCCCTGCGGCCGAGATCGCAGCAGCATTCGCCGATCTTCCGCCAGACCTGCGCGGCCTACTGTCCGCCACCGCCGGGTGCAGCCCCTATCTTCGCGACCTGATGGAACAAGAGGCCGACTGGCTGCGCCCCGCCTTGCATGAGGCCCCCGAAACCGCCTTTGCCAGCCTTCTTGCCGGGCTTGACGCCATCCCGACCGACGACCTTTCCCGCGCCCTGCGCGAAGTCAAACGCCGCGCTGCCCTTTTGACCGCGCTTGCCGATCTGGGCGGCGTCTGGCCCACCATGACCGTGACCGAGGCGCTGACCGACCTTGCCGACCGCGCCGTCAACCTGTGCCTGACCCGCCTTGTCGCCGAAGAAATCCGCCGTGGCAAACTGCCCGGGGCCACGCCCGAGGATGCGGCAACCGCAGGCGGCATGTTCGCGCTGGCCATGGGCAAGATGGGGGCGGGGGAGCTCAACTATTCATCCGACATTGACCTGATCTGCCTCTTCGATCAGGACCGCTATGGCGAGGATTGGCAGGATGCCCGCGCCGCCTTCATCCGCGTCACCCGCAAGATGGCCGCGCTCCTGTCCGACACCATGGCGGGTGGCTATGTTTTTCGCACCGACCTGCGCCTGCGCCCTGATGCCAGCGTCACCCCGGTCTGCCTATCGATGGCCGCCGCCTATGCCTATTACGAGGCCGAAGGCAGAACCTGGGAACGCGCCGCTTATATCAAAGCCCGCCCCTGCGGCGGCGACATCGACGCAGGCCATCGGTTACTGAAATCGCTCACCCCCTTTGTCTGGCGCAAACACCTTGATTTCGCAGCGATTCAAGATGCCCATGACATGCGCCTGCGCATCCGCGAACATCGCGGGCTGAATGGCCGCCTTCAGGTCGAAGAGCATAACATGAAGCTCGGTCAGGGCGGCATTCGCGAGATCGAGTTCTTCACCCAGACCCGACAACTGATCGCTGGGGGCCGCGACCCCTCGCTTCGTGACCGCACCACGCTGGGCGGGCTTCAGGCGCTGGCGGCCAAGGATTGGGTCCCTCAATCCACCGCCAATGACCTGACCGCCCTCTACCTCGCCCACCGCGAGGTGGAACACCGGCTGCAAATGGTGCGCGACGAGCAAACCCACAGCATGCCCGCCACAGCCGAAGGCGTCGCCCGCATCGCCGCCTTCTGCGGGCAAAGCGAGGCCGACTTCCGTCGCGACCTTCTCGATCGGCTGCAGGCAACCGACCGGCTGACCGAAGGCTTCTTCGCCCCCTCCGAGGTCGAGGATGGCCCCGAGCTTTCCGACCACGCCCGCACCATCGTTGACGGCTGGTCCAGCTATCCCTGCCTGCGCTCAGACCGCGCCCAGGCCATCTTCCGCCGCCTGCGGCCGGTGCTTCTGAAACGCCTCTCCCGCGCCGCGAACCCCGACGAGGCGCTGGTCGCCCTTGACGGCTTCCTCGCTGGCCTGCCCTCGGGCGTGCAGATCTTTTCCTTGTTTGAGGCAAACCCCTCGCTCGTGGATCTCATCATCGACATCGCTGCCACGGCACCCGCGCTCGCGCGCTATCTTGCGCGGAACGCCCGGGTGCTGGATGGGGTGATCGGCGGGTCTTTCTTCGCACCCTGGCCCGGCACCGCGACCCTTGCTGCCGATCTTGCCGCCCGGCTGGCCGAGGCGCCCGATTACGAGCGCAAACTGGATGCCGCCCGCGCCTGGATGAAAGAGTGGCGCTTCCGCATCGGCGTCCACAACCTGCGCGGGTTGATCGACGCGTTTGAAGCCGGGAAATCCTATGCTGATCTGGCCGAAGCGGTAATCCTTGCCCTCTGGCCCGTGGTCGCGGCCGAGTTTGCCCTGAAACACGGGCCGATGCCGGGGCGCGGCGCGGTCATCCTTGGGATGGGCAGCCTTGGGGCAGGGCGACTGAATGCCGGGTCTGACCTTGACCTCATCCTGATTTATGACGCTGCCGGACAGGAAAACTCCACCGGCCCCCGCCCCCTTGCCGCCCGCGCCTATTACTCGCGCCTGACCCAAGCCATGGTGACCGCGCTTTCGGCGCAAACTGCCGAAGGTCGGCTTTACGAAGTGGACGTGCGCCTGCGCCCTTCGGGGCGACAGGGGCCGGTCGCGACCTCGATCGAGTCGTTCCGCAGCTATCAGGAAACCGAGGCCTGGACCTGGGAACACCTTGCGCTCACCCGCGCCCGTGTTTTGGCGGGCGAGCCGACCCTTGCTGCCGAGGTAGAAGAGTTTCGCCGCCACATGCTGGCGACCAAGGGGCAGGGCGCGCAGGTGCAGGCCGATGTTGCCGACATGCGCCGCAGGCTGTCTGAGGCCAAGCCGGGGCAGGGCGGCTGGGACGCCAAATTCGGCCCCGGTCGGCTGATGGACATCGAGCTTTTGGCCCAAACCCTTGCCCTGCAAGCCGCCATCCCCGCCCGACAAGTGGAACGCCAGATCAGCCTTGGCGCAAAGCGACCGAATATGTCGCAAGCGGACCAAGCCGCACTCTTGTATGCCTATAGGCTTTGCTGGCGGCTGCACTGCGCGTCGCGCCTTCTGACCGACCGGACCGTTTTGCCCCAAGACCTTGGCGAAGGCGGTCGGGCCTTTGTCCTGCGCGAATGTGCGGTGACGGGGCCAGAGGCGCTGACCGAACAGCTGATCAAGGCGGCGGCCCTTGCCGAACGGGTCATCGTGGCCCATCTGAGGGGGTAAGGAATGGGGAGGCGCGCGTTGGACCTGAAAGAGGCCGATCCGAAGGGGCTGGTGCGGGAAAGCTACCGCATCGACGGCATTACCCTTGGCGAATGCCGCACGATCTTCATGGATTGGGCGCTGTCAGTGCCGCTTACGATCGACACCCCTGATGCCATCCGGACCCTTTTGGCCGAATATGGCATGGCCAATGCGGCCCACCCAATGACCGGTGTCCTGACCGAGGCGCTGACTGCGCCGTCCGCCCCCCGCCGCCGGGGCGGGCGCATTGGCAGGGTCGGGGCCTAGCTGCGCAAGCCCGCCGCTTCACGCGCCAAGGCCTCGATCCCGGCCCAGTCGCCCGCAGCCAGCTTGTCCTTGGGGCAAACCCATGACCCGCCGACACACAGGATGTTCGACAGCCCCAGATAATCGCGGGCGTTTTTGAGGCTGATGCCGCCTGTGGGGCAGAATTTGACCTGCGGAATGGGCGAACCGATGGATTTGAGGTAAGCCGCCCCTCCGGCATGTTCGGCCGGAAAGAACTTCTGCACCGTATAGCCCATTTCCAAAAGCGCCATGATCTCGGACGCCGTCGCGGTCCCCGGCAGCAGGGGCAAATTCTGCTCGGCGCAGGCGTCCAGCAACCGCTCGGTCGCGCCGGGCGATACCCCAAAAGCCGCCCCGGCCGCCTTGGCCGCCTTCACATCGGCGGGCGTCAGCAGCGTGCCAGCACCGACAACGCCCCCCGCCACATCGGCCATCGCGCGGATCGCGTCCAAGGCGCATAGGGTGCGCAATGTCACTTCCAGCGCGGGCAAACCGCCCGCCACCAAAGCGCGCGCCAAGGGCGCGGCATGGGCCAGATCTTCGACCACGATCACCGGCACCACCGGGGCCAGTCGGCAAATCTCGGCGGCCTTGAGCGATTGTTCAGCGGGGGTCATGGGCAGGCTCCAAGTCTTGGCCCGGATCGCGGGCGATGAGGGGGTAGCCTCTGGCAGGAGTATTTGGCGAAGGGCAAGACCTGAGGCGCGGCTTTGTCCTTTGCCCTTCTTCAAATACTCCCGCCGGAGGCAAAAGGCCGGGGCAGGGCGCGCGGGGCAGGTTACAGCACCACCGCCGCGCCGGTTTCGGCAGGGCCGACAGTGCGGCGGAAGGTTTCAAACAGCTCGCGCCCGATGCCATGGGCATTGGCGGAAAGGTCGGGCCGGGCCGGTTCGCGGGCCCTCCAGATCTGCCAGAACGGTCAACGTGCCTGCGACCGCATCCAGCCGGATCAGATCTCCGTCCTGCACACGGGCCAAGGGGCCACCGCAGGCCGCCTCGGGCGAGACATGGATCGCGGCCGGCACCTTGCCGCTTGCCCCCGACATCCGGCCATCGGTGACCAGCGCCACCTTCAGCCCACGGTCTTGCAAGACCGTCAGCAGGGGCGTTAACGAATGCAGTTCCGGCATGCCATTGGCTTGCGGCCCCTGAAAGCGCACGACAACCACGGTGTCTGTGGTGAATTCCCCGGCCTTGAAGGCCGATTTCACCGCCTCCTGATCGTGGAACACCCGTGCAGGGGCCTCGATGACATGGCGCTCGGCGGCCACGGCCGAGACCTTGATCACCCCGCGCCCCAGATTGCCCGCAAGCTGGCGCAAGCCCCCTGTTGGCTGGAACGGATCGGCGGCGGGCCTCAGGATCTTGTCGTTCAGGCTGGCGGTCGGACCTTCGGTCCAGACCAGACGGCCCGCCTCGAGCTTCGGTTCTTGCCGGTAGGCGGCCAGCCCGTCGCCGGCCACGGTCTTGGCATCGGGATGCAAAAGGCCCGCGTCCAGCAATTGCCCGATCAGGAATTGCAGGCCGCCCGCGGCGTGGAAGTGGTTCACATCGGCCAGACCATTGGGATAGACCTTCGCCATCAGCGGCACGGCCGAGGAAAGCGCGTCGAAATCGGCAAGGTCAATGATCACCCCGGCCGCCCGCGCCATGGCGGGCAGGTGCAGCACAAGGTTCGTCGATCCCCCCGTCGCCATCAGCCCGACGATGCCATTGACAAAGGCGCGTTCGTCCAGAACCTCGCCCGCCGGGCGGAAGTCATTCCCAAGCGCGGTGATCTCGGCCGCCCGGCGGACGGCCTGCACCGTCAGTGCCTCGCGCAGCGGCGTGCCGGGATTGACGAAAGAAGCGCCGGGCAGATGCAGACCCATGAACTCCATCAGCATCTGGTTGGTATTGGCCGTGCCATAGAAGGTGCAGGTTCCAGGTCCATGATAGCTGGCCATCTCGGCTGCCATCAGCTCGGCCCGGCTGGCCTTGCCCTCGGCGTAAAGGTTGCGCACGCGGGCCTTTTCATCGTTCGGCAGCCCCGAGACCATTGGCCCGGCCGGCACGAAGATGGCCGGGACATGGCCAAAGGTCGCGGCTGCCATGATCAGCCCCGGCACGATCTTGTCGCAGACGCCCAGATAGAGGCTGGAGTCAAAGGTGTTGTGGCTCATCGCCACCCCGGCGGCCAGAGCGATCACATCGCGCGAGAAGAGCGACAGCTCCATGCCCGGCTGGCCTTGGGTCACCCCGTCGCACATGGCCGGGACCCCACCCGCAACCTGCGCTGTGGCGCCAGCCTCAAGCGCGGCCGCCCGGATCAGTTTGGGATAATCCTCGAACGGCTGGTGTGCCGACAGCATGTCGCTATAGGCCGTGATGATCCCGATATGGGGCGCGCGCCCCTCGGCCAAGGCGGCTTTCTGCGGCCCCATCGCGGCATAGGCATGGGCCTGATTGCCGCAGACCAGATGTCCGCGCGCGGGCCCCGCGCGCCCCGCCGCCGCGATCCGTGCCAGATAGGCGCTGCGCGTGGCCTCGGATCGGGCGCGGATCCGGTCGGTCACACGGGCGATGGTCGGATGAAGCGTCATGGCTCCTCACTGCGGTTGTCTGGCATGGCGTGCCGGCGTTGGCGGCAGAGTGACGGGGGCTTACCACACAATGTTAGCGCTAACAAGTGGTGTCGCAAGCCAAAGCGTCAAGCGGCGGGCGCAAGCCGCAGCACAGGCGCTAGACCATGGAGCATGACAAAGCGGGGCCGGCCTTGCAAGACGGCGCTGCGTTGGCCTTGGCCCACATCCACCAGAAGATTCCCCGAAAACGGCCCCTCGCGGGCGCAAAGCGACCACATTTACCAGTCATTAACCAGAAAACCGCCCCGATGTCCGGTCCGGGCTTATTGCAAGAGGATCCGACCATGATCGCGTTCCGCCATCTGTACCTGCTGGGTGCCGCCCTGTCGCTTTCGGCTTGCGTGTCGACAACGGTACCTGCCACCCGTGGCACCCTTTCGACCAGCGCCGAGCTTGTCGCGGCCAATTCGCAATCCTCCGGCCCGCTGGCCCGGCAAGACGGTGCCGAAGCACAACTCGTGGCTTATGACATCGAGGCGATTCGGATCGTCGTGCCGCGCAGCCTCAAGGTTTCCGAGGCCAATACCTTCAAGCCGCGCGCCGATATCGTGTGGCGTGGCGAGCCCTTGGGCGACCGTCACGCCCAGGTGACCGCCATCTTCCAAGAGGCGATGACCGTCGGAACCGCACCCTTGCAGACCGGCCGCAAGGCGGATCTTGAAATCCAAGTCATCCGTTTTCATGCGCTGACCGAAAAGACCCGCTATACCTTTGGCGGCATGCACGAGATGCGTTTCGTCATGACCCTGCGTGACAGTGGAACCGGTGCGGTTCTCGATGGCCCGCGCGAGGTGGTGGCCGATATCAAGGCTTCGGGCGGTTCCGCCGCCATTGCCGAGGAACAGGCCGGCCGCACCCAACGTGTCGTCACCGTCGAGCGTCTGGCCCAGGTGATCCGGCGCGAGCTTTCGGCCCCGCAGGCTGCGCCGATGGTGGTGTCGAGACTTGAGACGCCACCGGCACCACTGTCCGAGTTAGCGGCTTTTCGCAGCGTCTGAAACAGGCTAAGGGGAGGGGCATGATGACCCCTCCCCCTTTCTTTGATGAACCCGCTGAAAAGGGCCGCCCTGTGGTGCGGCTCAAACCCAAGGCCGAGGCCCGCGCCATTCGCCACGGCTTTCCCTGGGTCTATGCCGATGAGCTGGTGACCGACCGGCGCACCCAGGGCCTTGCCCCCGGCGCGCTGGCGGTGCTGGAGGATGGCGAGCGGCGGCCCTTGGGGCTGGTGACGGTGAACACCAAATCCAAGATCATCGCCCGGATGCTGGACCGCGATCCGCAGGCGGTGATTGACCAAAGCTGGTTCGAAGAGCGCCTGCGCCGGGCGCTGGCCCTGCGGACGCGGCTTTTTGATGCCGCGTTTTACCGGCTGATCCATGCCGAGGCCGATGGGCTGCCCGGCGTGGTGATCGACCGGTTCGGCGATGCGGCGGTGATCCAGCCCAATGCAGCCTGGGCCGAGGCGCATCTGGATGCCCTGGTGGCGGCGCTGCAGCGGGTGACGGGCGTTCGGCAGGTGGTCAAGAATGGCACGGGCCGGGCGCGGGGCTTGGAAGGCCTGGTCGAGGAAACCACGCTTCTTGCCGGCCAGATCGACGCGCCCATAGCGGTACCGATGAACGGGGCCACCTATCTGGCCGATGTGATGGGCGGGCAAAAGACCGGGCTCTTTTATGACCAGCGTCCGAACCACGCCTTTGCCGCGCGTCTGGCACGAGGGGCGCGGGTGCTGGATGTGTTTTCCCATGTCGGCGGCTTTGCCCTGGCAGCCTTGGCGGGCGGCGCGGCCAGCGCGCTTGCTGTCGATGCCTCGGCCGCCGCGCTGCATCTGGCGGGGCAGGGGGCCATGGCCTCGGGTTTTGCCGACCGGTTCACCACAAGGCAGGGGGATGCCTTCGAGGTGCTGGAGGCCTTGGGCGCCGAAGGCGCGCAGTTTGATCTGGTGATCTGCGATCCGCCCGCCTTTGCGCCCGCCAAACCGGCGCTTGAGGCGGGGCTGCGCGCCTATGAACGGATCGCGCGGCTGGCCGCGCCCTTGGTGGCGCCGGGCGGCTATCTGGTCTTGTGCTCTTGCAGCCATGCCGCAGATCTTGGCTCTTTCCGCAACGCCTCGGCCCGCGGCATCGGGCGCGGCGGGCGGCGCGGCCAGATCATCCACACCGGCTTTGCCGGACCGGACCATCCGATCCTGCCGCAGCTTGCCGAAAGCGGTTATCTGAAATCGCTGGTGTTTCACCTTGACGGCTAACCTCCTCGTCCGGGTTCCCCGGCTCGTCGGTGCCCCCCGACGAGACACGGAGTGCACGAGGAGGGTGTGGTGAAGGCTGTTCTGGACGCCTGTGTTCTGTTCCCAACCGTCTTGCGCGAAATCCTTCTGGGCGTCGCGGCGCGCGGGCTTTACCAACCCGTCTGGTCCGACCGCATCCTGCGCGAATGGGTGCGCGCCACCGCCAAGCTGGGCGATGTTGCGGCGATGGAGGCCGAGGCCCAGGCCACGCTTGCTCGCCTTGCCTTTCCCCAGGCCATGCAGCGCGAACAGCCCAACATCGAAGCCCGGCTCTTGCTGCCCGACCCCAATGATGTGCATGTGCTGGCTGTCGCGATCTCGGCCCATGCCGATGCCATCATCACCTTCAATGCACAGGATTTTCCCCGTCCCTTGTTGACCGATGAAGGGTTGGTCCGGCTTGATCCCGACCAACTCTTGTGCCAGCTCCACAGCCGCCATCCGGGCGAGGTGGCCCGCGTGGTGCGTGATGTGCATGCCACAGCTGAACGCATGCTGGGCGAGGTCATACCGCTGAAATCGCTGATGAAACGCGCGCAGCTGCGGCGATTGGGCAAGGCGCTGGAGGCTGGAGCCGAAGGGGCGAGTGGGCCGGGCTGACCCGGCACCGACCTCAGGACACCGCGGTCCAGCGCGCCTCATTCGCCTCGATCGCGGCGATGCGTTCGGGGGCATGGGGGTGGCTGCGCAGCCAGACCGGAATCTCTCCCCCCCGGCCGCCGGTCAGCGCCTCAAGCTTGCGAAAGAGCGACTTCTGCGGTGCGGTGCCGATCCCGGCCTTCAGCAAAAGCGCGCTGGCATAGGCATCGGCCTCGAACTCGTCACGGCGCGACAGGCGCGCCATAAGTGCGGTGGAAATCAGATTGGCAATCCAGATGCCGATGAAGGGCAGGAACCGGTTCAGGACGGCTGAAAGCACCACGAACACCGCATTCTGACCGGTAAAGTCGATCATCCGGCGCCGCAGATGGCCAAGCGCGACATGGCCCAGTTCATGCGCGATGACGCTGGCCAATTCTTCGCTGGTCACCTCGCCCCGCGCCCGCGCGGCAAGAAACCCCCGCGTCAAGAAGATCCGGCCATCCGGCGCAGCCAACCCGTTGACCGCATCAATCTCGAACACATGTACCTTGATCGCCTCAAGATCCAAGGCCCGCGCAAGCCGGGCGGCCAGCGCGCTGATCTCGGCGTCAACCAGCGGCTTTGAGCGCGCATCCAGCGTGCGCTTGGTCTGCCAGACCGAAAAGCGCAGCATCAAGAGCGCATAGCCAATGGCCAGAAGGAAGGGGGCGAGTTTCAACAGCATGGCGGGAATATGTGGCGCATCCCTGGCCAGTTCCAGCGCTATCGCAATTCCTTGATGCCGCGGGCGATGCCTTCAAGCGTCATCGGCACCATGCGGCCCTGAAAGATGTTTCCGATCAACCGGATGGACTGGGTATATTGCCAATGCTCTTGCCGCACCGGGTTGATCCACAGATGGTTTGGCCACTGCGCGCAGGCCCGTTCCAGCCAGACCTGCCCGGCTTCCGCGTTCCAATGTTCACTCGCGCCGCCGGGATGCAGGATCTCATAAGGGCTCATGCTGGCGTCCCCCACGAAAATACATTTGTAATCATAACCATAGGTGCGCAGCACCTCGGCCGTCGGCGTCTGCGCATTCCAGCGGCGGGCGTTGTCGCGCCAGACACCTTCATAAAGGCAGTTATGAAAATAGAACGGCACCAGATGCTTGAACTCGGCCCGGGCGGCTGAAAACAGCTCTTCCATCACCTTGACGTAAGGGTCCATCGACCCGCCGACGTCGAGAAACAACAGGACCTTGAGCGCGTTGCGCCGTTCCGGCCTTGTCTGCACATCCAGCCAGCCATGTTCCGCCGTGGCGCGGATGGTGCCGTCCAGATCAAATTCGTCTGCCGCCCCGTCGCGCGCCCATTTGCGCAAGCGGCGCAGCGCCACCTTGATGTTGCGCGTGCCCAGCTCCACCGTGTAGTCGAGATTGCGGAACTCGCGCTTGTCCCAGACCTTGACCGCGCGTTGGTGGCGGCTTTGGTCCTGCCCGATCCGCACGCCTTCCGGGTTATAACCATAGGCGCCGAAAGGCGAGGTTCCGGCCGTGCCGATCCACTTGTTGCCGCCCTGATGCCGGCCCTTTTGCTCG
>VGDH01000037.1 GCA_016869835.1 Alphaproteobacteria bacterium
CGCCCGCCGCGCCCTAGACCCCGCCCATGACCCAAGCCCCGCCCGACCCCCCGTCTGACCCCCTGCACGCCTCTCTGCCGCCTGCCGTCCGCCTTCTGGGCCTCGCGGGCATCCTGCCGCAACTGGCCCTGATCGCCCATGCCGTCGTGATGGGGGGCAGTTTCGCCGGAGAGGCGGGGCTGGCCTATGCGGCGGTGATCCTGTCCTTTCTGGGTGGGCTTTGGTGGATGGCCGCGCTCCTGTCCGGCCTGCGTGATCCGATGCCCTACGCTGTGGCGGTTCTGCCCAGCCTTCTGGGCTGGGGCGCGATGCTGTGGCCCGCGGGCGGGCTTTGGCTGCTGGCACTGTGCCTTTTGGCCAGCCCGCTCGTGGATCGCAGCCTGTCGCGCCGCATCGCCCTGCCCAAGGGGTGGCTCCGCTTGCGCTGGCAAATGGCCAGCGGCCTGGGGCTGACCACCCTGACCCTCGCCGCGCTCACCGCCTGACGGGCGCGCCACTGCGTGCCGCAAGCTTCGCACCCGTGACGGCCCACCGGCCTCGTCAATTCTCCAACGGTTCTTCAGTCAGCCGCAAATCGGCGGGCCCAAAGCTGGTGATGCCGTTCAACTGGATCAGGGTCAGCGGAACCTGAGACCCGTCTGCCAGCGCCTGATTGACCGTCACCAGCGTAAAGTTTCCAGCCGCATCAAAGGCCGATGTCACCCGCAGATCGAATTGCGAAAACTCGGCGTTCACCGGCACCTCAAACGCCAACTGGTCTTGTGCAGGATCAAAGTCGGTAATGATCGTCCGGCTTGCCGGAATGACCTCGTTGGTTGAGCCATCGCTGATCGTGATGCGGTCAGCCCCCGTGCCGCTCTCCATGGTCACAAAATGGTCGGTCGGCGCGCCGGTGAAATTGGTGAAATCCACCGTCAGCCTGTCATCACCAGCCCCGCCATAGATGGTCGACGCGCTTCCCACCTCAAGCCTGTCATTGCCATCGCCGCCGTAAAGCTGAGACCGATCCGTCGCCACCCCGAAATCATCGCCAACCCCGGCATTCGCCTCCGACCCTTGGGTGGCATAAACCACATCATTGCCCTCGGCCGCAAAGCCCGAAGCCCCGTTGCGCGCCCAGACAAAATCATTGCCCGCCCCGCCATGGGCCTCGCCTGTGCCATCGGCCAGCACATAGTCATCGCCCTCGCCGCCAAAGACCGTGGCATTATCTGACCCCGTTAGGCTGTCGTTACCCTCGCGGCCACAGCCGGTGGCACTGTCCTCGGCGACAAGCGTGTCATTGCCTGCGCCACCAAAGCCCACCGCACTGTCGCTCAGGCCGATCTGGTCATTGCCCACCCCGTCATTGACCACATCATTGCCCGATCCGCTCAAGGTCTCGTTGCTGCCATCGGGGGCAGGGGCCCAATCCACCACATCGCCGATCTGGTTGCCGTAAAGCACCAAGTCATTGACATCAAAGCTGGTCACACCCTGCAGGGTAAAGCTGGCAAAGCGGCCCTCTGCGCCTTCGGTCAACTCGACGATGGTGGCATTCTGTGCCGCGTCAAAGCGCGAGGTGATCTCGATCGCGTCGGTCTCCCGTTCACCCAGCAAGACGGCTAATTGGTCCTGTTGCGGGTCATAATCGCGCACCACCAGCCGCGCCTGCCCGTCCGAGGCATCGTCCTGCGCCATGTCGGCGATAAACATGTCGCTGCCCGCGCCGCCGCTCACCAGCGCCCGGCCGGACACGATCAGCTGATCATTGCCCGCCCCGCCCTCGGCAAAGCCCTCCCCGATCTGTTCGCCGCGCATGTGAAGTGTATCATCACCCTCGCCACCATCGGCGCGCGCATCGCCGCTTGCGGTCAGCCTGTCATTGCCCGCGTCGTCCTGCAGCCCCGCATCGCCCGACCCGGTGATCAGATCATCGCCCAGCCCACCATAGGCCGCCGCCTCATCCTCGGCGAAAAGCGTGTCATCGCCTGCGCCACCCCAAATGGTGGCATTGTCCGACCCGCTCAGACTGTCATCGCCGGTCAGGCCATAGCCCCGGGCCGCATCGCTGGCGATCAGCCGGTCATCGTCCGCGCCGCCCCAGCCAATCGCCTCATCGCCCAGCGTCAAAAGATCATCGCCCGCCCCGGCCGCGATCCGGTCATTGCCCGCGCCTTGAAGGCTGTCATCGCCGCTGCGGTCGCCATCCCCGTCATCGCCGCCGCTGCCGCCGCCATCGGCTGTGGTGATAAGGCCGCCGACCAGCAACAGCGACAACAAAAGGAATTCCATGGCAAATCCACCAATAAGGCACAGAAAACAAAGGTCTCGCCCAAAACTTGCGCAAACGGGGAAAAGGCTGTCAACCCAAGGTTAACCGCGATTGGGATTTACCCCCAGAAATTGCCCCAGTCCCTCCCCGGTTTCGCCACATTGTTTCGCGCCTGCCGACAAAACGCGCTGGACCCCGCGCCTCTGGCAGGCGGCAAAACCGCGTCGATGTCCCCCGCCCGGCGGCTCGAGTCGACCCCGGGCGCGCGCTCCCGCTTGGCCGCACCGGCCCCACCCCGCCCTCCCGACAGCCATCTCCGGCCCGCCCGACGCCCTTGGCCCCATCCCCGGCCCCATCCCCCCATGCCGCCGCTGCAAAATGCCCCATTGCCGCATGCATTTCCGCACAAATCCCGCTTCTGCCCGGTTGCGGGGTGGGGAAGGCTCTGCTAGAGACGCGCCATATCGAAAGTAGCATGCACCCGCTTGCGCCCCGGCTGTCATGTGCCTTTTGAAATGTGGCCGTCGCGGCAGGGAATGGGTCAGAACAGCGGAAGGGATGACGTGTCCGAACCAGTTTCGATCTCGCAGGGCATCGCCGGGCGTTACGCCCAGGCCTTGTTCGAACTCGCCAAGGAAGCCAAAAGCCTCAAATCGCTTGAGGCAGACGCCGACGCGCTCAAGGCCGCACTGGCCGCCAGCCCCGACTTGTCCGATGTGATCGCCTCTCCGGTGATCGCGCGCGCCGAACAGGCCGCCGCCATCGCTGCCGTGGCCGCCAAGATGGGCCTGTCGGACCTGATGGCCAACACGCTGGCGCTCATGGCCCGCAACCGCCGTCTCTTCGTGCTGCCGCAGCTTGTGGCCGATCTGAAGGCCCGCATCGCGGTTGAAAACGGCGAGATGACCGCAGATGTCGTCTCGGCCACCAAGCTCTCGGCCGCGCAGGCCAAGAAACTGGCCGAAACGCTGAAGGCCAAGGTCGGCAAGACCGTCAAACTGAACACCACCGTTGATGAAAGCCTCATCGGCGGTCTTATCGTCAAGCTCGGCTCGACCATGATCGACACCTCGGTCAAATCGAAGCTCGCAGCTCTCCAGAATGCAATGAAAGAGGTTGGGTGATGGGAATTCAGGCTGCTGAGATCTCTGCGATCCTTAAGGACCAGATCAAGAACTTCGGCAAGGACGCACAAGTGGCCGAAGTGGGCCGTGTGCTCAGCGTCGGCGACGGGATCGCCCGCGTGCACGGGCTGGACAATGTCCAGGCCGGTGAAATGGTGGAATTCCCCGGCGGGATCCGCGGCATGGCGCTCAACCTCGAAGTTGACAACGTCGGCGTCGTGATCTTCGGCTCCGACCAGGACATCAAGGAAGGCGACACCGTCAAGCGCACCAAGTCCATCGTGGACGTGCCCGCCGGTGACGCGCTTCTGGGCCGCGTCGTGGACGGCCTTGGCAACCCGATCGACGGCAAAGGCCCGATCAAGGCGGCCGAGCGTCGGATCGCCGACCAGAAAGCTCCCGGCATCATTCCCCGCAAATCGGTTCACGAACCGATGGCCACCGGCCTGAAGGCCGTCGACGCCATGATCCCCGTTGGCCGTGGTCAGCGTGAACTCATCATCGGCGACCGTCAAACCGGCAAGACCGCCGTGGCGCTCGACACCATCCTGAACCAGAAGTCCTATAACGAGGCTGCCGGTTCGGACGAATCGAAGAAGCTTTACTGCATCTACGTCGCCATCGGGCAAAAGCGTTCGACCGTGGCCCAGCTGGTGAAGAAGCTCGAAGAAACCGGCGCCATCGACTATACCATCGTCGTCGCCGCCACCGCTTCGGACCCCGCTCCGATGCAGTTCCTCGCGCCCTACGCCGCGACCGCCATGGCGGAATACTTCCGCGACAATGGCCGCCATGCGCTCATCATCTATGATGACCTGTCGAAGCAGGCCGTTGCATACCGTCAGATGTCGCTTCTGCTGCGCCGTCCGCCGGGCCGTGAAGCCTATCCGGGCGACGTGTTCTACCTGCACTCGCGCCTCTTGGAACGTTCGTCCAAGCTGAACGAAGATTTCGGCGCTGGCTCGCTGACCGCTCTGCCGATCATCGAAACCCAGGGCGGCGACGTGTCGGCCTTCATCCCGACCAACGTGATCTCGATCACCGACGGCCAGATCTTCCTGGAAACCGAACTCTTCTACCAGGGCATCCGCCCGGCCGTGAACACCGGTCTTTCGGTGTCTCGCGTGGGCTCCTCGGCCCAGACCTCGGCCATGAAGTCGGTTGCCGGCAAGGTGAAACTGGAGCTTGCCCAGTATCGCGAAATGGCAGCCTTCGCCCAGTTCGGTTCCGACCTTGACGCCTCGACCCAGGCCCTCCTGAACCGTGGCGCGCGCCTGACTGAGCTGATGAAGCAGAACCAGTACTCGCCCATGACCAACGCCGAAATCGTCTGCGTGATCTACGCGGGCACCAACGGCTATATCGACAAGATCGCGGTCAAGGACGTGGGCCGGTTCGAAGCGGGGCTCCTGAAGCACCTGCGCACCACCGGCAAGGCTCTTCTGGAAGACATCACCAAGAACGACCGCAAAGTCGCGGGCGATCTGGAGAAAGCCATCCGCGCGCAACTCGACGCCTTCGCCAAAGACTTCGCTTAAGCAACCCTGAGGGAGAAGGCAGATGCCCAGCCTAAAGGACCTTAAGAACCGCATCGGAAGCGTGAAGAACACGCGGAAGATCACCAAGGCCATGCAGATGGTTGCCGCGGCGAAGCTTCGCCGCGCGCAAGACGCTGCCGAAGCCGCGCGCCCCTATGCCGAACGCATGTCTGCCGTCATGGGCAGCCTTGCCGCCGGTGTGGGCAAATCGGAAAGCGCACCTCAGCTTCTTGTCGGCAACAGCAAGGATCAGGTGCATCTTCTGGTGGTGATGACCGCAGAACGCGGGCTTTGCGGTGGCTTTAACTCGACCATCGTGCGCCTTGCCCGGTCGCGTGCCAATGAACTGCTGGCTGCGGGCAAGACGATCAAGATCCTGACCGTCGGCAAGAAAGGCCGCGAACAGCTGCGCCGTGACCTCGGCCAGTATTTCGTCGGCCATGTCGATCTGTCGGAAGTCAAGCGCATTGGCTATGGCAATGCCCAGACCATTGCCCGCGACATCCTCGCCCGCTTTGAAGCAGGCGAATGTGACGTGGTGACGCTGTTCTTCAACCGCTTCCAGTCGGTGATTTCGCAGATCCCGACCGCACAGCAGGTCATCCCTGCCGTGTTCGAAGGCGCGGCCTCTTCGGCCCAGTATGACTATGAACCCGGTGAAGAGGCCATTCTGGCCGACCTTCTGCCGCGGGGCGTGGCCACGCAGGTCTTTACCGCTCTTCTGGAAAATGGCGCCTCGGAACAGGGCGCGCGGATGTCCGCCATGGACAACGCGACGCGCAACGCGGGCGACATGATCAACAAGCTGACCATCCAGTATAACCGCTCGCGTCAGGCTGCGATCACCAAAGAGCTCATCGAAATCATTTCGGGCGCGGAAGCGCTCTGACGAAAAGGACGAACGTAAATGGCAAGAGCAACGAAAGCGACTGCTGCTGCGGCCAAAGCTGCGGGCAAGGTCACCCAAATCATCGGCGCCGTGGTTGACGTGCAATTCGAAAGCGCGCTTCCCGCAATTCTGAACGCGCTCGTCACCGACAACAACGGCAAGAAACTGGTCCTCGAAGTGGCCCAGCACCTTGGCGAAAACACCGTGCGCTGCATCGCCATGGACGCAACCGAAGGTCTCGTGCGCGGCGCGGGCGTCACCGACACCGGCGCGCCGATCTCGGTTCCGGTGGGCGACGCCACCCTTGGCCGCATCCTGAACGTCATCGGCGAGCCGGTGGACGAAAAGGGCCCGGTCGTTGCGAAAGAAACCCGCGCCATCCACCAGCCTGCGCCCTCCTTCTCGGAACAGGCCACGGAATCGCAGGTCCTCGTGACCGGCATCAAGGTGATCGACCTCTTGGCGCCTTACGCCAAGGGCGGCAAGATCGGCCTCTTCGGCGGCGCCGGCGTGGGCAAGACCGTTCTCATCATGGAACTCATCAACAACATCGCCAAGGTGCACTCGGGCTACTCGGTGTTCGCAGGCGTGGGTGAACGGACCCGTGAAGGCAACGACCTTTACCACGAAATGATCGAATCCGGCGTTATCAAGATTGATGACCTGACCGCGTCGAAAGTGGCCCTTGTCTACGGCCAGATGAACGAACCGCCGGGGGCCCGTGCCCGCGTGGCGCTGACCGGCCTGACCTTGGCCGAACAGTTCCGCGACCAGTCCGGCACCGACGTTCTGTTCTTCGTCGACAACATCTTCCGCTTCACCCAAGCCGGTTCCGAAGTGTCGGCACTTCTCGGCCGTATCCCTTCGGCCGTGGGCTACCAGCCGACGCTCGCCACCGACATGGGCGCGCTGCAGGAACGCATCACCTCGACCAAGGCAGGCTCGATCACCTCGGTGCAGGCCATCTACGTTCCGGCCGACGACCTTACCGACCCGGCTCCGGCCACTTCGTTTGCCCACCTCGACGCCACGACCGTTCTGTCGCGCGCCATCTCGGAACTCGGCATCTACCCGGCCGTGGACCCGCTCGACTCGACCTCGCGCCTTCTGGACCCGGCCGTCATCGGTCAGGAACACTACAACGTCGCCCGTTCGGTGCAGGGCATCCTTCAGCGCTACAAGTCGCTGCAGGACATCATCGCCATCCTCGGCATGGACGAACTCAGCGAAGAAGACAAACTGACCGTGGCCCGCGCCCGGAAGATCCAGCGCTTTCTGTCGCAGCCCTTCGACGTTGCGAAAGTGTTCACTGGCTCGGACGGCGTTCAGGTCCCGCTGGACAAGACCATCGCCTCGTTCAAGGCCGTGGTTGCCGGCGAATACGACCACCTGCCCGAAGCCGCCTTCTACATGGTCGGCGACATCGAGGAAGTGAAAGCCAAGGCCCAGAAACTCGCCGCGGCAGCGGCGTAAGGGGGCATCATGGCAGCCACCCTGCAATTCGACCTCGTCTCGCCCGAACGGAAGCTTGCATCTGTTCAGGCGACCGAGGTGCAGATTCCGGGCGCCGACGGCGACATGACGGCGATGGAGGGGCACGCCCCCACCATCACCACGCTCCGCCCCGGCATCCTCAAGGCCATTTCGGCCGAGGGCACCAAGTCCTATGTCGTCACCGGCGGCTTTGCCGAAATCTCTGCCGCAGGCGTCTCGGTTCTGGCCGAACGCGCCGTGCCGGTGGATGAGGTGACGCCTGCGCTGATGGACCAGCTGATTGCCGACGCGTCCGAAGCCACCGCCGTGGCCTCGGACAAGGACGCCGCCGACAAGGCGATGGCCGATCTCGTGGCGCTGCGCGCCGCTGTCGGCCACTGATCCCGCCACGCGCCTGATAAAAGGGCCCCGGTTTTCCGGGGCCTTTGCATTTTCTGGCATCTTCCGGTTGTTTTGTGCATAAACTGACCAAAAGGCAGACAGGATTTTTCATGAAACGCATTTCCGCAGGCCGGGTGGGCATCCTTCAGGGCAGCCGCGTCCTGTTTTCCGACTTTGCCGATGGCGGGGTGATGTGGACGGGGCAGGGCGACCGCGAAAGCCGCCATGTCATCAGCTTGAAGCCCCCCTTCACCGAGCCGCCCGCCGTCATGGTCGCCATTTCCATGTGGGACACCGACCACGCCCACAACGCCCGCGCCGATCTGACGGCCGAGAAAATCACCGCCAAGGGCTTCCATCTGGTCTTCCGCACCTGGGCCGACACCCGCGGCGCCCGCATCCGCGCCGACTGGACCGCGATTGGCGCGGTGCGGGACGAGGAGGATTTGGATGTGATGTGAGGGGGAAATGGCAGGTTTGAGCCCATAGTGACCGATGCTGCACCTTGCTTAGATGTCTGTTATCGCATCATCGCGCACACATCTGAGCCAGATTGCGGCGGAATTGAACGTTCATGTGCTTACGCCAGTGCCGTGTGGGCTACCTTATCGCTTCTTCAAGGCACTCAGTCTGAATACTTGAACGCCTTTGTTCAAGCGAAGTATCGTCGCCCATAGCCAGTGCGCTAAGCTCAAGCCGAGTGAACTCAGCAAAGTACCTTTGCCCGGTACAAGAGCAAAAATAGGTCATTTCGACTTCGCTAAGCCCTAACTGCCGCGCGTCGTTGTCCGCGCGAACCGCAGGCAAGCAAGCCGCGGTATGGTTGCGCCTACCTTCCGCCAATTCTTCTGCCGTGAATGGTTCGGGAGCCGCTGATGTCACCTCGATACTTGAGAGAAAGCGCTCAACATCAGACGGTTGACCTCCGTATGGCACGCCCGTTGCGACCATTGCGAAGCTGTTCTCAAACCGGAACAGTCGATAGGTGTATGTGACTTCAGTTCCCTGGATTTCTTTTGTGCCCTCGATCACAAAGTTGTCGCCGTCTCGATACGCCTGATCGATCGGCTCAATCGACCAGAAACGGATGTAGTTTGTGAGAATAGTAGCGTCGTTCTGACCCGGGAAGAACTGATCTGGAGCAATTTCCGTGCACTCAATTTGAACCATTGCACGATCGACAAAGACACGTTTTATCGTGCCTTTTATGGAAACGGATCCAACTTGTTCTGTCGTCTCGCGCGTTTCAGGCTAAGTAATAAAGTTTGCTGAGATCGGGCATATTCCGACTTCAGCAAGAGCGGGCGCGCCCATCACGGCAGCAAACAAAAATGGAGAAAAAAATGATCTCAACAGATTTTCCTCAGTCTAAACTGGAGGCGACATAGAAAGTTGGTGCTGCGAATACCAGGGTTGCTATAGCAAAGATTACTAACCACGCTCTAAGGAAGCCGCTAGATCGTGATAAGGGAGTCCTAATCCCGGCAATCACAGTTGAGATGGCAAGCGGCACAAAGGCACCGCCGATACCCAGGAAAAATACTGCCCAAAGGTCTTGCCCGTTGTAGGTGGCGGCGTCCCATCCATATCGATAGACATGAGCCACCGCAGAAACGGCTGTGCTGGCCATAACTGCCACAATTACAAACAGCAACGTGCGCAAGAAACTCACTCTCCCACCTCACTCGGCAAAACTTCATCAACGATTCCGACAGTCTTTGCCGTTCGCCTCAGGGTTGCACGTCGATGGAGAGAATAGACAAGTTTTGACCATTCGCGCAGTGGTCTGAACTGCCTAACGAAAGTAGCAATTGGTACAGCCGAAGCGAACATCGGCTTCGTCCCGCAAATCTGCCAGTCGACACACCTCGCTGCGCGGGCTTAGGCACAGGCGGCCTGCCCCATAGCCAAATGCCCGGAGGACCGGTACAAACCTTAACAATTCCTGAATCCGTTCAGGCCAACCTCATGAAAAGATTGGCCTCGCAAAACGTCTAACCGTGAGACACCCCTCACCCCCGCGGGTAAAACCCCTCATAAATCGGCACCAGCGTGTCCGTTTCAAACAGCGATGACACCGACATGCCGCCCCAGATGTTCAAAATCGCCTGACCGAACATCGGCGCGGTCGGCACGATGCGGATATTCGGGCAGGTCTTGACCGCCTCGGTCGGCTCGATCGAATCCGTGATCACCAGCGATTTCATCACTGAATTTGTCACCCGCTCCACCGCAGGGCCCGACAGCACGCCATGGGTGATATAGGAATGAACCTCAACCGCGCCGTTTTCCAACAGCACCTCCGCCGCCTTGCACAGCGTCCCGGCCGTGTCGCAGATGTCATCCACGATGATGCAGGTCTTGCCCGACACATCGCCGATCACCGTCATGCCCGCAACTTCCCCGGCCTTTTCGCGGCGCTTGTCGACAATGGCCAAGGGCGCGTTGATCCGCTTGGCCAGCTCCCGCGCGCGGGCCACGCCGCCCACGTCGGGGGACACCACCATCAGATCCTGCATCTTGCCCTTGAAATGGTGTTCAATATCCAAGGCAAAGATCGGGCTGGCATAAAGGTTGTCCACCGGAATATCGAAGAACCCCTGAATCTGCGCCGCATGCAGATCCAGCGTCAGCACCCGGTCCACCCCCGCCTCGGTCAGCAAATTCGCCACCAGCTTGGCCGAGATCGGCGTTCGCGCCTTGGCGCGGCGGTCCTGACGGGCATAGCCGAAATAGGGGATCACGGCGGTGATCCGGTCCGCCGACGACCGCCGCAGCGCGTCACACATGATGAGGAGTTCCATCAGGTTGTCATTCGCAGGCCGCGAGGTCGGCTGGATGATATACATATCCTCGCCGCGCACATTCTCGAACACCTCGACGAAGACCTCGCCATCGTTGAACCGCTCGACCCGGGCATCGAAAAGGTTGACACTCATCCCCCGGTGCATCGACATGCGCCGGGCGATGCCCTTGGCAAGCGACAGGTTGGCATTGCCAGAAATGAGCTTGGGTTCGTTGATCGGCGGCATGGGGCACCTTGGGCAGGGGATTCGCAGCGGAATCGTGGCGTTGACACCGCTTATCACCCGGTTAGGCTTTGGGAAAGTTCGCCGCACGAAAGGGTATGGAAATGGCGCAGATTGATTACTTCCTGGCGCTCCAATCGCCCTATGTCTATCTTGCGGGCACCCGGCCGGCCGAAATCGCCGCCCGCCACGGCGCGACGCTGGTCTACAAGCCGCTTGATGTGACCCAGCTTTTCCCCCGCACCGGCGGCAAGGTCCGGGCCGAACGCCACCCCTCGCGGAACGACTATTCGGCGATGGACCGCGCCCGGCAGGCGCGCAAGCTTGGCCTGCCCTTTGACCCGCAGCCGATGTTTGCAGCATCCAACCCTGCGCCCGCCGCCTATGCGGTGATCGCGGCCCAGGCCGCAGGCGGCGGCGACCTGCCGGGCCTTGTCGCCGCCCTTTCCCGCGCCATGTGGGCCGAGGGGCGCGACATTTCCGACGACGACACCCTGCGCCCGCTTCTGGTGGCCCATGACTTTGACGCGAGCGTTGCCGACCGCGGCATGCTGATGGCGGCCGAAACCTATGCCGCCAATCTGGAAGAGGCCGTCTCGCGCGGAGTGTTCGGCGTGCCGTTTTTCCTGGTGGACACCGAGAAATTCTGGGGGCAAGACCGTCTGGACGATCTTGATCTTTATCTCGCCGGAAAGCTGTGAATGTTCGACACGCCCCGCCCTCTGCCGCCGCATCGCCACTGGTCCTGTGGCGGCGACCGCCCGGTTCTTGCGCTGCATTGCAGCCTGGCCCATGCCGGGGCCTGGCCGAGCGGCTGACCGGCATCACCCTGACCGGCTTTGACCAGACCGGCCACGGCCGCGCGCCCGATTGGGACGGCGTGACCGATCTGCATGATGCGGCTACCGCCGATGCCATCGCCATGGCCGAAGCTTTGGGGCAGGGCGCGCCCATCGACCTCTTTGGCCATTCCTTCGGCGGCACGCTGGCCTTGCGCGTGGCGCTGACCCGGCCTGACCTGGTGCGCAGCCTGATGCTCATTGAACCCGTGCTCTTCGCCGCCGCCCGCGCGGCAGGGGCCCCGGCCTCGACGGCGTTTCAAGGCGAACACCTGGGCGTTGCCCGCCTGCTCGACGCAGGCGACCGTCTGGGCGCCGCGCGGCTCTTCCACGGGCTTTGGGGCACGGGTGAGCCTTTAGACAGCCTGCCTGATCGTGCCCGTGATTACATCATCGACCGCATCCACCTGATCGCGGCGCAAAACCCCGCGCTTCTGGACGACAGCAAGGGCCTCCTGCGCGCGGGCGGGCTAGAGGCGCTGCGCCTGCCGGTTCTCCTGGTCGAAGGCGCGCTCAGCCCCGCCATCATTGCGGCCAATCACGCCGAACTCGCCCGCCGCCTGCCGAACGCCCGCTGCGCCAGCGTGGCGAAGGCAGCGCATATGCTGCCGCTGACCCATCCCAACGATCTGGCTGCGCTGGCCACCGCCCATCTCGCGGCCAGCTGACACGCCTCGACCGGCTTCGGCGTCTCGTCGGGACCTCCCGACGAGCGACCCCGAGCGTCGACGTTGACGAGGAGGTGCGTGTTACCCCCGCAAAGCGGCCAGGAACCAGTCCACATCCGCCTCGGTCGTCGACCAACTGGCCACCAGCCGCGCCCGCTCGCGCCCCATGGGCGCGGGGAAGGGGTAATAGGCCGCGCCTGCAGCCTCCAGCCGGGCATGGGTGCCCGTTGCCCATTCGGGAAACAGGATATTGGCCTCCACCGGATGCACCATCGTCACATCGGGCATCTGCGCCAGCCCCCGCGCAAGCCGTGCGCCCATGGCATTGGCATGGGCCGCCAGCCGCAGCCACAGCCCGTCTTCCAGATATCCCACCATCTGCGCCGACAAGAACCGGTGCTTTGAGAACAAATGCCCGCCGCGCTTGCGCCGCAGCTCAAATTCCCAAACCTTCGCCGGGTCAAAGATCACCACGGCCTCGACCCCCATGCAGCCATTCTTGGTGCCGCCAAAGGACACCACATCCACGCCCGCCTTCCAGGTCATCTCGGCCGCTGTGGCGCCGGTGGCAACCAAAGCATTGGCAAACCGCGCACCATCCAGATGCACGGGCAGGCCATGGGCGCGCGCCACCGCGGCCAAGGCCGCCACCCCGGCCAC
The DNA here is from genome assembly GCA_016869835.1 of Alphaproteobacteria bacterium. Lineage (GTDB taxonomy): Bacteria > Pseudomonadota > Alphaproteobacteria > Rhodobacterales > Rhodobacteraceae > Tabrizicola_A. The sequence goes on from VGDH01000037.1 coordinate 12,877, forward strand.
CGAATGCACCGTGCCCGCCTCGGTCACATTGGTGATCGACACCGCGCCGGGCTGCACCCCATGCACACCAGACCCCTTGGCCTTGACGATCGCCGCCTCCAGCGCCGCCGGATCCATCCGGCCATGCGCGCCATGCACCAGCACAAGCTTGGCCCCATGCATGTAAAATTCCGGCGCGCCGCATTCATCCTCGGTGATATGTGCGTGCTGGTGGCAAAACACCGCCCCCCACGGCGGGCAATACAAGGACAGCGCCAGCGCATTGGCCACGGTGCCCGTCGCCACCAGATAAACCGCCGCCTCAGGCGCCTCGAAAATCTCGCGGATCTGGTCGCGCGCCCGGTCCATGAACGCATCAGCCCCATAGCTGCGCGCATAGCCCGCATTGGCCGCCGTCACCGCCGCCATCACCTCAGGTGCTGCCCCGCTGGCATTGTCCGATGTGAACCACATTCAGATGTCCTCCTGAAACACGTAAACGTCCCAGTCATCTTCCGACACCGCCGCCTCGGACACCGTCTTGTTGCGCATGGAATTGCCAGATTTATGGGTGGACAGCGGATCGCCCGTGACCAGAGGGTGCCAGTCGGGCAGCGACTTGCCATTGTGCAACAGCTTGTAGGCGCAGGTCGCGGGCAGCCAATAGGCGATGCGCGGAATGGTCTTTGGGTTCAGCCGGATACATTCCGGCACATGGGTGAAGCGGTTGGCATAATCGCCGCAGCGACAGGTCGCATCATCCAGAAGACGGCAGGCCACGCGGGTATATTCCACCTCGCCCGTGTCCTCATATTCGATCTTGTTCAGGCAACACTTGCCGCAACCGTCGCACAGCGCCTCCCATTCGGGGGCCGTCATCTTCTTCAGCGGGATGGTTTCCCAAAACCGGGGGCGCAAATTTTCCATGGCGGCAAATTGGGCCTTGGCGCGGGAAAAGGGAAGGGGGGTTGATCGCAGGTCATCTCCCCTCCCCCCCGTGGGGAGGGGCTGGGGGTGGGGGGCGTTTGGGGCCCGCCCCTCAAACCCCCGCCAGAATCTCCCGTGCGCGGTCGCAATCGGCCGCCATCTGGTCCAACAGCCCCTGCAACCCGTCAAACTTCATCTCAGGCCGCAGATAATCCACCAAGGCGACCGACAGGTGATGGCCATAAAGATCGCCCTTGAAATCAAAGATGAAGGTCTCAAGGTTCGGCACCGCCCCGCCAAACTGCGGGCGGATGCCAAGGCTCGCCGCCCCCAGATAGCTGCCCGCCTGCGGCCCGCTCAACACATCGACCTTCACCGCGTAAACCCCAAACCGCGGCAAATGCAGACCCGCCACGCTCATGTTGGCGGTGGGATAGCCCAACTCGCGGCCCCGCTTTTCGCCGTGCATGACCTCGCCCTCAATCCGGTGCCAGTGCCCCAGCATCGCCGCCGCCTCGCGCGGGTTGCCCACGGCCAAGGCCTGCCGGATCGCGGTGGACGAGATTTCCCGGGCCCCATGCTGCACCAGATCGGCGATGGTCACCGCAAAGCCCATCTCCTGCCCCATGGCCACCAGATCCGCCGCCTTGCCCTTGCGCCCGGCGCCAAAGCAGAAGTCTGCCCCCACGACAACATGGCTGACACCCAGGCCCCCCGCCAGAACCTCACGGCAAAAGGCCTCCGGCGACAGGCTGGCCATGGTGGCGTCAAAAGGCAGCTCAAACAGCCGCTCCACCCCCATCTTGGCCAGCCGATTGGCCCGCGCCTCGGCATTCATCAGCCGGAAGGGCGCCGCCCCGGGAGAGAAGAACTCGCGCGGGTGGGGCTCAAAGGTGACAACGCCCAAAGGCGCATCGCGGCGGGCAAGCCCGATCACCAACTGGTGGCCCAGATGAACCCCGTCGAAATTGCCCATCGCCACCGATGCGCCCCGCGCCATGGCCGGAACATCAGTCCAGTGCTTGAAAACCTGCATCTTGCCCCGTGCGACGGGGAGGGCCCCGCCCGTCTGTCAGTCGAACTTGCGGCTGGGCGCCAGAACCAGCGCCTCACCCTTCAGAACCACCGTATCGCCCACTGCACAATGGGTTTCAAGGGTCACCCGGCGACGCGCGTGATCGATTGCGGTGACCTTCACCACCGCTTCCACCATATCGCCGGGGCGCACGGGGGCCATGAACTTCAGGCTCTGGCCCAGATAGACCGTGCCATGGCCGGGCAACTGCTCGCCAATCACCGCCGAAATCAGGCCCGCCGTCAGCATCCCATGGGCAATCCGGCCCTGAAAGATGGTGTCCTGGGCATAGGCATCATCCAAATGTACCGGGTTTCGGTCGGTCGAAACCTCGGCAAACAGCTCGATATCGCGGTCGGTGACAAGCTTGCGCAGATTGCGCGTCATGCCAATCTCAAGGTCTTCGATGCAGATCGTGCCGCGGGGCATATTGTCCAGCATGGGGTGATTCCCGTTCATGTCGCCCCGCAGCATAGGCGATGCTGCATCGCGGAACAACATGGACGCGAAGCTTTCGTTCACAAATGCGACCCAAGGCGCAATTTTGTTACACGGCGGTTCGGCGTCAGCCCAGATGCCCCATGGCATAGGTCGGATAGATCCGCTGGGTGGCGATCCAGGCCTCAAGCCGCGCCATGTCCGGCCGGGCCGGATCGGGGCCAAAATGCGCCGCCGCAATGCCCCCGGTGATAAAGAGCGTGTCAAGCCCCTCGGACATCCCGCCCTGCACATCGGTGGCAATCCCGTCGCCGATGCACAGGATGCGCGGCTCTTCCAGTGCCAGTTCCCGCCGCGCCAGGTCATAGATCGGCGGATGCGGCTTGCCATAGTAAAAGACCGTGCCGCCCATCGCGGCATAATCCTCGGCCAAGGCCCCCGCGCAGTAAAGCCGCTTGTCCCCCATGTCGACGATGATGTCGGGGTTGGCGCACAGCATCGGCAGGCCCCGCGTCTTGCCCAGCAAAAGCTGGGCGCGATAGTCGTCCGGCGTTTCGGTCAGATCATCGGCCAGCCCGGTGCAGACAATGCCCTCGGCCTCCAGCATCCCCACCCGCTCGGGGGCCATAGCCCCTTCGGGCAGGATCGAGAAGAAATCCTCATCCTTCTCGGCCCCGATATGGGCCACCTTGCGCCCCACCGCGCCGGCAAGCATCGCCGCCTGCGCCGCATCGCCGGATGACACCACCAGATCCCAGGCCTCGCGCGGCACGCCCATGCGGTCCAGTTGCGCGATCACCGTCGCACGCGGGCGCGGTGCATTGGTCACCAAGGCCACCTTGCCGCCACCTTGGCGAAACCCGCGCAAGGCCGCCACAGCCTCGGGGAAGGGGGTCTTGCCATTGTGCAGACAGCCCCACAAATCACAAAACACCGCGTCATATTGTGCGGCGATATCGGCAAGCGAAGAAATGATCTTGGTCATGGGGGCCTCATGCTGTTGGCAAGTGGTGTAGCGGGTTGCAGGGCAAAGCAAAAGGCCGGGAGCAAGACCCGGCCTTTGCTTGTGTTCCAAAACCCTTGGGCGGCGCTTACAGCTTCAAGGCCGGGATGATCTGCTTTTTCCGGCTCATCAGGCCGGGGATCACCACGGTGTCGCCCGTCACCTTCACCCCGAACGAGGCTTCGGCCAGCGCCTTGACCAGATCATTCGGCACCAGAAGCGTGGCCTCCTCTTTCAGGATGTCGATCACGAACAACAACACCTGATCGGCCCCATCCTCTTTCGCCACGCCAACCATCGAATTCATCAGGCTGGCCTTGCGGTCCAGAATGACCTTCGGCGCGGTGGTCTCCAGCACCGAAACGCGCAGTTCCTTGCCCGCGACGGTGTATTCCTTTGAATCCATCCGCAACAGTTCGGCGTCCGAGAAGGCCCCGACATCCGACTTGGCTTCAAAAAGCTTGGCGGCATAGTCCGCAATCGACAGGCCCAGATCGGCTGCCAGCGCCTCGGCCAGCGCCTTGTCATGCGCCGTGGTCGTGGGCGAACGGAACTCCAGCGTGTCCGACAGGATGCACGACAGCATCAACCCCTTCACCCATTTCGGCATCGTCGCCGCATCGGCCCCCATCAGGTCATGCATCAAGGTCGCGGTGCAGGCTAGGGGGCGAATGGTGATGTCGATCGGACCCTTGGTTTCCAGGCCCCCGACCAGCTTGTGATGGTCGATGATCGCCACCACATCCAGCGCATTGACATTGGCAGGCAACTCGGCCGGGTTGTTGGTGTCAACGATCACCGCCTTGGTGCCATCGGCCATCTCGGTTGCAATGCGCGGCTTGGGGCAATCCCAATGCTTCAGCACAAAGGCCGCCTCGGTATTGGGCTCGCCCAGAAGAACGGCCTCGGCCTTGGTGGCCTTCACCTCGTTCAGATACCAGGCCCAGATGATGGGCGATCCGGTGGAGTCGGTGTCAGGGGATTTGTGGCCAAAAACAAGCGTGGTCATGGAACTGCCTATGGGTTGCGATTTGGCCCGGCTTATAGGCTCGGGCGCTGGCTTTGTCACGGGGGACGGGGCTGGTTCCCACAAGAATGCTGCGTTGCAGCAACAGCCGGATCAACCGGGATGCGCCGGGGGGTGTGGCGGGGGATTTGGCGGGGCAGGCCTGCGGCTTTCCACCACGATGAACCAGCCCACCGCCAGCATCACGACCGCCCCTCCGGCCAGCGTCGCCGCCGAAGGTGTTTCGGCAAAGATTAGCCAAACCCACAAGGGCGTCAGCGGCGTCTCCAAAGCCCCCATCAACCCGGTCACCACCGGGGCCGCCCGGCGCGAGCCATAAACGAACAGCGCAAATCCAAGGGTGGAGTTCACCAGCCCGAAGGCCGCCATCAAGGCGACATTGCCCGGCGTGATGCCCACCATCATGGCAAAGGGCAAACAGGCCAAGGGCGCCCAAATGGCCGAGATCGTGCCGGCCGCCAGGGCCGGCATCTCGGGCCGGGCGCGGGCAATCACGATGATCCCCGCCATGGCCAAGACCATCCCCACCGCCATCAGATCCCCCTGCCAGCGGCCGTCACCGCCCAGCCCCACCATGATCACCGCACCCAGCAGCGCCAGCCCCGAGGCCAGCATCGCCACCCGGCTTGGCACCTCGCGCAGCACCAGCCAACCAAGGGCGGCGGCGGCAAACGGCACCGTCGCGTAAATGATCGCGACATTGGCAATGGTGGTCGCCTTCAGTGCGCCGACAAAGAACAACATCCCGATGCCCGACATCAGCGCATAAAGCCACCCCGCCCGCCCCAGCCGGGTGAAATCGGCAAAGCCCGCCGAGCCCTTCATCCAGTAAAGCGTGGCAACCAGCCCGGCCGCGCCAAACAGCCCGCGCCACAGGATGACCGTCGGGGTGTCCAAGGGAATGGCGCGTGCAAAAAGCCCGGATGTGGACCAGGCCAGCGTCGCCCCGAACAGAAGGATCAGCGCGCCACGGTCCATCAATAGGCCACCGGCGCCTTGGGCAGATCGGCCCATTGGCTCGGCTCATGGCCATAGATCACCTTGGCCCCCGTGGCCGCGACATGGGCCATCAGCCGCTGATAACTCGCCATGGCGGCCGCCGGATCGCGCACATCGGCAAAGCCCTCGTCCGGCTCGGAGATCCGGTTGATCGCATCGGCGGCCAAGAGCACCTGCCGCCCATCCGGCAGCGCCAAGAGCGCCGACAGATGCCCCGGCGTATGGCCGGGCGTCGGGATCAGCCGGATGCCCTGACACAGCGCGACCTCTCCGGTGATCGTGCGATAGCGCGCATCCGGCCAGGCAATCGGGCGGACCGCGCCGAAATAGCACGGCGCCGGATCGGCGCGCTCGATTGCGGTCAGGATGATCTCGGCATGGGCAAACAGCGGCAAGGAGCCGACATGGTCGATATGGCCATGGCTCAGGATGACATGGCTGACATCGGCAGGCGTCAAGCCCGTAAGCGCCAATTGCCCCTCGGCAGTCTGTTCGGTCCCGAACCCCACCAGCACCCCGAAACTCGCCAACCCGTCGCGCGCCGCCGTGGCCTCGGGCGCGCGGGCATAGGCCGGATCAAAGCCGGTATCGAACAGGATCTTCGCGCCCTTGCCCTGCCCATCCGCGGTTTCCAAAAGAAACCCCGGAATCCCGATCAGCCGATTGCCCGGACCAACGTCAAACAGCCCAAGGTCCAGAACCGTCAGGCGGATCAGCCGGTGACCGGCCAGATCAAGGCGGGATGTCATCGAAACGGCAGCCTTTCCAGCGTGAACCCTTCGGCCTGCAACAAGGCCAGCACCCCTTGATCGCCCGACAGGTGCAACGCACCAAAGACCGCCAGCACAGGACCATCCGCCGCCGCCGCTGTCAAGACCGGGATCCAGGCCTGATTGCGCCGCACCATCAAGGCCTCTTCCATCATCGCAAACTCGCGATCCACCCGCTCGGGGCTATATCCCTCGACCGTCAGGGCCTGCGCGCGGCTGAACTCCCAGATCAGCCGCGCCTCCTCGTCGAAATAGGCATCCGTCATGGTCACCGACATGTCCTCGACCCGGTCCTCGACGGCAAGGCTTGCGGTGATCATCGACAGCTGATCCTCCGCCGACAGCATGTCGAACAGCGTGAACAGCGTGTCATAGGCCTCCAGCGCCCTGACTGGCAGCCCCCGCGCCTCGGCCGCCGCGATCACCTGGGCATCCAGCCCCAGATCCTCGCCCATCGCCCCCAGCGCACAAGGCGGGATCGACAACAGCATCGACAGATACCGGGGCTGCATCTTGGCCACCATGAAGGGCGGCACACCACGCGCCCGCATCGCCTCGGCAAGCTTGTCCCACAGCTCGGGCGTCAACGCTTCGCGCAGGGTCGGGCCCTCGGTGCGGATCATCAACTCCGGCTCGCGCGCCAGCCGCGCCTGCAAGGCCGCCATCTCCTCCGGCCCCGCCTCGACCAGCTCGCTTGTCACCCGGTCCAGCATCGGCTGCAGCCGCTCCATCGTCGGGTCATGGCGCGGATCGTCCATGTGCAGCGTGCCGACCAGAAAAATCTCCTCGCCCCCCCGCCGCGCCAGCCACAGGTTGCCTTGCGGATAAGGCACGGCATGGGCGCGCGCCATCAGCCGCGCCCGCTCGCCCTCGGTCATGGTCGCAATCAGATTCGTTCCGGCACAACTGGCCCCCGCCGCCGCCCCGGCAAAGCCGAAAGAACCGCCACCCAAAGGCCCATTACCAAGGGCCAAAGACCCATCCGCCACCGATAAGGCGTTATCAATCGCTCACATGAAATGCAAAGGTTCAATTTCTCCAGACTGCCACGCCCCGCCCGCGCGGCCAAGGCCAAAGCCCGCCCCCCTTGCACGGAATTTTTCGCACAGTCGCCATTGACAGCGCCGCGTCTTGTGCCTAACTCATGCCCCGTTAGCACTCACCAATAATGAGTGCTAATCCCACTCAAACCTGGAAACCTAAGGGAGTGTTACCAGATGGCTTTCAAACCGCTGCACGACCGCGTTGTCGTTCGTCGCGTCCAGTCCGAAGAAAAGACCAAGGGCGGGCTGATCATCCCCGACACCGCCAAGGAAAAGCCCGCTGAAGGCGAAGTCGTCGCCATCGGCGAAGGCGCGCGCAAGGATTCGGGCGAGCTGATCGCGATGTCGGTCAAGGCCGGCGACCGGGTGCTGTTCGGCAAATGGTCGGGCACCGAGGTCACGCTGAACGGCGAAGAGCTGCTGATCATGAAGGAAAGCGACATCATGGGGATCATCTCCTGATGATCCGCAAGGTGGGGTGAACCCCCACCCTGCGATGTCTGCCAATCCATCCAACCCTATGAATTGAAGGAGTAGCACTATGGGTGCGAAAGACGTTCGTTTTGATACCGATGCCCGCGACCGCATGCTGCGCGGCGTGAACATCCTCGCTGACGCTGTGAAAGTGACCCTCGGCCCGAAAGGCCGCAACGTGGTCATCGACAAATCCTTCGGCGCGCCCCGCATCACCAAGGACGGTGTGTCGGTTGCCAAGGAAATCGAACTGGCTGACAAGTTCGAAAACATGGGCGCCCAAATGGTGAAGGAAGTCGCTTCCCGCACCAACGACGAGGCTGGCGACGGCACCACCACCGCCACCGTTCTGGCCCAGGCCATTGTCCGCGAAGGCATGAAGGCGGTTGCTGCCGGCATGAACCCGATGGACCTCAAGCGCGGCATCGACATGGCCACCGCCAAGGTCGTGGAGGCCATCAAGGCCGCCGCCCGCCCGGTGAAGGACTCGGCTGAAGTCGCTCAGGTCGGCACCATCTCGGCCAACGGCGAAGCTGAAATCGGCCGCCAGATCGCCGACGCGATGCAGAAAGTCGGCAACGAAGGCGTCATCACCGTCGAAGAGAACAAGGGCCTGGAAACCTCGACCGACGTCGTGGAAGGCATGCAGTTCGACCGCGGCTACCTGTCGCCCTATTTCGTCACCAATGCCGACAAGATGATTGCGGAACTGGAAGACGCCTTCATCCTGCTGCACGAAAAGAAATTGTCGTCGCTGCAGCCGATGGTCCCCCTGCTGGAAGCGGTGATCCAGTCGCAGCGTCCGCTGGTGATCGTGGCTGAAGACGTCGAAGGCGAGGCTCTGGCGACCCTCGTGGTCAACAAGCTGCGGGGCGGTCTGAAGATCGCTGCCGTCAAGGCCCCGGGCTTTGGCGACCGTCGCAAGGCCATGCTGCAGGACATCGCGATCCTGACCGGCGGCCAGGTGATTTCGGACGATCTGGGCATGAAACTGGAATCGGTCACCATCGACATGCTGGGCCGCGCCAAGAAGATCCAGATCAACAAGGACAACACCACCATCGTTGATGGCGCCGGTGCCAAGGCCGAGATCGAAGCCCGCGTGGCCCAGATCCGCGCCCAGATCGAGGAAACCACCTCGGACTACGACCGTGAAAAGCTGCAAGAGCGCGTGGCCAAGCTGGCTGGCGGTGTTGCCGTGATCAAGGTCGGCGGCATGACCGAGGTTGAGGTCAAGGAACGCAAGGACCGCGTGGATGACGCGCTGAACGCCACCCGCGCTGCCGTGCAAGAAGGCATCGTGGTCGGCGGCGGCGTCGCCCTGATCCAGGCTGGCAAGTCGCTGGATGGTCTGGTTGGCGCCAACTCCGACCAGAACGCCGGTATCGCCATCGTCCGCCGCGCCATCGAAGCGCCGCTGCGCCAGATCGCCCAGAACGCGGGCGTTGACGGGGCTGTCGTGGCTGGCAAGGTCCGCGAATCCTCGGACAAGACCTTTGGCTTCAACGCCCAGACCGAAGAATATGGCGACATGTTCAAGTTCGGCGTCATCGACCCGGCCAAGGTTGTGCGCACCGCTCTGGAAGACGCGGCTTCGGTCGCCTCGCTCCTCATCACCACCGAGGCCATGATCGCCGACAAGCCGGCCGACAAGGCCCCGGCTGGCGGCATGCCGGGCGGCATGGGCGGCATGGACGGGATGATGTAATCTGCCCCAAAGGCTGATAGGAATAGGGCGCTGGCAACAGCGCCCTTTTTCATGTGCCCCTCTCAGGAAGCTGCCCCCATGGCTGACCCCTACGGTACGCTCGCCAAACGCATCTCCCGCTGGTGCGGGCGACCCTCGACCTTCCTTTTCGCGCTCTGCGTGATCGTCTTGTGGATCGTCTCCGGCCCGCTCTTAGGATTTTCCGACACCTGGCAACTGGTGATCAACACCTCGACCACCATCATCACATTCCTCATGGTATTCCTGATCCAGAACACGCAAAACCGCGACACCGCCGCGATCCAGCTCAAGCTCGATGAGCTGATCCGCGCCACCCAAGGCGCCCAAAACGCGCTTCTCGACCTCGAAGAACTGGACGAGACACAGCTCGAAGACTTCCGCCGCCGCTACGAACGGCTCGCCACCACAGCCCGCGGCCGGCTCAGCGAAGGCCAACCCGACACCGACACGCCCGAACCCTGAGGCCCCCTAGTCAACCCTGCCGCCCCCCTCCCGAAACGCTCCCCCTCCCGAAACGCCTCGCGCGTTCATTTTGGCCCAAATACCCCCGCCGGAGGCTCCCCGGCCTCAGCCAGCCCCCCGGTCCAGATCCTTGACCAGCCGGTGCAGCACATGGCCGGTCTCGGCGTCAAACCGGCTGACACCCGTCTCCCGAAACCCCTCGCGCCGCCAGAACGCCCGGCCACGCGGGTTCTCCTCCAACACCCCAAGGTAAAGCCGCGCCGCTCCCGCCGCCCTTGCCCGTGCCTCGATCTCGCGCAGGAAGATCCGGCCCAGCCCCTTGCCCCGCGCCTCGGGGATCAGGATCTGCAGGCCCAGATACCCATCACCCGGCGCGGGAAAGCCAAAGGACAACTCGGCCACCCCGACCAGATCGCTGCCTTGAAACAGGCCCAGCCGCTGCGTCTCGCCCGGGTCACAACCCGGCGGGCACAGGGTAAAGAACGCGGCCGCCAGCGCCGGATCCGGCGCGCCGCGCGTGGCCAGCGCCCAGTAGTCGCTGCTGCGGGCATAAAGCGCCTTCACGGCGGCCAGATCGCGCTGGGCGTCAAGCAGGCGGATCACTCGGGACAATCTCCATGATCTCGACCTCAACCACCCCGGCGGGCCGCGCCCATCTCACCACATCCCCCACCTCGGCCCCGATCAGCGCCCGCGCCAAGGGCGCATGGGGCGCGATCCGGCCCAAAGCCGCATCCGCCTCATCCTCGCCCACGATCTCGAACAGCTGCTCCGCCTCCCCGATCGCCACCCGAACCCCGCAGCCGAAGGCCACCGCTGTGGGGGGCCGCACTGCGGGCTCGACAAGAATGGCCGACCGCAGCCGCGCTTCCAGATAGCGGATGTCGCGCTCTGCCGCCGCCTCGGGCAGCCGGTCCAGCCGCTCGGCCCGCGCCCGCAAGGCCGCCAACTCACCCTGCCGCGCCACCAGCCGGGCGCGCAGATCGGCCAGGCCCCGCGGCGTGACATAATTCGGATGGGGCGAGATCGGCAGGTCCGGCAGGGGCTCCAACTCGCCCGTGCCCTCCTTCACAAAGGCCCGGCTCATAGCACCAAAGGCTCCAGCGGGTCATAATGCAGCCCCGTGCCCCAGGCGGCGCTCACCAGACTGTCGGGCTTGAACCGGATGCGGCCCGCCTCCAGATCGGCGCGCGAAAAGAACCGCCGCTCGGTCACCACCCCCTCGGGGTCGCGCCAGGCCGCATCCAGCGCCCCGGCCACGATCGTGCAGCGAAAGAACAGATCCACCTGATGAAAACCGCTGCGCGAATCGTGAAACTCGTTCACCAGCGCCGGCGCCCCCACCGCCACTTGCAGCCCGCACTCCTCATGCACCTCGCGCATCAGATTGTTGGGCAGCGAGGTGCCGCTCTCCACCCCCCCACCGGGCGCGCACCACAGATCCGACTTGCCGCTGGGAAAGGCATTGACCAAAAGCAGCCGATCCGCCTCAAGGATCAGCGCACGAACGGCAATACGGGGGGTGCGGGCAGCCATGACCGCCACATTACGACGCCGACAGACGATGTCTACCCTTTCAACACCCGCCCCCAAGGGTTAGGACAGGGGCAGAAGGAGGGCGGCCGATGAAGATCCTGGCAAGACCCGGCGCGGGCGACGAGGTGGTGATCCTCCTGCACGGCCTCAGTCGCACCCCCCGCTCGTTGCGCGTGCTGCAAGAGGCGCTCCTGCAGGCGGGCTACGG
>VGDH01000038.1 GCA_016869835.1 Alphaproteobacteria bacterium
AGAGCCCAAACCGGGGGCCGAGCTTGTCAACCGGCTGCGCATGCATCTGTCACGGTTGATCATGGCGGCCTTGCCGGGGGATGCGGGGGCCTTTGCCAGCGGTGCGATGACGGGGGACCGGTCGGGCATTTCGCAAGAGACGGTCGAGGCGCTGCGCGATTCGAACCTTGCGCATCTTCTGGCCATTTCCGGCATGAACATGGCCTTTCTGACCGGATTTGTCTTTCTGTTCATGCGCTATGGGCTGGCCTTGGTGCCGCCTTTGGCGCTGCGCATCAACACAAAGAAGCTGGCGGCGGTCGTGGCCTTTGGGGTGGCGCTGTTCTACCTTTTGCTCTCCGGCTACAATGTTGCCACCGAGCGCGCCTTTCTGATGGTTTCGGTGATGCTGGGTGCGGTCCTTCTGGACCGCCGCGCGCTCAGCCTGAGGTCAGTGGCGCTGGCGGGCTGCGTGCTTTTGCTTTGGCAACCCGAAAGCCTGACCGAGCCGGGGTTTCAGCTTTCCTTCGCCGCGACCTTGGCGCTGATCGCCTCCTATGGCGCGCTTGAAGGGCAGGTCCTTCGCGAACGTCTGCCGCGCTGGGTGATCCCGGCCTTCACTCTGGTTCTGTCCTCGGTGGTGGCGGGGTTGGCGACTGCGCCATTCGCGGCGGCGCATTTCAACCGCTTTATTGATTACGGGCTGGTGGCAAACCTTCTGACCGTGCCGGTGATGAGCGTTCTCATGGCGGCCGGGGCGATGGCCGCGCTCCTCGCCCCCTTTGGGCTTGCGCTGCCGGCATTGTGGCTGATGGAACTGGCCGCGCGCTGGATTCTGTTCGTGGCGCATTGGATCGCCGGGCTTGAGGGGGCGGTGACGCCGATCCCCGCGCCGGGGCCTTGGGTGATGCCGCTTATCACGCTGGCGCGGTGTTGGCTCGTGCTGATGCGGGGGCGGGCGCAGCCCTGGGCTGCGCTGCCCCTGGTGGCAGGATTTGGGCTGTGGGCTCTGGCCGAACGGCCGGTCCTGCTTGTCAGCAGCGATGGCCGACTGGTCGGCCTCATGGGACCAAAGGGGCGGGCTCTTTCGGTCAAGTCGGGGGCCGGGTTCACAGCCGCGAACTGGCTAGAGAAGGATTGCGATCTGGCAAGCCGCGAAGCAGCCTTTCAGCGGCCGGGTTTTGCGGGGCCAAGAACGGCACGGGAATTCACGCTGGCACCCAAGGGCGCGGGAAAACCACTGCGTGGGCTAGCGCTCTCGGGCGAGGCGGTGGATCTGGGGGCTGCCTGCAGCAAGGCCGATCTGGTCATCTATTCCGGATGGGCGGCGGCACCGCTTCCCGAAGGCTGCATGCTGATCGACGCTACTTTGTTGCGCCAGACCGGCGCGCTCGCCCTGTGGCAAGACAGCGCCGGCTGGGCCTTTCAGCCCGCCGCGCGCACCGCCCGCATCTGGATGGGGGCGCAGCCCGCCCCGGCCTTGCCACGGCCGGGGATCTGGCCCGCAGACCCGGCCATGGCGGGCCTTCAGCGTCAGTAGTTTCGGATCAGCCCGACAAGCCGACCCTGCACCTTGACCATATGGTCGGGAAAGACACGGGTTTCATAGGCGGGGTTGGCCGCCTCAAGCGCGATCATATTGCCCTTGCGGCGAAAGCGTTTCAGCGTCGCCTCGTGATCTTCCACCAAGGCCACGACGATATCGCCATTCTCGGCCGTGCCCTGTTCACGGATCACCACGATATCGCCGTCGTTGATCCCGGCTTCGATCATGGAATCGCCCTTGACCTCCAGCGCATAGTGCTGGCCACGACCGGCCAGCATGCTGCCGGGCACCGCGACATGGTGCGAGACGTGGGAAATCGCCTCGATCGGGACACCGGCGGCGATCCGGCCCATCACGGGCAGTTCCAGCGCATGGACCGTCTCGACCGGCAGGGCGCCACGCGGCGGATCAACCTTGTCACCCTTGATGACCTTGGGAGAAAAGCCCTGCTTTTCCATCGCCTCGGGCAGCTTGACGATTTCCAGCGCCCGCGCCCTATGGGCCAGACGGCGGATGAAGCCGCGTTCTTCCAGCGCGGTGATCAGCCGGTGGATCCCGGATTTCGACCGAAGATCCAGCGCATCCTTCATCTCGTCAAACGAGGGTGGCACGCCGTCGCGGTCCATCCGCGTCTTGATGAAATCCAGAAGTTCCAGTTGCTTGCGCGTCAGCATTCCACACCCCGTGGCCTGTTGTTTCCCTTATGTTCTGCCCTTGTTCCCGACTTGTGTCAAGAAAAAGAACGCCTAGGCGGTCAGAGGGGGATGTAGTCCACCGCCTCGCCTGCGCGGCGCGGCCCATCGCCCAAGGGGCGGATCAACAGGGCGTCGGCCTCGGTCAAGATGCGCAAAAGGGCGCTGTCCTGCGAGGCGAAGGGGCGGATCAGCGGCAGACCGTCACCGGGCGACAGGCGTGCGCGCATGTAATGCACCCGCGGCCCGGCGGGGCCGACATCCTCGCCCAGGATTGCCCTGGCGGTGGGGGCGGCCTTGGCGGGCAGGCCCTGCAGGGCGCGCAGCATCGGCAGAAGGAACAGATGACCACAGACGATGGCCGAAACCGGGTTGCCGGGCAGGCCCAGCATCAGCGACTGGCCCAGACGCCCCGCCATCAGGGGCTTGCCCGGCCGCATGGCGATTTTCCAGAAGGCGCGCTCAAGGCCCACGTCGCTGGCGACTTTGCCAACCAGGTCATGATCCCCCACCGAAGCACCCCCGATCGTGACGATCAGATCGGCCCCCTCGGCCAGTTGAAACACCTGCTTCAGGTCCTCTTCCCAGTCGCGGGCGATGGGCAGCATGCGCACCTCGGCCCCCTCGGCCCGCGCCATCGCCTCAAGCGCGAAGAGGTTTGAGGCGACGATCTGGTGGGGGCCCGGTTCATCGCCGGGCATCACCAGCTCATCGCCCGTGGCGATCAGGGCGACCACGGGGCGGCGGGCAGCGGTGATCTCGGGGATGTTCATCGCCGCCAAAAGCGCAAGATCCTTCGAGGTCAGGCGACGCGGGGCCGAGAGGGGTTCGCCTTGGGCAAAATCCTGTCCGCGCTTGCGGATATTGGCCCCCGAAGGCGCGGGGGCCGTCAGGATGATGTTACTTGAAGAAACCGTCACATCCTCTTGAATTACAACTGTTTCAGCGCCAGATGGAACCGGCGCTCCGGTAAAGATGCGCAGCGCCTGATCGGGGGCAAGCGTGCCGTGAAACCCATGTCCCGCCCCGGCCTCGCCGATGACCGTAAAGCGCGCGCCCGGCTCGGCCGCGCGGCCAAGCGCGTAGCCGTCCATGGCCGAGGCGTCAAAAGGCGGCTGGGTCAGGCGCGCTGTGGCGTCCTTGGCCAGAACCCGGCCTGCGGCCTGGCGCAGCGCCACGGTTTCAACCGGCAGCGGGGTGACAAGCGCAAAGCAGCGCTCAAGCGCCTCATCAACCGTGATCATGGCTGCGCCTCATAGCGGCCTGACTTTCCGCCGTCCTTCAGGACAAGCCGTATCCCCTCGATCCGCATGGATTTTTCTACCGCCTTGACCATGTCATAGATGGTGAGGCAGGCGACCGAGACGGCGGTCAGCGCCTCCATCTCGACCCCGGTCTGCCCGCCGGTCTTGACCGTCGCCTCCACCCGGATGCCGGGAAGGCTTTCGTCGGCGGTCAGCTCCAGCGCGACCTTGGTGATCGGCAGCGGGTGGCACAGGGGAATGAGATCGGCGGTTTTCTTTGCCCCCATGATGCCGGCAAGCCGCGCGATGCCCAAGACATCGCCCTTTTTCGCGCTGCCCGAGGTGACAAGGGTGAGCGTTTCGGCCGACATGACCACGAACCCTTCGGCCACAGCCACGCGGGCGGTGACCGGCTTGTCCGACACATCGACCATATGGGCCTGGCCAGTGGCGTCGAAATGGGTAAGGCCGCTCATGCACCGCCCTCCGATGTCAGGGGGCGGGCAAGGATCGCACGGGTGGCGGCCGTTACATCGGCCTGCCGCATCAAGGCCTCGCCGATCAGGAAACTGCGCGCGCCATAGGCGGCGACATCGGCCAAATGGGCGGGGGTAAAGAGGCCAGATTCCGACACGATCAGCCGGTCTTCCGGCACATGGCGGGCCAGATCGCGCGTGGTTTGCAGCGTGACTTCAAAGGTGTGCAGGTTGCGGTTGTTAATGCCGATGAGCGGTGACTTAAGCCGCGTCGCCCGGTCCAGCTCGGCGCGGTCATGCACCTCGATCAGCACATCCATGCCATGGTCAAAGGCGGCCTGTTCCAGTTCCGCCGCTTGCGCGTCAGAGACCGTAGCCATGATGATGAGGATGCAATCGGCCGAAAGGGCGCGGGCTTCGGTCACCTGATAGGTGTCATATAGGAAATCCTTCCTCAGGCAGGGCAGTTTCACCGCATCATGGGCAGCGGTCAGAAAGCTGTCCTCACCGTGGAAAGAAGGGGTGTCGGTCAGGACCGACAGGCAGGTCGCACCGCCGGCCTCGTAAGCTCTGGCAAGGTCCGGCGGGTTGAAATCGGCGCGGATCAGGCCCTTGGAGGGGCTGGCCTTTTTTATTTCGGCGATCAGGCCATAACCGGTCGTCTGGGCATCGGCCAAGGCGCGGGCGAAACCACGGGGGGCAGGGGCCGCCTTGGCGGCCGCGTCCACATCGGCCAGCGAGCGGGCGGCCTTGCGGGCGGCGACCTCTTGGAGTTTGTAGGCTTTGATGCGGTCGAGAATGGTCGACATCGGTGGTTCCTCTTGGCCGGCGGCCGGGGGTTTCACACCCCCGGACCCCCGTGGGATATCTGGGCCACATTGAAGGCCGGGGTCAGAGAAAGGTTTAGCCTCTGAGGCGCGGGAATGGAAGGCTCAGGCCGCCCAGTTGATCGGGGGTTGTCCCTGCGCGGCAAGCCAAGCGTTGACGGCGTTGAATGGGCGGGAGCCGAAAAAGCCGCGATGGGCCGACAGTGGCGAGGGGTGGGGGCTTTGCACGAAGAGGTGCTGCAGGCGCGGAAGGTCTGCGCAGAGCCTTTGCGCGGGTGCGCCCCAGAGAACAAAAGCCTTCGGGCCGTCGGTGGCGACAGCGGAAAGGATGTCAGAGATGAGCGCTTCCCAGCCCCAACCGTTGTGTCCATGGGTCTGGTTGAGCGGCACCGTCAGCACCGTGTTGAGCAGAAGCACCCCTTGGGTCGCCCAATCGGCAAGGTCGCCGTCAGATCTTGCGTCGCCCGTGTCGCTGGCCAGTTCGGCCAGGATGTTTTTCAGCGAATGCTTGGGGGCTTGACCGGCCGGGAAGGAAAATGCCAGCCCGGTCGCGCGGCCGGGCGTGGGGTAGGGGTCCTGGCCGAGGATGATGACGCGGGTTTTCTCGCGCGGGGTCAGCCGCAGGGCGCGGAATGGGTCGGCCGGTTGCCATGCCGGGGCGGCGGCAAGACGCGAGCGCAGGGCGGGCCAGTGGCGGGTGAAGAAGGGCAACGTGGCCCAGCTTTCAGGCGGTTCCAGCATGGGTCAGGCGGGCGAGTGCCTCGATCTTGGCCTTGGCGCGGCCTGAGTCCAGGCTTTCCCTTGCGATTTCAGTACCTTCCTTGAGTGAAGCGGCCCGGTCGGCCACCACCAGCGCGGCCGCCGCGTTGAGAAGAACCGCATCGCGGAAGCCGCCCTTTTCCCCCTCGAGAAGCGCCCGGAAGGCCACGGCGTTTTCCGCAGGCGTGCCGCCCTGGATCGCCTCGAACGGATAGGCGGGAAGGCCGGCATCTTCGGGATGCACGGTGAATTCGCGGATCTCACCTGCGTTCAGTTCCACCACGGGCGAGGGGGCGACAATCGAAAGCTCATCCGAGCCGTCGCCACCATGCACAAGCCAGGCCTTTTCCGACCCAAGCGCGCGCAGCGTTTCGGCCATCGGGCGGATGAGGGCGGCGGAAAAGGCGCCGGTCAACTGGCGTTTGACCCCGGCGGGATTGGTCAGGGGCCCGAGGATGTTGAAGATGGTGCGCGTGCCAAGTTCCATGCGCACAGGCGCCACATGGCGGGTGGCGGGGTGGTGCATCGGGGCCATCATGAAACCAATCCCGGCCTCGGTCAGGCAGCGTTCCACCACATCGGGGCCGACCATCACGTTCAGGCCCATCTCGGTCAGCGCGTCGGCCGCGCCCGATTTTGACGACAGGTTGCGGTTGCCGTGCTTGGCGACCGGCACGCCTGCGCCTGCGACGACAAAGGCAGTGGCGGTCGAGATGTTCAAGGTGCCCTTGCCATCACCCCCGGTGCCGACGATGTCCATCGCGCCTTTGGGCGCGCGCACCGCATTGCACTTGGCGCGCATGACAGAGGCGGCGGCGGCGTATTCATCCACCGTCTCGCCGCGCACGCGCAGCGCCATCAGGAAGCCTCCCATCTGCGCGGGTGTGGCTGCCCCTTCGAACAGCGCGGTGAAGGCGGCTTCGGCCTCGTCGCGCGTCAGGGGGCGGGTGGCGGCAATGCCTATCAGGGGTTTGAGAATATCGCTCATGCCGGGACCTTTGCCTTTGCGGCATCAAGGAAGTTCTTCAAGAGCTGGTGGCCATGTTCCGAGGCGATGGATTCGGGGTGGAACTGCACGCCCTCGATCAGCTTTTCCTTGTGCCGCAGGCCCATGATGGTGCCGTCCTCCAGCCAGGCCGTCACCTCAAGACAGTCTGGCAGGGTTTTCCGATCAACCACCAGCGAATGATAGCGGGTGGCTAGGAAGGGCGAGGGCAGGCCGCGGAACATGCCTTTGCCCGCATGGTGCATCGCGCCCATCTTGCCATGCACGATTTCATGGCAGCGGATGACATCGCCGCCAAAGGCCTCGCCAATGGTCTGGTGGCCAAGGCAGACGCCCAGAACCGGCACATTGGCCGCGGCGGCAGCCTTGGTCAGCGGGATGCAGATCCCCGCCTGCGCGGGGTCGCAGGGGCCGGGCGACAGCACGATCAATTCGGGGTTCAGCGCCAAGGCGTCTTGCACGGTCAGTGCGTCATTGCGCAGAACCTTCACATCTGCGCCAAGTTCGCCCAGATAATGCACAAGATTGTAGGTAAAGCTGTCGTAGTTGTCGATCAGAAGCAGCATCTTGCTTGGCCTTGGCGGAAAGGGGATGAAGGGCGCGCGTGGGTCGGCTATAGATGCCCAGAGCAGGCGATGGGCGTCAAGGCCTTACGCCGCAGTGTGGTGGAGGCGAATGTGGTGCTGGATTATCTGAAAGGTCTGCTGGTGGGCGGTGTCGTGGTGACTGCCGGTCTGGCGGTGGTCAGCCAGAGCACGTTGCCGGACCGGCAGACGCTTGCAGAACAGGGTGCCGGGTCGCAGGATACCGAGGTGCAGGCCGGCGCGGATACAGCCCCAAAGGCTGCGGGTGCCGATGTGCCTGCCCCATCGGCGACAGAAGCGCAGGCGCAGGCCGAGAGCAAGGCCGGCGATCCCGCGTCCGAAGTCGAGACGGGTGCTGCCCCCGGCGCTGCCGAAATGCCCGCTGTGCTTGACGCGCAAGAAGGGCTGACGGACGAGCCGCTCTTGCGGCCGATCGCAGAGGCCGAGGCACCACCGATCACAGCCATCGCCCCGGATCTGCAAGTCGGCGCGGCGACTGACAGCCCAAGCCTGCCCGCAAGCGATCCGGCCCCGGCCCCGGCGCCGGAACCGGCCACCGAGGCATCGGCGGAACCCGCGCCGGAACCGGCCCAGACCGCGCCTGCGGATCAACCCGCCGCGCCGGAAGAAAACGCATCGGAACCGGTGGAAGAGCCCGCGCCAGAGACAGCGGACCCGCCCCCGGCCGAGCCCCTGGCGCTTGCCGAGGAGCCCGCCGCCCCCTCAACCCTTGCCCCCGATGGCGCTCTGGCCGACAAGGCGGTCGACGGGGTCACGACCGGACGGCTGCCCACGATCACGACCGCACCGACGCCAGAGCCTGCCAATGCCGAGGCCGAGACGGCCCTGCCCGAAATCAATGCCGACCTGCCGCCCGTGCAGCGCTTTGCCCGCCCCTTTGAAAACCCCGCCGCAAAGCCGCTTTTCGCGATCTTGCTGGTGGATCCCGGCACGCCCGATCTTCAAAGGGCGGAACTTGCGGCGCTGCCCTTGCCCCTGAGCTTCGTGGTGGACCCGATGCAGCCCAATGCCACCGAGGCGGCAGCGATCTATCGCGCGGCAGGCCAAGAGGTGGTCATGCTCGCCACGGCCATTCCAAAGGGCGCGAATGCGTCGGATCTCGAACAAAGCTTTGCTGCGGTTTCCGATATCCTGCCCGAGGCGCTGGCGCTCATCGATACGGCCGAGGCCAGCTTTCAGGACAATCGCAGCCTCTCGGCCGAGGTGGTGACCCATCTTGAGGCCCAAGGCATGGGGCTTGTCACCTTTGACCGGGAGCTGAATGCCGCCGGTCAGGTCGCCCGCCGCGAGGGGCTGCCTTCGGCGACCGTGTTCCGCAGCCTTGACGATGAGGGCGAGGATAGCCCGCTGATCCGCCGCTATCTGGATCGCGCGGCCTTCAAGGCGGCGCAAGAGGGCCGGGTTGTGGTGATTGGCACCGCGCGTGAGGCAACGGTCACCGCCCTGATGGAATGGGCGGTCGAGGGCCGGGCTGCCTCGGTTGCCCTGGCCCCCATCTCTGCGGTGATGGCGCAGCCCTGATCTAGGGGCATGCGCCAAGCAGGGAACCCGCGCAGGCGAGGACCCAGCTGCGGCGCATGCCGCGCCTTCGGATCACCCCGGTTCAGCCGTTGCCACGACGGGTGAACAGGCCCGCATCCTCAGCCGCGCGGCGCAGCGCGCGGGATTTGTTGACGGTTTCCTGATATTCCGCCTCGGGGTCGCTGTCATAAACGACGCCCCCCCCGGCCTGAATATACAGGTGGTCATCCTTCAGCACCGCCGTCCGCAGCGCGATGCAAAAGTCCATCTCGCCGTTGCAGGCGAAATAACCCACGCCGCCGCCATAGACGCCGCGCTTTTCCGGCTCCAGCTCGTCAATGATCTCCATCGCCCGCACCTTGGGCGCACCCGACACCGTGCCTGCGGGCAGACCGGCCAGAAGGGCCGACAATGCGTCCTCCCCCTCGGCAATCTCGCCCACCACGTTTGATACGATATGCATGACGTGGGAATAGCGTTCGATGATGAACTTCTCGGTCGGCCGCACCGTGCCGACGCGTGCCACCCGCCCCACATCATTGCGACCAAGGTCCAGAAGCATCAGATGTTCGGCCAGTTCCTTCTGGTCGGCCAGAAGGTCGGCTTCCAGAGCCTTGTCCTCTTCCGGCGTCGCCCCGCGCTTGCGCGTCCCGGCAATCGGGCGCACGGTCACTTCTCCATCCCGCAGGCGGACAAGGATTTCAGGGCTGGCGCCCACCACCTGAAAGCCGCCAAAGTTGAAAAAGAACATGAAGGGCGAGGGGTTCGTGCGGCGAAGCGAGCGATAAAGCGCAAAGGGCGGCAGTTCAAAGCGCTGTTTCCAGCGCTGGCTCGGCACAACCTGAAAGATGTCTCCGGCGCGGATATAGTCCTTGGCCTTTTCCACCGCTGCAAGATAGCCCGCATGGGTGAAGTTCGACTGCATCTCACCCACCTCGGCCGCCTCGCCCAGATCGCGCGGGGCCGCCGGGGCGCGATCAAGATCGCGCAAGCTGTCCATCACCCGTTCGGCGGCTTGGGCATAGGCCGCCCGCGCCGACAGGCCCGAAGCTGCCCAGGCAGGGGCAACCAGCGTCACCTCGCCCTTGACCCCGTCCAGCACCGCCACGACCGAGGGGCGCATGAGAACGGCATCAGGCAGGCCCAGCGGGTCGGGGTTCACATCGGGCAAGTGTTCCACCAGCCGGATCATGTCATAGCCCAGATAGCCGAAAAGACCTGCCGAAACGGCGGGCAGGGCTTCGGGCAGCTCGATGCGACATTCGGCCAGAAGCGCGCGCAAGGTGTCCAAGGGATGGCCCGGCAGATCGACGAAGGCCGATTTGTCAAACCGCGCCTCGCGATTGATGCGGCTTTGCTGGCCGTGGCATTGCCAGATCAGATCGGGCTTCATGCCGACGATGGAATAGCGCCCCCGCACTTCGCCGCCGGTGACCGATTCCAGCATGAACGTGTCGGTCCGCGCCTCGGCCAGTTTCAGCATCAGGCTGACAGGCGTATCCAGATCCGCCGCAAGCCGGGCATAGACCACCTGATTGCGCCCCTGGTTCCAGGCGGCTTCAAAGGCTTCAAAACTGGGCTCCAGGCGCATCGGGACCCCTTAATTGCCAAGCTGGGTATTGACCGCGTCGATAACGGATTGATCCAGCATGATGCCCGCCTGCTGGCCGACGGTCTGGGTGAAGAGCGCCGCCATGTCCTGCGCGATGCTTGCCTCAAGGCTCTGGCGGATCGCATCGGACAGCTCCTTGCCCTCTGGCGTGGTGGTGTCCGCCGGTGTGATGCTGTCCAGCCGCAAAAGGGCGACGAATCCGGGCTCTTCGATCACGCGCAGATCGCCGGGTTGCATCTGGAAGGCCGCGTCCAGAACGGCCGGGGGCGCCATGTCCAGCGGCGACTGCCGGTCGGTCGGGGCGATGGTGGTGACGATGCCCTGCGCCTCAAACGTCGCCCCGCCGGACACCGCCGCCTGCATCGCGGCTGCGCGGGCGGAAAGCGCCTTGGCCAGCGCCTCGGCGCGTGCAGCGGCCGTCACCCGATCGGTGATCTGGTCAAGCGGCACCGGGGCAGGCGGGACGATCTCGACCAGCTGCATCGCCACCAGACCGCCATCCTCCAGCAAGATCGCCTCGGGAAAATCGCCTTCGCCAAGGGCCTCGGCCGCATCGCGGAAGGCGGAAGAGGCGGTAATCGCGTCATTGTCCGGCGCGCCGGGGGCATAGTCGGTGGTGGCAAGCGTCATGCCGAATTCATTGGCAAGGTCTTGCAGCGCAGCACCGCCGGCAAGGGCATCGTCTATCGCCTCGACCTTGTCGGCGATGGCACGGGCGGCCGCTTCGGCCTGCAGGGCTTTCAACAGCTCGGGGCGCGCAGCCTCAAGCGTGGTTTCCTGTCCCACCAGAATGGCGTTCATCCGGTAAAGCGCGGGCCCCAGCGCCGACGGTAGCGGTCCGACCACGCCCGGTTCGCTCAGCGCAAAGACAGCATCGCCTGCGGCTTCAAGCTCGTCGCGCGTCACATCGCCCATGTCGATGTCTTCCAGGGTCAAGCCGCGTTCGGCCACCAGATCCTCAAAACGCGCGCCGGCATCCAACTGGGCCTTGGCGGCGGAGGCAGCGGCGTCATCGGGATAAACCAGCCGCTCGACAAGACGTTTTTCGGGGATCACGAATTCGTCGCGGCGTGCTTCATAGGCGCTTTGCACCTCTTCCTCGGGCACCTCCATCTCGGGGCCAAGAGTTTCGGGCAAAAGGGCGGCATATTCGATGCGCTTGGCCTCGGGCCGGGTGAAATCGGCGATATTGGCGTCGTAATGCGCCTGCACTTCGGCCGGCGTCGGGGCGGCAAGCGGGGTTTCCAGCGATGTCTCATCCAGAATGACCAGGCTGAAGCCGCGCGTCTCCCCCGCCCAGGCGACCAGCGTATCGGTCAGCGGGGCCGGTGCCATGACCCCGCCCGACACCGCGCCGGTCAACAGCGCGCGCGACACATCGCGGCGCAGGGCGTCTTCAAAGGCGGCCTCTTTGGTGCCGTTTTGCTGCAGCGTCAGGGCATAGGCCTGGCGGTCAAAGCTGCCGTCCAGACCGTGAAAGGCGGTGATCGCGCCCAGTTCGGCCGCAACGGTGGCATCGCCCACCGACAGGCCGATCCGGGCCGCCTCGTCATCCAGCGCGGCACGATTCACAAGGCCGGCCAGTACCTGCCGGTCAATACCCATGCTGCGGGCATCGGCAAGCGACACCGGCGCGCCAAACTGCCGGGTCAGGGCCGTGATCTGGCCCTGCAATTCGCGGGCATAGTCATTCGCCTCGATCTCGGTGTCGCCCACCCGACCGATCTTGGCGGTCGCTCCGCCGAAATTCTCGATACCAAAACCCGAAAGCCCGGCGATCAGCATGGCCACCAGAACCCAGACCACAAGGCTCTTGCCAGCCTTCTTCTTGCGGGGGGCCTCGTCGGTGTCGGCGGAATGCGGCGCTTTGGACATGGGTTTGATGTTCCCTGAGGGGATGAATGGATTGCCCGACTGTCTAAGCGGTCAGGCGCTGGGGGGCAAGATGGGCTTAGGCCCGCCAGGCGGCCAGACGGCGGAACATTTCCGCGATGCCCGAGGCATCGGTATTGGCAAAGGCGATGCGGATCTGCCGCTTGCCCGCCTGGAAGCCTTCGGGCTGGAACATGGTGCCGGGCAGCATCAGAAGCCCCGCCTCGGCCACAAGGCGCTTGCACAAGCTGTCCGAGGCGATGTCAAAGGGATGTTCGACATAGGCGAAATAGGCGCCGCAGCCCAAAAGCTTCCAGTCGGGCAGGGCGGTGAAACCGCCCTCCATGGCGGCGCGGCGGGCCAGGATCTCGGCCCGTTCGCCCGCGACCCATTGCGCAAGGTTCTGCATCCCCCAAAGCGCGCCGACCTGGCCAAGCTGGCTGGGGCAGATGGCGACGGTGTCGAGGAACTTCTCGATCTCGGCCAGCCGGTCGGCCCCGGCCACCACCGCGCCGACACGGTTTCCGGTCAGCCGGTAGGTCTTGGAAAACGAATAAAGGTGGATGAAGTCGCGCGCCCAGTCGGGATCGGCGAACAGGTCATGCGGCCGTCCCGACCGGCTGTCGAAATCGCGGTAGGTTTCATCGACGATCAGCGCGATGCCCCGCGACCGGGCCAATGCGTGGAAAGCCGCCAGCGTCTCGGCCGGATATTCGCTGCCGCCGGGGTTGTTGGGCGAGACAAGCACAATCGCGCGGGTGCGGTCGGTGAAAAGCCTGGCCGCATCCTCGGCCAAGGGGATCAGACCCGGACCGGCGGGCAGCGGAACTGTGCGAACCCCCTGCATGTCGAGCCACATCTTGTGATTGAAATACCACGGCGTCGGCAGGATCACCTCATCGCCCGCGCCCGCAAGCGTTGCCATCACGGCGCAAAAGGCCTGATTGCAGCCTTGGGTGATGGCGACCTGATCGGGGGAGATCGTGCCGCCATAGGCGGCCGACCACTGGCTTGCCATCTCGGCGCGCAGCGCGGGCAGACCAAGGACAGGGCCGTAAAGATGGGCATCGGGATTGTTGATCGCAGCCTCGGCCAGCGCTTGCCGCAGGGCAAGGGGCGGCACCTCGACCGGGGCGGCCTGGCTCACGTTGATCAGCGGGCGTTCCGGCGGAAAGGTGACCCCCTGCAACCAGCGCCGCGCCTCCATGACGGGCGGGGCAAAGGTGGCAGCCATGGCGGGGTTCAGGGGATGGGTCATGCGGGCAGTCCTTTTCGGGGTCTGCCGGATTTGCCGCTATTTCCTTGTCGCTTTCAAGCCCGGTCAGACACAGCCCCAATGACCGGAGGAGGTACTGTATTCGCAAAGCCGCCAAGGACCGGATTTGCCCGACAGGTTTCCGAAGTTTTCGCCGAAAACAAACAGGTCACTGGAAAGGATCTGGCCATCGGACTGATAGTGAATGGAGTCGCCCGGACTGTAGTTTCGCCCTTTCCACTCACACCCACCGCCGGAAGAGACGGGGGTGGATTGGGCGGGCTCGGGTTCGACTTTTGCCAAATCAAGTGGCGCATAGGCACAGTACGCATTCGCGGCCTCAGGGCCATCTTCGTTGAGTATTGTCACATATTCGGCGCGGATCTCTGGCGATAGCTTGTCTTTTCTTGCTGCACACATTGACGCGAATCCATCTTGCATCGCGACGATGGTTTGCTCGGCTTCGATCTGCTTCTTTTGCTTATGGTACGCGCCGATCCCATCGTCGCAAGCCCCGGTGCCCGAAGGGTTCTTCAACTCACACCCTTTGCCCTGATTCTTGCCTTCATCGGCATCGGTGACAATCAGCGTCTGCTTCGTCGTCCCCGGTTTGCCGGCGCCCGGCCCCGGTTCGGAAGGTTTGTCGGTCACGGGGACACAAGCCGCCAGAACAAGCGCCACAGGCGCCAATGACACAAGAAAACGCATGACTTCACCCGGGGACCAGCTACCCCGAAACGAAGTCACAAAAAGATGATTCTTGAAAGCCTCTTATGTGCAACCCCGACGAGAAGCGGAAGGCGCCCGAGGAGGTGTCAGTCCTTGCCCCGGAACGGCTGGACATATTGCAGCGCCATATCCCAGGGGAAGAAAATCCAGGTATCCTGGCTGACCTCGGTGATATAGCTGTCCACCATCGGCTTGCCCGAGGGCTTGGCGTAGACCGTCGCAAAATGCGCCTTGGGATAAAGCGAGCGCACCAGTTCCAGCGTCTTGCCGCTGTCGACCAGATCATCGACGATCAGGATGCCTTCGCCATCGCCCATCAGATCGACCTGCGGCGACTTGATGACCTGCGCCTCTTGCCGCTGATCGGCGGCGCCCCCGCCCATGTGATAGGACTTCACCGAAATCGTATCGACCACGCGGATATCCAATTCGCGGCTGACGATCATCGCCGGCACCAGCCCGCCGCGGGTGATCCCGACAACGGCCTTCCAAGCCCCCCCTTCGCCCGGACCCTTGCCATCCAGCCGCCAGGCCAACGCGCGCGCGTCGCGGTGGATCTGGTCCCAGCTGACGTGAAAGCCTTTTTCATGGGGAAGACGGTCGTTCATGGCAAACCTCAGGTAGCGGCGACCCGGACCCCAAGGGCAATCAGAAGCCCCCCGAAGGCGCGGTCGATGATGGTTTTCAGACTGATATAGGCCGCGCGCGTCCGATCAAGCGAGAAGATGCGCGCAACAGCGGTGTTCCAGACGAATTCACAGACAAAGATCACCACCAAAAGCGCGCCATATTGCCAAAGCGCGGTGCCTTGCGGAACCGTCCCAAGGAAAATGGCGGAAAACATCACGGCGGGTTTTGGATTGGCCAATTGCGTGAACAGACCCAGCCGAAAGGGTGACAGGGCTGATCGTGGTACGGGCCGGGTGTCAGTGGCGACAAAAGGCTCTGACGCCGTGGCCCACAGCTTCCAGCCCATCCAGCAAAGATAGGCCCCGCCGCCGATCTTCAGCGCCCAAAGCAGCGCCGGGGCGGCGGCGAAGACGATGTTCAGCCCGAACATCGCCGCCGAAGCCCAGACCACCGCGCCTGCGCCAATTCCTGCGGCCAGCATCGCGCCGGTGCGGAAGCCCTCACTCAGCCCTGTTCCTGCCGACATCAGAACCGCTGGGCCGGGGCTGACAGCGGCAAAGAGCGACAAAAGCGCAAAGGCGAGGAAGGCGGCGAGCGTCATTCCTTGCCGTTCCGCCCCGTCACCGCGTCGATATCGGGGGCGTCCACCGCCTTCATGCCCACCACATGATAGCCCGCATCGACATGCAGGTTCTCGCCCGTGGTGCCCGAACCCAAATCCGACAGCAGGTAAAGCGCGGCCTTGCCGACCTCATCCTGCGTCACGTTGCGGCGCAGGGGTGAATTCAGCTCGTTCCACTTCATGATATAGCGGAAATCGCCGATACCACTGGCGGCCAGCGTCTTGATCGGGCCTGCGGAAATCGCGTTCACCCGGATGCCGTCCTTGCCCAGATCTTCCGCCAGATATTTGACCGAAGCTTCAAGCCCGGCCTTGGCCACGCCCATCACGTTGTAATGCGGCATGACCTTTTCGGCGCCGTAATAGGTCAGCGTCAGCAGGCTGCCGCCTTCGTTCATCATCGCCGCCGCGCGCTGGCAGACGGCGGTGAAGGAATAGACCGAGATATCCATCGTCATCAGGAAATTCGCGCGGGACGTGTCGACATAGCGGCCGCGCAACTCATTCTTGTCGGAAAAGCCGATGGCATGGACCAGAAAGTCGATCTTGCCCCATTTGGCGGCAAGGGCGGCAAAAAGCGCGTCCATCGACGCCTCATCCGTCACATCACATTCGACAAAGGTATTCATCCCGATCGAGGCGGCCAGGGGTTCCACCCGCTTTTTCAGCGCCTCGCCCTGATAGGAAAAGGCGATTTCCGCACCATGGGCCGCGAGTTGCTGGGCGATGCCCCAGGCAATCGATTTGTCATTGGCCAGCCCCATGATGAGGCCACGCTTTCCTGCCATCAGTCCGGTTGACATTCTTTGTTCCCCGCCCACCCTTGATTGTGACTGAGACGAATAGGCCAAAGCCCCGTCACTCGCAAGGGCGCAGGCGGGGGGGTGGCTGTCACGACACAGGCACGACAAAGGCACGACGCATGCACGACGCATGCTGTACACAAGGAAGACGACGAATGACCGACCGAAGCGGGATTTTTTCGGGCGATGATCCCTTCGCCATCGCGCGGGCCTGGCTGGCCGAGGCCGAGGCGACCGAACCCAACGACCCCAACGCCATTGCGCTCGCCTCGGTCGATGCCGATGGGCTGCCCAACGTCCGCATGGTGCTTTTGAAAGAGATCGAGGACGCCGCCTTTGTGTTCTACACCAATTACGGCAGCGCCAAGGGGCAAGAGCTGACGGCCTCGGGGAAGGCGGCCTTCGTCATGCACTGGAAGTCGCTGCGCCGCCAGATCCGGGTGCGCGGCACCGTCAGCCGCGAAGAGGGGCCGCAGGCAGATGCCTATTACACTTCACGCTCGTTGCAGTCCCGGCTTGGGGCCTGGGCCAGTCGTCAATCCCAGCCGCTGGCCTTTCGCGGGGCCTTGATGGCCGATGTTGCCAAGGTGACGGTGACCCATGGGCCCAATCCCAAACGCCCCCCGTTCTGGGGCGGCTTTCGGATCGATCCTGTGGAAATCGAGTTCTGGGCCGATGGGGCCTTTCGTCTGCATGACCGCTTTCGCTGGCGGCGGAATTCGGCGGCTGATCCCTGGGATATCCAGCGTCTGAACCCCTGACATTCGCGCTTCGTGAACGGAAGAGACCCTGCATTGGCCCAAAAAGATAGCGGAATCGGCTTGCAACTGCCCAAGGTTTGGGATCATGACTTGTCCAAGGGCTTTATCTGGGGAGACGGCTCTGACATGACGGAAGAAGTAGGCGCGACGCATACCGTTCAAGGGCGCGTCAAGTGGTTTGACCCTGCAAAGGGCTTTGGGTTCATCTTGGCTGACGGCGAGCCGTCGGATGTCTTGTTGCACGCCAATATCCTGCGCAATTTCGGCCAAAGCTCGATTGCGGATGGTGCGGGCATCACGGTGACTGTGCAGCGCACGCAGCGTGGAATTCAGGCTGTCGAAGTCCTGAAGATCGAGCCACCGGTCGGCGCGCCATTCCCGCTTGACGATGAGGCGGTGCGTGGCACGGTGGAAGATCTGGCCGCCCTTCCGGTCGAACCGGCGCGGGTCAAGTGGTTCGACAAGGTCAAGGGCTTTGGCTTTGCCAATGTCTTTGGTCGGGCCGAGGATGTCTTTGTGCATATCGAGGTGCTGCGCCATTCCGGTTTTGCCGACTTGCAGGCGGGCGAGGCCGTGGGCCTGCGGATCGTCGAAGGCAATCGCGGGCGCATGGCGGTTCAGGTC
The DNA here is from genome assembly GCA_016869835.1 of Alphaproteobacteria bacterium. Taxonomy (GTDB): domain Bacteria; phylum Pseudomonadota; class Alphaproteobacteria; order Rhodobacterales; family Rhodobacteraceae; genus Tabrizicola_A. The sequence continues at coordinate 17,564 of VGDH01000038.1, forward strand.
GTGTCATGGGACAGCGCCTTGCGTCCCTGATGGTCTGCACCGTCGCCGCCCTGTGGGGGGGCGCCGTTTGGGCAGCATGTTCGATTGATACGGTCGAATTGCGCACGGTCCAAGGCACGGTGCAGCGCTTTTCGGTGGAACTGGCCGATGACCCGGACGAACGTGCAAAGGGCCTGATGTTTCGCCAGTCGATGCCCAAGGCCGCGGGCATGCTGTTTGTCTTTCCCGAGCCGAAGCATGCGACCTTCTGGATGAAGGGCACGCCCCTTTCGCTGGACATCATCTTTGCCGATGAAACCGGCCGCGTCACGCGCGTGCATGAACATGCCGTTCCGATGAGCCTGGCGTTGATCGACGGCGGGCCGGGCGTGGCCTTTGCGCTTGAAATCAATGCCGGTCTTGCCAGCCCGATGGGGATCGCGCCGGGAACCGTGCTGCGCTACCCCGCGATTGCGCCCAATCTGGCACTTTGGCCCTGCGACGCGCCCTGAGCCTTTTCATTCCGAAAAAACCCGGCTAGGAAGCAAGCGTCGGGGCGTAGCGCAGTCTGGTAGCGCGACGGTTTTGGGTACCGTAGGCCGGGGGTTCGAATCCTCTCGCCCCGACCAGTTTTCCTTGAGATATAAAGACGCAATGCGCTTAGCTTACTACGGCGTCACCGAATTTCTGTTGGCATTTCTGTCGGCCTGGGGCTGACCTTTTCGGCTTCGGCGCGCAAAGAATGTCGGCAGGCGCGCGCCTAGTCCCGTGGTGACAACTGCAAGACGACAGCTACGCAGGATGCGATGCCATCATCGAGATAACGCTCGAGCAAGCGTTTTTCGCCTGTCACGTCCGTGACTTCGAACATGTAGCGATCGGCTTCCTCGATCGCCTCTGGATTATGCTCTTCGAGCCATTCGAATTTGCCGAGCTTGGCGAGCGCCTTGTCATTGAGCTTTTCGAAGGCTCTTTCGACCTTTGCAAAATCATTATCGTGGAAGTGCACCGTGACAAAGCCATCGTGGATCGCGCGGTCAAAGCTTGTGTCGATTGCACACTGACGAACCACCTTGCCGTTTGGCATGGTGGTCACCCCAAGTCATAATCCTTTGGCCATGATGCGCGGGAGCACAGGTAGCGGCAAAATCGGAACGAATTCCCCTTTCGGCACTGGCAAAGCCGCAAGGTAGGTCTCGCCGTGCCCGATCCACAGCACTTTGCCTGGCGCCGGAAGCCACTCGCTGGCGGGGTCAAGGATGAAGCCCCGTTCAGGTGAAGGAATCGATGGCGCGATCCTGACTTCAACAACGGCATGTCGATCGACTGTCATGCCCCGAATGCCGCGCGTTGACAGGCGCGTAATGTTTTCGAGCGAAAAGGTCACAGGGAGCGAAAGTGCACTGGGCATTCAAACTTCTTTCAAATCAGATCATCTGACCTTTAGGTTGACGCAACCTTGCAGTTAATAGAGTAAAGTTAAACAATCTCAGGGGGCAAACGAAACAAGAGATTTGGTCTGTTATGCGTAAGACAACATCATTTGGTCTCACACGGCGGCACCTTCAAGATGACGCGTCAAAGATCCTAAACGGTTGATTGCCTGCGGGCAGCTGCCTGTTGTCATCTTGTGCCGCGACCTTGCATCGCGTGCCGCGCGGGACATATCTGGCACAAGGGCTGATGGGGGCGACGGTGATGATCGGGTTTGACAACAGCTGGGTGCGGGATTTGCCGGGCAGTTTCCTGCGGCTGGCCCCTGACGCCGCGCCCGCACCGGTGCTGGTGGCGTGGAATGACAGCCTTGCCGCCGATCTGGGACTGGACCCGGCTGTCAAGACCCATGCCGCACAATGGTTTTCCGGCGCGGCCCTGCCGCCGGGGGCCGAACCCATTGCGCTGGCCTATGCAGGCCACCAGTTCGGCGGGTTTTCCCCGCAATTGGGCGACGGGCGGGCGCATCTTCTGGGCGAATTCCGCGACGGGCAAGGGCGGCGCTGGGATATCCAGCTCAAGGGGTCGGGCCGGACGCCCTTTTCGCGCGGCGGGGATGGCAAGGCGGCGGTGGGGCCGATGTTGCGGGAATATCTGATTTCCGAGGCGATGGCGGCCATGGGAATTCCCACGACCCGCGCGCTGGCCGTGGTGGCCACGGGTGAGACGATCTGGCGGGATGCGGGGCCTTTGCCCGGGGCGGTGCTGGCGCGGGTCGCAGCCAGCCATATCCGCGTGGGCAGCTTTCAGTTTTTTGCCGCACGCGGCGAGACGGACAAGCTTGCCGCGCTGCTGGATTATACCATTGCGCGCCATTACCCGCATCTGGCACCGGGCGACGGGATTGGCCTTTTCGATGCGGTGACACGGGCACAAGCCAGGTTGATCGCACAGTGGATGGGGGTGGGGTTCGTCCATGGGGTGATGAACACCGACAACATGGCGCTGTCGGGCGAGACCATCGACTACGGTCCCTGCGCCTTCATGGAAGGCTATGCGCTGGGGACGGTGTTTTCCTCGATCGACCGGCAGGGGCGTTATGCCTATGGCAACCAGCCCTTGATTCTGGGCTGGAATCTGGCGCGGCTGGCGGAATGTCTTTTGCCCTTCTTCGATACCGACGAGGCCCGCGCGGTCGAAATCGCCAATGAACGGCTGGGCGCGATTGCCGGGATCTATCGGACGGAATACCTGGCGGTCATGGCGGCCAAGCTGGGCCTTGCCGCGCCCGATCCGGGCCTGACCGATGTTCTTCTGGCGCTTTTGCCGGGACAGGATTGGACGGGCTTTTTCCGGGCCCTGAGCGAGGAGCGCAGGCTTCCTCCGGGCTTTGAGGACTGGCAGGCGCGCTGGCGCGCGCAGGCGCCGAATCTCGCTGCGATGCGGCCGGTTAACCCTGTGGTGATCCCGCGCAATCATCTGGTCGAGGCGGCGCTCACCTCCGCGAGCGCCGGAGACCTCGCCCCGTTTCAGACCCTTCTGGCCGAGGTGCAAAGGCCATTTGCCCCGGCCGAGGGGCGCGAGGGCTTTGCCTTGCCGGCACCCGAGGGATTTGGCGACTACGTCACCTTCTGCGGCACCTGACCCTCCTGATGCGCGCGATGCGCTTTTCGTCGGGGCGCCCGATGAGCCACGAAGTGGACGAAGAGGGCAGGGAGAGGTTGACGGCGGGGGGGCGTCTTGGGCAGGGTGCGGGCCATGAACCCGCGTTCCGATATCCATGACCGGCTGGCCGCCTCCTTGCGCGAGGCGCGTAAGGCGCGCGGGCTCTCGCTTGACGCGGTGGCCAAGCTGTCGGGCGTGTCGCGCAGCATGGTCAGCCAGATCGAGCGCGGGGAATCGTCGCCGACGGTGGCGACGCTGTGGAACCTGACACATGCCCTGCAGGTCGATTTCGCGGGGCTTTTGGAAGGCAAGCCCGAACCCGGCATCTTGGTGATCCGCGCCGCCAGTGCGCCCGTCATCCTTGGCCGCGGCAAGGCGGTGTCGATCCGCATCCTGTCTCCAGCCGAGGCCGTGGGCGAGCATGAGGTCTATGACCTGACCTTCGGCCCCGGCGGCACCTTGGAAAGCGAGCCCCACAGCCCCGGTTGCCGCGAGCACCTGACCGTAGTCGACGGGGCCTTGCGGGTGGTCTCGGGCGAGGAGGAGAGCCTGCTTGGCCCGGGAGACACCGCGCGCTACCCTGCCGATCGACCTCATGCCATTCTGGCCGAAGGCGGACCCGCACGCGCGATTCTGATCGTGCAGGACAGCTGAAGCCCCCGGGGGTTTTACCCCCGGACCCCCAGGGTATTTTTGCCAAGATGAAACCTTTTCCGCTTTGACGGAGGAATTCCGTTATATTGACAATTTGCTGGTCGCGCCGCATAATCCGCTAAATTGGAGGATTTCCGCCATGACAGATGTTCGCTTTCTCGACCACCTGACCGCCACGCTGAGCCAGATCGAGGCAGAGGGCCTGATGAAGCGCGAACGCCAGATCACCGGCGCGCAAGCGGCCCATGTGACGGTTGGCGGGCGGTCGATGCTGAACCTGTGTGCAAACAATTACCTTGGGCTGGCGGATGATCCGCGTCTGGTCGCGGCGGCCCGCGCGGCGATGGACAGCCATGGCTATGGCATGGCCTCGGTCCGCTTCATATGTGGCACGCAGGACCTGCACCGGCAGTTGGAGGCCCGCATCGCAGGTTTTCTTGGCATGGAGGATGCCATCCTTTTCGCCGCTTGTTTCGACGCCAATGGCGGGTTGTTCGAACCGCTTCTGGGCGAGGAGGATGCAATTGTGTCCGATAGCCTCAACCATGCCTCGATCATCGACGGGATATGGCTGTGCAAGGCGCGGCGCTTCCGGTTTCAAAATGGCGATATGGCCGATCTTGAGGCACAGGTGAAGGCAGCCCGCGATGGCGGTGCGCGGTTCGTGATGATTGCCACGGACGGCGTCTTTTCGATGGATGGCTATCTGGCAAACCTTAAGGAAATTGACAGAATTGCAAAGGCTTATCACTGTCTGACCATGGTGGATGATTGCCATACGACGGGGTTCATGGGGCCAAAGGGCCGGGGCACGCCCATGCCGCGGTGAAGGTCGACATTCTGACCGGCACTTTGGGCAAGGCCTTGGGCGGCGCTTTGGGCGGATATATCGCCGGGCCGCTGCCGGTGATCTACCTTTTGCGGCAACGCGCGCGGCCCTATCTGTTCTCGAACGCGCTGCCGCCTGCGGTGGTGGGGGCGGCGCTTGCCGCGCCGGAGATTGTCGAAGCGGCCGATGACCTGCGCGCCGCCCTGTTCCGCAATGCGGCCCATTGGCGGGCGGGGTTGACAGCGGCGGGGTTCTCTCTCTTGCCGGGCGAGCACCCCATCATCCCGGTGATGATCGGCGATGCGCCGAAGGCGCAGGCATTTGCCCGGGCGCTCGATGCGCGGGGGGTGATGGTCTCGGCGTTTTTCTACCCGGTTGTGCCGCATGGCCGCGCGCGCATCCGCACGCAGATGAACGCGAAATTGTCGTTGCAAGACTTGGACTTTGCCCTTTCGGCCTTTGCCGAAGCGGGGCGTGAGGTGGGGGTAATCTGATGAAAGCGCTGGCAAAGGTGAAACCCGAAGTCGGGCTGTGGCAGGTGGAGCGTGCCGTGCCCGAGATCGGGCCGGAAGATGTGCTGATCAAGGTCAGGAAAACCGGCATCTGCGGCACCGACATTCATATCTGGAACTGGGACGACTGGGCGGCGCGCACAGTTCCGGTGGGCTTGGTCACAGGCCATGAGTTTGCGGGCGAGATCGTTGCCATGGGCGCGCTGGTCGAGGGGCTGGAGATCGGGCAGCGGTGCTCGGGCGAGGGGCATCTGATTGGCAAGCTTTCCCGCCAAAGCCGGGCGGGCAAGTTCCACCTCGATCCGGCGACGCGCGGCATTGGGGTGAATGACCAAGGGGCTTTTGCCGAATACCTGCGGCTTCCGGCCTTCAACGTCGTGCCCTTGCCTGACAGCATCGACGATGAGATCGGCGCGATTCTCGACCCTTTGGGCAATGCGGTGCATACGGCGCTGTCCTTTGATCTGGTGGGTGAATATATGCTCATCACGGGTGCCGGTCCCATCGGCATCATGGCTGCCGCCGTCGCCCGCCATGTCGGCGCGCGGCATGTGGTGATCACCGATGTGAACCCGGCCCGGCTGGAGCTTGCGGCGCAGGTCGCCGATGTGGTCCCGGTGAATGTGGCCGAGACCGATCTGCGGTCGGTCTATCCCAGCCTCAAGATGAGCCAGGGCTTTGATGTCGGCATGGAAATGTCCGGCAATCATCAGGCGCTGGACCAGATGGTCGATAAGCTTGTGATGGGGGGGCGCATCGCCATGCTTGGGATCCCGCCGGGGAAATCACCGGTCGATTGGAGCCGCATTGTCTTCAAGGCCATCACCATCAAGGGCGTCTATGGTCGCGAGATTTTCGAGACCTGGTACAAGATGATCGCCATGCTGGAAAACGGGCTGGACGTGCGCCGCGTCATCATCCACAGGTTCCGGGCCGATGTTTTTGTCACGGGATTCGAGACCATGCGCTCGGGTCTGTCCGGCAAGGTGGTGCTGGACTGGGGCTGAAATGGCCGGCGCCCGGACGGGCGGCGCGCGCGTCAGACCGCCTGATGAACCTCGATCACATTGCCTTCGGGATCGTGGAAAAACACCTGATGCCATTCCTTGGCAAAAGCGGTGCCATAATCGGAATAGGGGATGCCGTGTTGATCCAAGAGCGCCTTCAGCGCGGCGATATCGTCGGTGCGAAAGGCGATGTGGCCCCGTTCCACCGGGTTGATGACCGCGTTGTTGCGAAAGGCGACGGTCAGATCGCGCGTCGCAAGGTGCATCTGCATCTGACCGTCGGTGGCAAAGCGGATCTTGCCGGCGTAACCGCTGGTGGCTGTCGCATCGGGCCTTGGGAACGAGGTGATCGGGATGTCGCTGAGGCCCAGAACCTGTGTGTAGAAATCATGAAGCCGATCAACGTCGTATGAGACAAAGTTGATGTGATGAAATTCCAGTTTCATGATGCCGCCCTTCTTGTTGCCCGCGGTTTCCCCTGACGGCAGCCAATCCTGATCCCAAGCCCTGCAGGCAGGCGCTGCACCGCGATGACGCGTGGCCCCGCCCCCGCCCCCGATCGCCATTTGCTGCGGAAAACCCGCCGCTGGCAAGACACAAGCGGCACTGGACCGGTGAGATGGCAAGGTCCGGGTGTTGGGGATGCCATGAAGTCGACTGCCCTTTTGCGCAGGAAAGGGTTAAGATCACTGGCCTGCCTCAATCTAGTGGTCCGCTTTTGGTCTTAGTGCATGATTGGTCTTGACGCTACGGCTGGCGTGGCCGGCGGAGCGGCTCCGGATGGCGTAGCCGGCCAC
>VGDH01000039.1 GCA_016869835.1 Alphaproteobacteria bacterium
CAGCCCGCAGCACCTGGGTGTCGGTCACCGATACCACGCCGATATGGCGCGCCACCACCTGAAACGCCGCCTCAAGCAACGCGTCCAGCCGTTCGGGACGAATAAGGCAGATGACCGCCACCATGCCCGCGCGGCCGATCTGACCCTCACGGCTCCACCGGCCCGACCGACCCGACCCGCCCAAGACCGGCAGCACAGTGAACCCCGTCACCCCCGCCTGTTCCAGGGCCTCGGTCAGGCGGGTTTCCATCGGGGCCTCGATGATAATCTCGACACGTTTGGCAAGATGGGTTTGCACGGGTCAGCCTCCGCTAAGGGTCTGGGCAACGGCCATATAGGCCGGGATGCCGAAGATCAGGTTGAAGGGGAAAGTGACGCCCAGCGACAGCGTGAGATAGACCGAAGGGTTCGCCTCGGGCAAAGCCACGCGCATGGCGGCCGGCACCGCGATATAGCTGGCCGAAGCGGCAAGGGTCATCAACAGCGCCGTACCACCCGCCGACAGGCCGATCAGCAATGCCACGGCAAGGCCCATCGCAGCCCCGATCATCGGCATCACCATGCCGAACACGATCGTGCTCAGGCCCAAGACCCCTTTTGACCCCCGCAACCCCCGGCCCGCGACAAGGCCCATATCCAAGAGGAACAGGCACAAGATCCCCTGAAACGGCGCCACAATGAAGGCATCGATCCGCGCCATGCCCTCATCGCCGGTGATCGCCCCGATCAGGAACGACCCGACCAGCAGCACGATGGAGCCGTTGAGCAAGATCTCATGCCAAAGTCGCGCATCCATCCGCGCGCCCGATCCCGACCGCGCCGCCAGCCACAGCGCCGAGACAATGGCCGGGGCCTCCATCGCGGCGGCAACGGCCACCAGATAGCCCTCAAAGGGCAGCCCCTGCCCGGTGACGACCGATGTCGCCGTGACAAAGGTCACGATCGAGATCGACCCGTAATGCGCCGCCACCGCCGCCGCATCAACCGCCGAAAGCCCGGTCATCACCCGCAAAAGCGCAAAGGCCACAAAGGGAATGGCAAAGGACAGCGCAATGCCGCCCACCAGCGCCATCAGCACATTGCCGTCAATCCCGTGACCGGCCACCGCGACGCCGCCCTTGAAGCCAATGGCAAAGAGCAGATAGATCGACATCGCCTTGGCAAAGGCTTCGGGGATGCTGAGTTCGGATCGTGCAATCGAGGCGAAAAGCCCCAAGGCAAAACACAGGATCATCGGCGTCAAGAGATTGTCGCCCGCGACGGCCAATAGGTCTGCCATGTTCACTCCCCTCGTTTTGGGCGACGTAAGGGCTCGGTCGAGTTTTGCAACCCCCACCGTCCCATTTCACCCACCAGATGGGCGGCGGCGTCAGCCTTGGGTGATGACGTAGATCTTGCGCACCTGCTCCACCACGCGCCACACACCCTTCCAGCCCTGCGGCAGCGTGATCGCATCGCCGGGGCCAAAGGCCTGCACCGTGCCATCGGCATGGGTCATTTCCACCCGGCCCGACAGGAAATGGCAAAACTCGGTCGAGGCGGCGCGGTCAGCGGTAAAGCGCCCGGGCGTGCATTCCCAGACCCCCAGTGCCACCCGACCATCGGGGGAGGTCCACAGATCCACCGAGGCTTCAGACTGATTGCCCTCAATCGAGGTGGGTTTGGCGACAAACGGGCCAAGGTCCATTTGGGCAAGCGCCAGATGGGTGGCAAAATCGGGCATGGTCATGGGCAGATCCTCAGATGGGGGCGAAATCGCCGCGGTCAGAGTCATATTGTTCCAACTCACCCTCGCCCGTGTTGTACCACAGCCCGTGCAGGGTAAGCCGGTCATCTTCCACGGCGGCGCGGACAAAGGGGAAGGTCATCAGGTTTTCCAGGCTGACCACCACCGCTTCTTTTTCAAGGGCGCGCAGGATCAATTCCTTGGGCAGGCTGGCCACGCGTTCAAAGCCGGGTTTCAGGATATCCATCCAGCGGCCGACAAAGCTGGTCTTTTCCTCAAGCGCCGGCGCAAGCCCGCAGCACATGTCATGGCACCCCTTGACCCCGCCGCAGTTGGAATGGCCCAGAACGACGATATGCGCGACCCCCAGCGAGGTCACCGCATATTCCACCGCCGCCGAGGTGCCGTGCCGCTCACCATCGGGGTTATAGGGCGGCACCAGATTGGCGATGTTGCGGTGGATGAAGAACTCACCCTCATCGGCCCCGAACATCGAGGTGACATGCACCCGGCTGTCACAACACGAAATCACCATCGCGCGCGGATGCTGGCCGCTTTCGGCCAGACGGCGATACCAGGCGCGATTGTCCTTGTAGGTGGTGGCTTTCCATCCCTGAAACCGACTGACCAGATAATTGGGCAAAGGGCGAGCGGTGGCTGACATGGTCGGCGTCCTGCGATTGTCTTGACGTTGGGTTAGGCCGCATTCGCAGAAAATGCGAGAGGGATTATGGGCCGATCCCCCGCTTTTCCGCCCCGGGGTGAACCTTTTCTTCAGTACGATGCGGCAGTCTATGCCTTGGCTGTTGACGAAAGGGTGTGTCATGCCGCTGAAAAATGTGGTGGCCTTGCCGGTCAAGGAAAGGGTCCGTCAGGATTCTGAACCGATTGCCACCATCTACCGCAATCTGGGAACCGCCTCGGCCGAGCAGGTGGTGACGCGCGCGCTGGGGGAACTCGCGCTCACGATGGCGGGCCTTGCAGCCCAAGTGCGCCGGCGCGAATTGCAAGACCTGTCGCGTCAATTGCGCCGGTTGCAGCGGATGGCCGAAAACCTTGGAATGGTCAGCCTTGGCCTTGTGGCAGGCGATGTCCGCGACTGTCTTGAGCGGGGCGATGTCACCGCCTTTTCTGCGGTCTGGGCGCGGCTGGTGCGGATTGCCGAACGGTCCTTGGCCCCCGACAAGGCGCTCTTGGACCAGACCTTCAACTAGGTGACGGCAACGCGCCACCCCTCACCTTCGGATCGGCGGTTGCGGGCGGCGCCGGATTGGCTAGGGTTGGGGCAACGCTCTTAGCCCGCAGGTCACCATGCCAAACCCCACCTTCGCCGCCACCGATGCCGCCTCCCGCGCTTTGCATCTTGTCACGCCCGAGGCGCTTGAGACGTTTCTGGCCGCCCAATCCCCCGCAGCCGCCGCCTGGCTGCGCTCCACGAGCTTCGAAGCCGGACCGGGCGAATTGCGCCTGATCCCCGGCGCTGATGGCACAGTGCAGGCCGCCGTAGCCGGGCTTGGCAGCGCCAAGGCCCGCGCGCGGGGTCGCTTTCATTTGGCCCGCGCTGCGGCTGCCTTGCCCGCCGGAGCCTGGCATCTCGAGGGCGATCTGACACCGCCCGAACGCGAAGAGGCGGCGCTTGCCTTCCTGCTGCAATCTTACCGTTTCGACCGTTATCGCCCGGCCAAGACAGCGGCCGAACCGGCGCGGCTCAAGGCGCCAGAAGGCGTCGATGCCGCCCGCCTTCTGGCCATGGCCGAGGGCGAGTTTCTGACGCGCGACCTCATCAACACCCCGGCACTCGACATGGGCCCGGCCGAATTGGAGTCCGCCTTTCTGCAGCTGGCCGAGCGTTTCCACGCCAAGGCGACGGTGATCCGGGGCGATGACCTTCTGGCGCAAAACTTCCCCATGATCCACGCTGTCGGCCGCGCCTCCACCCGCGCGCCGCGCCTTTTGGAAATGACCTGGGGCAGCACCGGCCCACATCTGACGCTGGTCGGCAAAGGCGTGTGCTTTGACACCGGCGGGCTGAACATCAAAGCCTCCTCGGGCATGCTTTTGATGAAGAAAGACATGGGCGGCGCGGCCACGGTCATGGGCCTTGCCCATATGATCATGCGCCTTGGCCTGCCGATCCGGCTGCGCGTGCTGATCCCGGCGGTGGAAAACGTGATCTCTGGCAACGCCCAACGCCCCAAGGACATTCTCATCAGCCGCAAGGGCCTGACGGTCGAGGTGAACGACACCGACGCCGAGGGCCGCCTCGTCCTGGGCGACGCGCTGGCCTATGCCTGCGAAACACCGACCGATGCGGTGATCTCGATGGCCACGCTGACCGGGGCCGCGCGCATTGCCGTGGGGCCAGATCTCGCCCCCTATTACTGCGATGATGACGCCATGGCGCAGGCGCTGGAAGCCGGGGCCAAGGCGGGGTTCGATCCAGTCTGGCGTCTGCCCTTCTGGACACCCTACGAACACATCATCGAACCCGGCATCGCCGATCTAGACAATGCGCCGGGCTGGGGCTTTGCGGGATCGGTCACCGCAGCGCTCTTCCTGCGCCGTTTTGTCGAGGGGCCGCGCTACATGCACTTCGACATCTACGGCCACACCCCCGCCGATCTGCCCGCCCGCCCCAAGGGCGGTGCCGGTCAGGGCGCGCGGGCGGTGCTGGGGGCCTTGCCCGCGATCCTTGGCCTAAACGCCTGACCCCAGCGAGGAGCGGCCCAGCGGGCCGACGACGAGCAACCGGAGAGAACATGGACCGCCGCCTGACCCCCGCCACCCCGCACATTGCCCATAGCTCACTCAAGGGCCGCCTTGAGGTGCCGGTCTATACCGATGGCACGCCGATGCGGGTGGCTTTGCCGCTGATCGATCTCTTGCGTGCGCCGAACGGCGCGCGGGAACGCCAGCTGCTCTTGGGCGCGGGCTTCATCGTGATCGACCGGCACGAAGGCCATGCCTTCGGCTTTGCCGAGGCCGACGGCTATTGCGGCTGGCTGCCCGATGCGGCGCTGTCCCGCGGGCCGACACCCACCCATTGGGTCGCCACCCCCGGCACCCATCTTTACCCCGAACCAAAGGTTCAGGCGCCCGAGATCTGTGCGCTTTCGCTGGGCGCACGGGTGGCGATCACCGCCCAGCATGGCGCTTGGGCCGAAACCACCCAAGGCTTTCTGCCTGCCAGCCATATCCTGCCCCTTGGCCAGTATCTCCCCGATCCGGTCACGGTGGCCGAAAGCCTGTTGCACACGCCCTATCTATGGGGTGGCAATTCCCGCGCGGGGCTTGATTGCTCGGGCCTTGTGCAACTGGCCTTTGCAGCCTGCGGCCTTGCGCTCCCCGGCGACAGTGACCTGCAACAGGCAGTCGGGCACCCGATCCCCGCCGAGGCCAGCCTTCACCGGGGCGATCTGATCTTCTGGAAGGGGCATGTGGCGATTGTGGTCGATGACCATCGCCTGATCCATGCCAATGGTCATTCCATGTCGGTCGCGCATGAGGATACCGCCGACTGCATCGCCCGCATCGCGGCTCAGGGCGGCGGTCCGGTAACCCACCGCCGCCGGGTCCTTTAGCCGCCTGCCTCAGTCGATCGGCCGCAAAGGCTTTTCCAGCACCCGCAGCGCCGCCGCCAGATCATGGCCCCGGCGCAAGACCTGCCCCTCGCTGCCGCAGACCGCATAGATGCCCTGCCGCGCCCTCTGGGCCGGGCGCTTTTCAATGCGATACAGCGGCACCTCGGCGGCCCGGCGAAACACCGAGAACACCGCCATATCGGGCCGGAAATCCATCGCATAGTCGCGCCAGTCGCCGCTGGCGACCATCCGGCCATAAAGCGACAGGATGGTGGAAAGTTCCCGCCGGTCAAAGCTGACCACTTCGGCCGCAGAAGAGAAGGGGGTCGGCGCATTCATGACCAAAGTCTAACGCAAGCCGCCCCACAATCAAGCCCGCTGCCCGGTCAGACGAACCCGGCCGACAGGCGCAATTCCCCGGTCCTGATCCCCCGGCAATTGGTCTGCGGCGCAGGCAGCCGCTTTTCAGCCATCGGATGGGCGGCGTCCAACACACCCAACCGGGTCAAAATGCCGACCAGCGCCGCCTCGGATGCCCGCGAATTGCCGTCCTCGATCTTCAGCGCAAGACCCAGCTTTTTCTGGGGGATCATGGCGATGAACACCGCCTCGGCCCCTGTCTTGATCGCCACACGGCCCCCCATGGCGCGCATCAACTCGGTGCAAGACCGCCCCTCGCCCGCCACATATTCGGGATGCGCAGCCATCGCATCGCGCAACCGCTGCATGGCGCGTTCGCGCACCGACCCGCCCTCGCGCGCCTTGGCAAACTCGGCCATCGCGCGGGCCAACCCCGCCACCGACATGGCAAAATTCGGGGCCGAACAGCCGTCAATCCCATAGCCCGCCACTGTTTCCCCCGTCACCTCCTCGGTCGCGGCCCGGATCGCTTTTTGCAGCGGGTGGTCAATTTCCACATATTCCGGCCCGGCTTTCAGGCGCTTTGTCACGGTCAGAAAGCCCGAATGCTTGCCCGAGCAATTGTTGTGCAACTGGCACGGCCCTTCATGGTCGCAGATCAGACGGTCGCGCTCCGCCTTGTCATAAGGCTCATGGCTGCCACAACGCAGATCCGGCTCGCCCAGCCCGATGCCTGCCAGCCAATCGCGCACCGCGTTCACATGTAGCGCCGCGCCCTGATGGCTGGCACATGACAGCGCCAGCTGCACCGGCGTCAGGCCAAAGGCATCCGCCGCGCCGCTTTCCACCAAGGGCAGCGCCTGGATCATCTTGCACGACGAGCGGGGGAAGATGATGCGCTCAGGATCGCCCCAGGCCTGCACGATCTGCCCCGTCTCATCGACCAGAACCGCATGGCCCAAATGCGTGCTTTCCAACAGCCCACCGCGCCACAACTCGACCATCGGGATCGCTGTGCCCATCGTTTTCTCCTGTCACGGATGCGCGATTTTATGCCCAAGGGGCTTTCGCGGATTGGTCATTTTGGTTATGCATGGGATATCGAGTGAAATCGCCCCGCGCCACAGGAAAAACCGCAGGATAAGGCGGGCTTGGCAGGGCAGAGGCAAACCGCAGCTTGGAGGCTGTTAGACATATGGCACGCTGGATGACCCGCGCCCTTCTGGTGGCGACAGTCGGTTTCGGTATTGGCACGTTTGGCGTGCAGGATGCAGCCGCGCAGGAATCGACCAATCGCGTCGCGACCATGACCGATTGGAGCGTTTTTGCAGAAGAGAACCCCAAGGAATGCTGGGGCGTTTCCAGCCCCAAGGAAACCGTGAACTCGCGCGATGGCCAGCCCGTTCAGGTGCGCCGGGGCGATATCCTTCTCTTCGTCACCTTCCGTCCCGGTGTGGCCGGTGAGATTTCCTTTACCGGCGGCTATCCCTTTGCCGGCGGCTCGACCGTTGATCTTGATGTCGACGGCACGGCCTATCAGCTCATCACCGATGGCGAATGGGCTTGGCCCGGCACGCGCGAGGATGATGCAGCCATTCTTGCCGCGATGAAAAAAGGCACCACCGCCGTGCTGACCGCGCGTTCGGGCAAAGGCACGCAGACCAAGGACACCTTCAGCCTGCGCGGCTTTACCGCCGCCATGGAGGAGGCTGGCAAGCGCTGCGGCTGACCCTGCCGCCGCACCATCCGGGCGCCCCGCCGCAAGGTTGGGGCGCTTTTGTTTTGCCAGCGAATCCCTTATACGCTCTGCCTTGCCCTGAACGGACCTGATCTATGACCGACGCCACCGCGCCCATCACCCAAGACGTGCTGACCCTGCCGCGCAAGACGGCCCAAGGGGGCAAGCAGAACCTTGTCGGCATGACACGCGACCAGATGCGCGCGGCGCTGATCGCGGCCGGCACGCCGGAAAAACAGGCCAAGATGCGGGTCGGTCAGGTCTGGCAATGGGTCTATCACTGGGGCGTGCGTGACTTTGACCGCATGACCAACCTTGCCAAGGACTATCGCGCGCTTCTGGCCGAACACTTCGTGCTTGAGGTGCCGCAGGTCGTCACCCGGCAGATTTCATCCGACGGCACGCGCAAATATCTGGTGCGCATCGAGGGCGGGCATGAGGTCGAGGTGGTCTATATCCCCGAAACCGACCGCGGCACGCTGTGCATTTCCTCTCAGGTCGGCTGCACGCTCACCTGTTCCTTCTGCCACACCGGCACGCAGAAACTGGTGCGCAACCTGACCGCGGCCGAGATTGTCGGTCAGGTCATGCTGGCGCGCGATGATCTGGACGAATGGCCCGTACCGGGCGCCCCCAAGGAAGAGGTGCGGCTGGTGTCGAACATCGTCCTGATGGGCATGGGCGAGCCGCTTTACAACTTCGACAACGTCCGCGACGCGATGAAGGTGGTGATGGACAACGAGGGCATCGCCCTTGGCCGCCGCCGCATCACCCTGTCCACCTCGGGCGTGGTGCCGGAAATCGCCCGCACCGCCACCGAAATCGGCTGTCTGCTGGCTGTCTCCTTCCACGCCACAACCGACGAGGTGCGCGACGTTCTGGTGCCGATCAACAAGAAATGGAACATCCAGACCCTGCTTGCAGCCCTGAAAGACTATCCGAACCTGTCGAATTCCGAACGGATCACCTTTGAATATGTGATGCTCGACGGGGTGAATGACACAAAGGAAGACGCGCACCGGCTGGTCAAGCTGCTGGAAGGCATCCCGGCCAAGGTGAACCTCATTCCCTTCAACGAATGGCCCGGCGCGCCCTACAAACGCTCCTCCGGCAACCGCATCCATGCCTTTGCCGACATCCTTTATCACGCCGGTTTTGCCACCCCGATCCGCACCCCGCGCGGCGAAGACATCATGGCGGCCTGCGGCCAGTTGAAATCGGCCACGGAAAAGCAGCGCAAATCGGCCCTGAAGCCCAAGGGCGAGGCCGCCGCGCCGGGCTGATCCCCGGCAAGGTGCGCCCCATTTCCACTTCCCACACGACGCCACCGCATTGTATGCAAGTGAGCACCGGGCGCTTTGTCCGGGCAGAAAATGCAGGCACCGCCACCGGTAGGGCCGCACGTGAACCGAGGCTTGGACGTTCACTCATGACCATCACGACGACGGATGCGGCGGCGCAGGCGCGCCCCGCCAAGGACTGGGTGCAGATCCTCGCCCGCTACCGCGAACCCTCCACCCGCCGCAGCGCGATGGAACTGGTGGTCACGCTGGGGCCCTTTGCGCTCTTGTGGGCGCTGGCCTGGGCGACGATGTCGGTCAGCTACTGGCTGGCCTTCGCCATTGCCGCGCTGAACGGGCTGTTCCTCGTGCGCATCTTTGTCATCCAGCATGACTGCGGCCACGCCAGCTTTTTCAACAATCGCAAGGTGCAAGACTGGGTCGGCCGCTGCCTTGGCGTGCTGACGCTGACGCCCTATGACGTCTGGCGGCGCACCCATTCCATCTACCATTCCCATCACGGCGATCTGGACCAGCGCGGCATCGGCGATGTGATGACGCTGACCGTGGAAGAATACCGCGCCCGCAACTGGTTCGGACGGCTGATCTACCGGCTTTACCGCCACCCCTTGGTGCTGTTCGGGCTGGGGCCAAGCTATATCTTCATCCTGCAAAACCACGTGCCCTTGGGGCTGATGACCTCGGGCTGGCGCTATTGGCTGTCGGCCATGGGCACCAATGCGGTGATTGTCATCCTTGTCGGGCTGATCATCTGGCTGGGCGGCTTCATGCCGCTGTTGCTGATCTACCTGCCCACATCGGTCATCGCAGCCACGATCGGCATCTGGCTGTTCTATGTCCAACACCAGTTTGAAGAAACCCATTGGGCCAAGAACGACGATTGGCAACTGCATGAGGCCGCACTTGAAGGCTCATCGCATTATGTGCTGCCCCAGCCCCTGCGCTGGCTCTCGGCCAATATCGGCATCCACCATGTGCATCACCTCTACAGCCGCATCCCCTTCTACCGCCTGCCCGAAGTGCTGCGCGACCATGGAGAGCTGGCCCAAGCCCAGCGCCTGACCATCCGCGAAAGCCTTGCCTCGGTTGGGCTGCACGTGTGGGATGAAAAGCTGCAAAAGCTGACCTCCTTCGCCGATGTCAAGGCGCGTTACGGTCTGGTCTGACCCATCTGCGGGGTGGTCGCCAGAACCGCCGCGACCGTCAGGGCCAGATCGGCATCCTTCTGGATCGCCGCATCAAAGCCCATGGCCCGACATTCAGCCGCCCGCGCCGCGTCCATATTGCCTGAAAAGGCAATGACCGGTATCGCGCGGGGCGCGGTCGCCTGCCGGATCTGCTGCAAAAGCGGCTCAATCTCGATCCCCGGCATCATCAGGTCCAGAACCAGCACATCAAGGTCGGCCTCGCGGCAGGCGTCCAACGCATCCTCGGCCGTTGCCGAAATCAGCACCAGGGCACCGGCGTTCTGCAGCGCCTTTGACCCGGCCATCAGCATCATCGGATCGTCGTCCACCAAAAGAACCCGCTTGCCCGCCAGCCCATCCAGCGGCGTCGCCTCGGGCGCGCGCTCTGGCGGCAGCGCCACCTCAAACGGCAAGACCAGCTTGAACTCGCTGCCCTGACCCGGAACGCTGTCCACCGTGATCGTGCCGTCCATCGCATCCACCAGCCGCTTCACAATGGCCAGACCAAGCCCGCTCCCTTCAACCGGTTGGTCAGACGCCTGCGCGCCCCGGAACCGTGGGCTGAAAACGCGGTCCAGATCCTGTTTGGAAATGCCCACACCGGTATCGATGACACTCACCACCAACCGGGCGCGCGAGGGGGCGGTGCGCACCGGCTCGGCCCGGGCGGTCAGCGTCACAATGCCGTTGCGGGTAAACTTCGCCGCATTGCCAAGAAGGTTCAGTACCAATTGTCCGATCAGCGCCGCATCTCCCTTCATCCAGGGGATATTCTCGGCAATGTCGGTCGTGACAATGGTGCCGTTCTTCCGCGCCACGCCTTCCACCATCGGCGCAAGATCGGCCAACAGCGCGCGCGGCGAGAAAGGCGCGATCCGGGCTACCGGGCGGGCATCCGCCCCCGAAGGGCCTGTTTGCCAGTCATCAATCATCCGCAACATCCGGTTGCTGGCGGTCAGGACCGATGACAGATCAAAGCCCCGGTTCGGCGTGCGGTCCGCCACGATCAGCCGCTTGATCACATCCTGCGTTCCCAGGATCGAAGTCCGCATGTCATGGCGCAGCATCGCCATATGCTCATCGCGCAGCTTTGCCTCCCGGCGAAGCGCGCGCAACTCCTTGTCCTGCGCTGCCCTCTCTGTGGCCTGCTCTTGCAGCCGGGTTTCCGCCTGACGGGCGGCGTCGGCCCATTGGCCCAGCCGATCGGTCCGCACATGAAGCAAGGCCAAGAGCGCAGTGATCGTCACAGCCAGGGCGGCGGGCAGCAGGGCCGCAGTCCGGTTTCCCCCAGGCTGGCCCGTGGGCAGGATCACGGCCACCGCCCAATCGGGCGCAGTGCGCAGCCGCGCCCATCCCGTGACAGAGCCGGGTTGGGCAAATCCCGCAATCTGCGCATCGGTGCTGCCGCTTGGCATGGCCGCAAGCAGGGCTTGAAACGGCTCGGCGGCCGGCGTGTCCAATGCGATCGGCGCGTCGTCGCTGCGGCCGACGATATGTCCTGCCCCGTCGATCACCACAGCCAAGGCCCCTTCTGGCAGCCCATCCCCCGCCAGCCGTC
This sequence comes from Alphaproteobacteria bacterium, assembly GCA_016869835.1. Classification (GTDB taxonomy): domain Bacteria; phylum Pseudomonadota; class Alphaproteobacteria; order Rhodobacterales; family Rhodobacteraceae; genus Tabrizicola_A. The sequence goes on from VGDH01000039.1 coordinate 11,452, forward strand.
TTGCAAGATGGGATAAAGCCACGTTCATCACCAGCCGGTGATCGGGAAGTGCAGGTGTTGCAAGCGGTTTTGTCAGTTGAAAAAGCGGAACGTCAACCCCGTCAAGAAAGAAGGCGTTGGACACCTCAATGTCCGACGGCCCGTCATGGTCGCGGCGCGGCCGCGTGGGCTGCAGCACCTGCGCCACGGGCGGCAAGGGCGCGCTCAAGCCATGGGCATCAAAAAGCTTGCGCTGGACAGGCCCGTTTTCCACCAAGGCCAGCCAGCCATGCGATGGGACCGCCAGCAAGGCCGCCTCTTGCTCCATGCGCGCAAGATCCGCCGCGCGCACCGAAGGCAGGCTAGCAAACAGCCGCAATTCATGCTGCAGCAATGCCATTTCGGTGTCGACACGGCCCGCAGCCCGGACCACCGCCGCCTCGACCTTGGCCAGATCATTGGCATGGCCCAGCGCGGCGATGTTCCAAACCGCCAACGCCAAAAGCAACAGCCCCGGCACAATCACATGGGTCAGAAGGCGTTTCATGTGGGCAGGGCAGGCCGGTCAAGGGTCACGACAGTCATCAGGCCGACGATAGGGCAAGTCAAAGCCGGGGCCATGACGAAGGCCCAGCTTTGCAGCATGTCGGTCCTTCTAAAAAGAGACGGATAAACCCAAAAGGTCAGCGCTGTACATCCGATCCGGTCTGATCTCATAGCCGGCCCCCGATCTTGCCGACTGACCCTGCAATGGCATCGCCGCTTTCGGCGACCCAAGCGGCCCGATCTTGCGCCATAAGCATGGGAAGGGCGGCAATCATGGGCAGACTGTCCAATCGTGGGTCATGGCGATGCGGATATCGTCCTTGCACTTTGAAAGCCGCCTGCAAGCGGACGGCCATCCCGATAGCTGTGCCCGGTGGGCAAGCCACGACGGTCCGGCGGTTGTTCCTTGTCGCCATCTGTGCGGCAACACATCACCTTGGGAAGTGATCAACTCTCTTTGGCACAGCATAGCGACTTATTCCGCCAGATCCGGTCTTGTTCTCGCCGGTTCCGGAACAGCGGGCGCGGGGATGTTCGGTCGGATTGGTAGCTCCGCAAGAGGATTATTTTTCGATTTATTTGGTATCTGTATTTATATCTAAAGTGATTTCTGATCTCATAATAGCCCTTAATACAATTAAAGATTGTGTTTGGTTATTTTCTTAAACCGTGAATGACGGAATGAGGCCATTCCGATACATCTTCAAACCCATGGTCGGACCCTTGAAGCAACGGCTTGCCCAAAAATTCACCAGTCTTGTCGCAAGCACACCGACAGCGCGCGTCCTGACGCAAGTCAAATCGTATCGAATGACTAGCGGGGTGACCGAATGAGAAAATGATCCACGAAAGCGCGTCCTGTAATCTCCATCGGTCACAAAGGGGAAACAGGAATGCATTCAGATATTGCGCGGGTGGCGCTGCGTTTTATTCGCGGTCTTTGGCAGACACCGGCCAACCGGCGCAACACACCGAACTTGCCCGCATCCGCCCCTTTGCAAGACGGCGCTCTTTGCCTGGCTCTGATTGGGGCGCATGACACCGCGCTTCACAAGATCCGAGATTTCATCAGCCCAGCAGGCGGTCAGGTTCTGTTGCTCGACCCCTCGGCGCTTGGCGATGAATACCCCGTCCTGCGCGCCCATCCCACCCATGTGGTGATGGATATCGAAGCGCTTGGGGGCATTGCCAGCGCCTATACGGCGATCCGCCGCTTTCGCGACCGCAATCCCGATGTGCCGGTGATCCTCATGTCGTCCGAATTCGCAGCCGACGACCTTGGCACCGACCGGCTGGCGCTTGGCGATGTCTCGCTGCGTGTGCCCTTCACCTTCGCCGCACTTGACCTCGCGCTGCGCGAAGCGCCGATCAACAACGCGGCATGGCAGAACCGACAAGCCGCCACCGCGGAACCCCGCCAGAAGCCGCGGCCCTGACGCGGGACACACGCGCGTTATAGCAGCGTCTTGGCCTTGGCCAACATCACCGCATGGGTGCGGTTTGACGCGCCCAACTTGTTGAAAATGGTGCGCAAATACATCTTGATCGTCACCTCCGAGGCGCCCAGCGCCCAGGCGATCTCCTTGTTGGTCTTGCCGTCGGCGACCAGCTTCAGGATGTTCACCTCTTTCGGGGTCAGCAGTTTCTGATTGTCGCCGCGCTGTTCAAAGGACGGCGTTCCATTCACTTCGGACAGCAAGGACATCGGCAGGAACACCTGCCCAGACAGCACCAGCCGCAGCGCCGATGTCAGGGACCGCAGGGGCAGCGTCTTGGGCACATAGCCGCGCACGCCAACCTGCAAGGTCTGGAAAACGAATTCGCTTGAAACGCTTCCCGAGAACAGCACGATCTTCAGATCGGGGTGTTTCGCCAATAGCTGCTGGATCGAACCGATGCCCGCCATGCCCGGCATGAACACGTCCAAAAGCAGCATATCAACCGGTTCGGGACCTTGAAGCGCCACGAGTGTCGAGGGCAGGTCACCGACGGATGAAACGGAAAACCCACCTTCAGCGGTCAGAGTTTCGGCGACAGCATCGCGAACCAGATTATGGTCGTCGGCGATGACTATTGTATAACGCTTTTGATCGATCACCCTTTCCACCGCATGTTCATTCTAGTGTTTATCGGCCAACCGGCCCGATCTTTAAACCTTGGATCGGACGAAACGCAACCTTTGGTGACAGCAATGTGCTGCACAAGGCTACCACATCACATTTAGTTTATTTCACGTTAGTCGCCAGAGCCACGCAAGGGGTCGCAAATATCTTTAGATATGAATCTTGAGAAATTTCGATCATTCCTGTATCAATCGTAACATCGGTTCTGTGTGGCCTGGCTCCTTGTCGAAATCCTTGAAAACCGGAACGCTCTTGCTTCGACATTTTCTCTTCTCGCTCTGCATCGCAACCGGCATTTCCCTGCCCCTTGCAGCATTTGCCGAAGGGTCGACAGAAATCGTTCAACAGGAACCCCTGTTTTCCGTGACGCTTGAAAGTGGCGCCTTCGTTTCACTTGATCGCGCCCTTCTCGACAATTTGCCACAAAAGACCTTCACCACCTCGACGCCCTGGACCGAAGGGGTGATCTCGCTCAGCATCCGGCAATTGGTCGATCTGCAGATGAGACCTTAGACACGATGGACGCACACCCAGCCCCCGCCCGGCCGGCGGGAAAGACGGCGCCCCGGACGATTGCGCTCTTTCTCGCGCTGGTGATCGGACTTTGCCTGATCGCCGTGACAACCCTCGCTTTCCGCGTCCTTGACACCTCTCGGGACCTGCGGCTCAGGATGGCTGAAGACTCCTCATGGATGGTGGCCCAGCTTGAGGTGGAACATCAACATGTCTTGCTGGCCATTCAGGACCTCTTGTATCGTCCCCAGGCACAGGGCGCCCCACTTTCCGATCTTCGCCTGAAATTCGACATCTACTACAGCCGGGTCCAGACCGTCGCCGCCCATACCGCCAACCTGCAAGGCGGCATGTTGAAGCCAGACGAATTTGCCGCCCGCCTGAAGATCGTCCGCGACAATCTGGACATGCTGACCCCGCTTGTCGACGGGCTGCAACCGGGCGACCGTGAGGCACTTGGCCAGATCGCCGATCTTCTGGCCAGTATCATGCCGGATGTCCGCTTCATCGTGGTCAATGCGGTGCTGACCTCGCAAAGTCAGGCGCAGATACTGCGGGTCCAGCGCGAAAGGGTGCTGGAACAATTCCTGACCGCCGGGGCGCTGGCGCTGGTGCTGATCCTGGGGCTTCTGGCGGTTTCGTTGCACTTCTATCGTCAGGCAATGCTGCGCAGCCAAATGGTCGCAAGGCTGGATTCCAACCTGCGCGCCAGTTTTGAAACCGCGATTGACGCGGTCATCTTGACCGATGCCGAAGGAAAGATCCTTCTGTTCAACAGCGCGGCGGAAAACCTGTTCGAACAGCTCCGCACTGATGTCATTGGTCAGGGGATCAGCGTGCTGATCCGCCACCCCTCCAGTCCGGTCGACGAAGCGAAACTGATCGCCCAGCTTGTCCGCCGCCGTCGCCGCCGTCTGCGCCTGCGCAGCCGGAACGGGCGTTCGGTTGCCATCAGCATCGCCGCCGTCAGCGACACCGGATCCTCTGGCAGCCGCATCTACGTCGGGTTCGTGCGCGATGTCTCAACCGTGATCTCGCTTGAACGGCAGCGCGGGCTCACCCTGCAACGGGCCGAACGTGATGCCGCCGAAAAGGTGCGCTTTCTGGCCGCCACGAGCCACGAACTGCGCACGCCGATGCAAGGCGTCGTGGCCGCGATCGACCTGGTGATGCGCCAGCAATTCGATCCGGCGATCCATTCGCTCCTGCACATCGCCGGGGAAAGCGCCATCGCGGCGCTGGACCAGATCGACCATGTGCTTGACGTGGCCGCCCTCGATGATGTGGCCCAGGCCGAACGGCCTGATGAGGCATTTTCGGTGCAAGCAATCGCCTCGGATCTCATCGCGGCGGCGCTGCGCACCGGCGCGGATGAGGGGCTGAACATCCGGCTTGATGTCGCGGGAGGCCTGCCCGATGAAATCACGGGCAAGCCGCGCGCCTTTCGCCAGACCCTGCGCAACCTGATCAGCAATGCCGTGAAGTTCGGAGGCGAGGCGCCGATCACCGTACGTCTGCTTCGGCCCGGTCCGAACCTGCTGCGGGTCGAGGTTCAAGACGCCGGCATCGGCATCGACAGTGCAGATCAGGCCCGGATCTTCGGGGATTTCGAAACGCTGGATCGCGGCTATGCGCGCCTGTCGCGCGGCATCGGCATCGGGCTTGGCATCGTCCGGCGGGCGGTACGGTCAATGCGCGGCACGGTCGGGGTCATCAGCAGCCCCGGCAATGGCAGCACCTTCTGGTTCGAGATCCCGATCCGCCCGGCACCCGTCGCCCAAGCCGCGCTTGCCAAGATCAGGCCGCTGCGCGTTCTGGTGGTCGATGACCAGTCGGTCAACCGGCTCTTGATCCAGAAGGTCGTCACCGTCTTGGGTCACCGGGCCGACAAGGCCGGCGATGGGCAGACCGCGGTGCAGATGGCTGCAACAAAAGGCTACGAAGTGATCTTGATGGACATCAGCATGCCCGGCATGGACGGTATCGAGGCGACGCGGTTGATCCGTGCCGACGGTCTGTCCCAGCAGGCCCAGATCATCGGCTTCACCACCAACCTGCAACCCGCCGACCATTCACGCGCGCTGCAGGCGGGCATGCGCGAAATCCTCTACAAGCCGGTTCGCCCGACCGATGTCGAACGCGTCCTGCAAAGCCCGCGCCTTCAGGCGCTCCCCACCGCGACACCCTCTTTGCCGCGGGGAATAGCCGATGCGGTCGATCTGCTTGGCGCAAGCCTCGGGCTCACGCGGCTGCGCGGAGTGGTGCAGGAAATGCAGGCAAGCTTTCAGGTGGTGCTGGACCAGGCCTCATGGAACCCGTCGGGACCCGAACCCGATCTCGACGCGCTTGGCGCCCAGGCGCACAAATGCGCCGGTGCCGCCGCGATCTTCGGCGCCCTGCCGCTGCACCGCGCCTTCTGCGGTCTGGAAACCGCCGCGCTCAACCGCGAAACCTCCGAGATCGCCGATCATGTCGAACACTGCCGCGCCGCCCTTTCGGTCTGCACCGTGTTGATCGACAACGCCGTGAACGAGCTTGTCAGCCGCAACGTCAAGACGGGCTAAGGGCGCGCTGAACCGCCGCAACCAGCGGGGGCGCTTCGGTGGGCTTTGGCAGGACGGCGACGAACAGACCGGGTGGCAGGGCGTTACTGCCGATATGCGACGACACCAGAACAGAGGGCACCGGTGGGTCCATCGCCGCCGCCGCACGCGCCAGATCAAGGCCCGAACGCTGCGGCATCTTCAGGTCGGTCACCAGCAACGACCACTGGCCGGGATTGTCACGCAACAACGCCTCGGCTTCACGCGGGTCTGACAGCGCTACCGTCTGGGCGCCTGCGGCCTCCAGCATCTCGGCCAGCGTATCGGCCATATCGGCAACATCATCCACCACCAGGATGCTTCGCCCGTCCAGCCGATTGGGGGCGGTGCCCTCGGCCTGCGCCTCGGCCCTTGGCGCAGCCAGCAGTACCGGGGCGGGTGCCGCCTGCGGCCAGGCGACCGTCACCGTGGTGCCCTGACCGGGCGTGCTGTCAAACCACAATGCGGCGTCGCTTTGCTGCACGATGCTGGCCACGATGGTCAGGCCCAGTCCGGTCCCCGATTTGCCTTTGGTGGTGAAATAGGGCTCGAACAGCCGCGCCCGGTCCTCGGGGCCAACGCCGGGGCCATCATCGGCCACCTGAAAGACGCTGTAACGCCGCCCGGCAGACCATGTGCCGGTGTCGGGTGGGCGCGGCGGGATCCAGCTTCCCGAAGGCAAGACCTCGACCCGCACCGCCGTCGCCCGCGCCGGATCGGCCTCGCAGGCGTTCAGCGCCAGATTGACGATCACCTGCAACAGCATTGTGCTGTCGGCCCAGACCGGTTGCAGGCGCTCGGGCAGCCTTGGCAGGTACCGTGCTGGTCAATCCGCGCCGTCCCCATAAGATCAACGCCTTGCCGCTCGATCTCGCGCAGGTCCTGACGCAGCGGATGGGCATCGTCCCGCCCCAGCGTCGCCAGCCCCGCGCCAAGATCCACCGCCATCTGCGCCGCACGCTTGATCCGCCGGATCCCCGAAAGCGCATCTTCGCTATCGCCGCAGCTTTGCTCCGGCATAGAGGCCGTGCCGCTGACGACCGCAAAGACATTGTGCAGGTCATGGGCGATCCCGGCCGCGACATGGGCGATCATCTCGCGCTGCTGGGCCACCTGCAACTGGTCTCGCAGCCGCGCCTTTTCGGCATCGGCGCGGGCGCGGTCGGTGATGTCGCGCGCAATCACCAAAAGCCCGCCATCCAGGCGCGTGTTCAAAGACAGCTCTTGGCGGATGACGCCACCGTCCCGATGCTGGCCGCGCACCTCCATCCGCAAGGCCCGCGCACCGACCATCTGACGCCAGGCACGGGTTGCAAACCAGTCGGCCCCCTCGCCGGGACAAAAGTCGGTCCAACGCAGTGCCTTGACCGGCTCTGAGTCCGGAATCCCGAACATGTCGCGATAGGCATGGTTCATGAACTGGAACTACCCCCGAACGTTCAGCATGGCAATGCCATCGCTTGCCCCTTCGATGGCCAGCTTCCAGTCGCGGATCTCGCGGCTGTGCTTGCGCTTCAACTCGGTAATGTCGGTCTGCACCGAAACAAAGCCCTGCACACAGCCATTCTCGTCCAGCAAGGGCTGCACATCCATGCTGACCCAGTATTCCTCACCCGCCCTGTCATGGTTCACGATCTCGGTCTGCGGGGCCACGCCGCCGCGCAGCGCATATTCCACGCGCGACGGACCAAGTCGGTTGGCCCGGCGGGACCGCAGAAAGCTTTCCGGCTTGCGGCCCCTGATCTCGTCCAGCCGCCAGCCGCTGCGCTGCTCAAAGGCAGGGTTGACCCATTCGATATTGGCATCGGCATCGGTGATGATAACCAGATGCGACGTCAGCTCGACAATCTTGCTCAACTGGGCGATGCGGCGCTGCTGGGCGCGTCTGCGGGTGACATCGCGCAAGACCACAAACCAGCCGTCCTGCGGGCCGATGTCTTTGCGCCGCGCGATATGGGCGTTGCAATTGCACATCACGCCGTCGATCCCTTGGTCATAATCAAAGCTGCGCCGGACGCCATCGCCGCGCACCTCTTTCATCACCTTCCGAAACCGCCCAAGCAGCGGTGCCGGCAACAGCCGCTCAATCGGCTTGCCCACAGGCTTTTCCTGCAACAAGAGGTGGCCCTGCCCGGGGCCGGTATTGCAGGCCGGGCAGCGCCCCTGGGCATCCAGCTCCAGCACCAGATCGGACACCGCCGCCAGCATCGCGCTCAGCCGGTCGCTCTCGGCGACAAGCTGCGCCTGGGCGGCGGCGGCGGCCAGTTCGGCATCCCGGCGATGCGGGACCACGGCAATGTCATGTGCAACCGCCTGCAACAGGCGCAGGGCGTCCGGCCCGAAGGTGCGGGCGCCAATCGTGGCGTCAAATCCGATCAATCCCTCAAAAGTCCCGTTGCGCCGCATCGGGGCGGCAATCACCGCCTTGGTGCCTCGCGCTTGCAAAAGGCTGCGCGGCGCGAGCCCCTTTGGCAGTTTTTCAACATCGTCGATGATGATCGGTTGCGTGCTGTGCAGTGGTGCTTGCCAGGAATCCAGAAGAGCCATTGGCAGACCTTGCGACAAATCCCGCAACGGCGGCACACCGGGTGCGGCCCATTCATGGCTGACACTGATCTGCACCGGTTGGGTCTGGCGGATGACATAGCTGCGCTCAACCCCGACAAGGGGGCCAATGCGGGCCAGCACCTGTTCGATATGGGCGTCCACATCCGGCCCTTGATGGCCCAGAAGCTCATTGGTCAGCTCGATGATCTGCCACTGGATCCCGGTAAACCCGCCGCACTTGTTGGGCGGTGCTGCACCTTCCGGCAAGGCCAGGCGGTCACGAATGGCCCCGGCAAGTGCGCTGTGAAAGGCGGCGTCCTTTGGACAAAACCCCTCGGGCCAGGCGGTTTCGACCACCAGAAGAAGCGGCCGCTCGGGGTGGCGATCCACCGGCTCGACAAGCCGCGCCTTCCCGGCCGCAGCCCCCAGCAACACCGCCACCCTGCCATCGGCCGTCAGCGCCGCCACCAGATCCCCGTCATCGGTCGGGCGCATCAGGCCACACAGATCGGCGCGCAGGACCTCGGCGCACCGGCGCAACGCGGCGTGCAACCCGGTTGCCAGCGCCCGTGGCTGATCCTTGCCCACAGCCATTTCGTCCAGCGCCGCCTGCGACAGCAACGCCTTGCGCCGCGAGGGGTGTTCCCCCTCTGTCCGTGAGTTGTCCATGCCCATGCGCCCCCATGTTCGGCCAGGGCCATCCGACCCTGCCTGAAAGACAGCCGCTAGCCTAACGGGTTCAGCACAGACCTTCGTTGCGCGCCATCATCGCCGCTTCGGTCCGGTTGCGCACCCCAAGCTTGCGGCAGATGGATTTCACATTCGCCTTCACGATCACCTCGCTAAGGTTCAACCGATAGGCGATCTCCTTGTTCTGCGCTCCTTCGCAGACCATCGCCAGAACCTGACGTTCGCGGGGCTTGAGGTTGGTTGAAGGCTCATCCTTCCCCATCACCTGCAAGACATAGTTGTAGGCAACGAACACCTCGCCCTGGGCGATCATCCTGACTGCGCTTTCCAGCGATTTCAAGGGCAGCGTCTTGGGGATGAACCCCATGGCCCCTTCGGCCAAGGCCCGTTCTATCACGGCAGGCGTGGCCACGCCCGAAAACACCGCAACGCCCTTGCCATTGGCGGCAATCACCTGGCGCAAGGCCCCAAGACCATCGCCATCCGGCATGGAATAGTCCAGCAAGACCACATCGAACCGCCCGCTTTCGGCAATACGCTCCAGCGCCGCCGCAACGCCGGATACGGCCTCAACCTCCAGGCTAGATCCCTTGCCAAGCGCCAGCACGACGGTTTCTGCCAAAAGCAGATGGTCGTCTACAACCAGCACGCGCACACGGTTCTCGGGGACTTCTATCGTCATATTATTGGCAAACGTTCTCGGAAAGGAGGACCATTTGGAACTATCTCTTGGAAGGAAGTCAGTAACGGAGACAGATTCAATCCTTAGCGTGTCTATCTCCCTAAAGAGACATTTTTCTTCTAAAGATAACTGATTATGATCAAGAGTTTTTGTTCACAAGGGCGTGAGCGGGGCCAGACAGGCCACTGACACCCGTCATTGAAACTAACGAATATTCGGAGATTTCCAAGACGGGAACGATTCGCAGAATAGAAAGTTCAATACAAATCGAGTCTTCCGATCGATACATTTTTCCACTTATTCAACCATTAGTTATATTTCGCCTCATTCAGAACGATCAATCGCCCGAATGCTGTTTTGCGCCATATCTTTGAAGCGCTGATAATAACTGGGAAAAAGATTGGCGCGTATTGCGTCAAGGCCCTGACCGCACGGGAAAACCCGGCGGCACACAGGAGAGCAGGATGCAGCGCGATCTCAAGAACCTGGATGCGGGCCGAGACAACCGGCTCAAGGTGTTCAAGGCCCATGACAAGGACGCAAGCCCGACCGGCCCGCTGACGGCCGGCCCGGTTCTGGTTCTGGCCGCCGACCCGGTGCCGCTGACCTTCCAGATCGAGCATCTGCGCAAACAGGGCCGCGACGTGGCCGTGTGCAGCGACATGGGGCAGTTTCAGAACCTCCTTGGCCTTCCCATCGAACACTGGTCGATGCTGATCATCGAGATCGAAGGCTTTGGCGGCATTACCGCGGTGATCGGCAAACTCCTCATGCTGCGCGAAGAGCATCCCGATCTGCCGATCATCCTCGCCTCCACCCGGATGGCGGCGCATGACTTCACCACCGAACGGCTGCCGATCTGTGACAGCTCGCTGGCCCTGCCCTGCACGGCGGGCGATCTCTATGTCGCTGTGGAAAATGCGGTTGCCAACAACCTGATCTGGCAAAAGCGGCTCGAGGATCTCGACGGCCTGTCCGACACGCCCGGTTCCGATGACGCCGACAACGCGGCCAAGGCCGCCGAACCCGAAATGGCCGAAGCCGTCTGACCCCATCCGCCCCATCGCGATGATTGACGGATCAGCCTGACCTGCTAGGCCTTTGCTATGGTCAGGCCCCTTCCCCCCTTGCGCCTTGCGAACCGGCCAGCCCGTCGGCTGTTCCTGCAGCGCCACGCCCTGTCAGACGCCCCGCGCGGCACCTCGGTGGCCGATCTTGTCCGCCGCATCGGCTTTGTGCAGGTTGACAGCATCGCCACCGTCGAACGCGCCCATCACATGATCCTGTGGTCGCGCGACCCCAGCTATCGGCCCGAGATCCTGAAAACCGCGCTCGAACAGGACCGCCACCTGTGGGAACACTGGACCCACGACGCCGCGATCCTGCCGATGGAAACCTACCCCTACTGGAAGCACCGCTTTGCCCGCGACGCAGAACGCCTGCACGGCAGTTGGCAGCGCTGGTTCCGCGACGGCTATGAGGCGCAGTTCGACCGCATCCTGAACCACATCGCCGCCCACGGCCCGGTCAGCTCGGCCGATGTCAGCAATGACGAGACGCGCGGCACCGGCGGCTGGTGGGACTGGCACCCGTCGAAAACCGCGCTGGAATGGCTGTGGCGCACCGGGCAACTGGCGATCACCCGGCGCGAGGGGTTCCAAAAGGTCTATGACCTGACCGAACGCGTGATCCCCGCGCCGATCCTGCGGGCCGAGATGTCGGCCAAGGCCAAGGCCGATTGGGCCTGCACCAGTGCGCTTGACCATCTGGGCTTTGGCACCCCGGCCGAGATTGCCGCCTTCTGGGACGCCCTGCCGCGCGATGCGGTGCGGGCCTGGGCGCAGAACGCGCTAACGCGGGGCGAGATTGTCGAAATCGCGGTCGAGGGGGCCGATGGCACGCAGCGCCCGGCCCTTGCCCGCCCAGATGTCCTGGCCCGCGCCGAAGACGCCCCGCCGCCGCCCACCCGCCTGCGCGTGCTTTCGCCCTTCGACCCCGCCCTGCGCGACCGGGCGCGGGCCGAATTCCTTTTCGGCTTTCACTACCGGATCGAGGTTTTCGTGCCCGAACCCAAACGGCGCTGGGGCTATTACGTCTTTCCGGTTCTGGAAGGCGACCGGCTTGTCGGCCGACTGGACGCCAAAGCCCACCGCGCCGAGGGCGTCCTCAGGGTCCGCGCCTTCTGGCCCGAGGCCGGGGTCCAACTGACACAGGCCCGCACCGGCAAACTCATGGCCGAGCTTGACCGGCTGGCCTGGTTCTCCAACTGCAACCGCGTGGAATTCCTGCCCGGCTGGGAACGCGAGTTTCTTCCACCCAAACCCTAAGGGCAGGGGGTGACAAAGGCGTCAATCGCTGCCAGCGCCTCTTCGGCGGTCTCCACGAACTGAAACAGCTTCAGATCCTCGGGGCTGATCACCCCTGCCTCGGCCAGATGACCCCAGTTGATCACCGTCTCCCACCAGCCGCGCCCGAACAACAGGAACGGGATCGGCTTCATCCGCTTGGTCTGGATCAGCGTCAGGCTTTCAAACATCTCGTCCAGCGTGCCAAAGCCGCCGGGAAAGATGCAGACCGCCGCGGCGCGCATCAGGAAATGCATCTTGCGGATGGCAAAGTAGTGAAAGTTGAACGACAGGTCCGGCGTCACATAGCGGTTCGGCGCCTGCTCATGCGGCAAAACGATGTTCAGCCCAATCGACTGGCCCCCCGCCTCGGCCGCACCGCGGTTGCCCGCCTCCATCACCCCCGGCCCGCCGCCAGTGACGATCACATTCTGCTTGCCGTAAGACTCCATGCTGCGCTCGGTCATCATCCGCGAAAACCGCCGCGCCTCGTCGTAATAGCGCGTCAGGTCCGCCAGCATCGGGGTCTTGGCCAAGGACTTGTGTTCCGGCGCGGGGATACGCGCGCCACCAAACAGGACGATGGTCGATTCAATCCCGCGCTCGTCCATCACAAGCTGCGGCTTCAACAGCTCCAGCTGCAACCGCACCGGCCGCAGCTCTTCGCGCGTCATGAAGTCAGGATCGGCAAAGGCCAGACGATAGGCCGGGGCACGGGTCTGGGGGGTGTCGGGGATACGATGCGCAGCTTCGATATCCTGAGTGCTGTCGCGGAACGGGTGACTTCTGGGTTCGTCTTTCATGGTCCTGCTGTCGTTTTTTGTCCGCTTGATTGCGCGGGGGGTCTTATAGCCTTATAGGCAAGGCCAACGCGTG
>VGDH01000040.1 GCA_016869835.1 Alphaproteobacteria bacterium
CCGGTTGGCCGGGCCTTTGGCAAAATCTGTGACGTTTGGCGCAGTTGCGGGCCAAGAAGGGGCTGACAGGGGGGCGGGCCGGCGCTAAACCCGTCTGACAGCGGAGTAACGATGACCCAGTTTCTGACCACAGCCGAAGGCCGCCGCATCGCCTATCACCAGGCCCCCGGCAAGGGGCCGGGAGTGGTGTTTCTGGGCGGCTATCGGTCGGACATGACCGGCACCAAGGCGGTGCATCTGCAATCCTGGGCCGAGGCGACGGGCCGGGCCTTCCTGCGGTTCGACTATTCGGGGCATGGCCAATCCTCGGGCGCGTTTGACGACGGCGGCATCGGCCATTGGTCGCAGGATGCTATGGCGACAATCTCGACGCTGACGACAGGGCCGCAGGTGCTGGTCGGCTCTTCGATGGGGGGCTGGATCGCGCTTCTGGTGGCCCGCGTCCTGCCCGAGCGCGTTGCAGGTCTGGTCGGCATCGCCGCCGCCCCCGATTTCACCGAAGATCTGATGCTGGCAGGGTTTTCCGCCGATCAGAACGCGGCGCTGGCGCGCGATGGGTTTGTGGCCGAAGCGTCGGAATACTCGGATCAACCCAATATCATCACGCGCGCCTTTCTGGACGACGGCGCGCGCCACCTCGTGCTGCGCGCGCCCTTGGCGCTGCCATTTCCGGTGCGGCTTTTGCAGGGCAGCGCCGATGTGGATGTGCTGCCCTCGGTTGCGCTGCGGCTGATGGACCATGCCGAGAGCCCCGATCTGCGGCTGACGCTGGTCAAGGGGGCGGATCACCGTTTTTCCACGCCCGACTGTCTGGAGCTTATGACCGCAACCATCGAGGAGGTCCTGCGTCATGCGTAGGTTTGGCAAGGCGCTTGGGCGGCTGATCGTTGTGATTTTCCTGCTATTTGCGGGGATATGGGCCTTGGCGCCAGAAGAACCTGTTGATCGAAAAATTTCTTTCAAAGCTGGTGCCTTGCCGGTCAATATTCCAAGATGGCTTGCGCAGCGTGAATTACAGTTTTCCGACATTCGGCCCGAGGCGGCCAAGCGCATTGTCTGGGCGGGCGCGCCCGGACAAAGGACGCCGCTGGCGGTGATTTATGTGCATGGCTTCTCCGCCTCGGCCGAGGAAATTCGTCCGGTGCCGGATGAGGTTGCCAAGGCGCTTGGCGCGAACCTGTTCTACACGCGGCTGGCTGGCCATGGCCGGTCGGGCGATGCGATGGCCGAACCGCGTGCCGGGGATTGGATCGAAGATATGGCTGAGGCCATGGCGATCGGGTGGAGCTTAGGCGACCGGGTTGTGGTGATCGCCACCTCGACCGGGGGTACGCTGGCGGCGATTGCAGCGACGGACCCGGTGCTGTCCGAAGGGCTGGCCGGGGTGGTTCTGGTGTCGCCCAATTTCGGTGTGAAAAGTGCCGCCGCCAGGATTCTTGATCTGCCGCTGGCCCGGCACTGGGGGCCGCTGGTGGCGGGCGAAACCCGCAGTTTTGAGCCCTTGAACGACGCCCAAGCCCGCTATTGGACCACAAGCTATCCGACGGTGGCGCTGTTTCCGATGTCCGCGCTGGTGCGCCATGCGCGCGGCTTGGATTACGCGGCTGTCACGATCCCGGCCTTGGTGATCTATGCGCCCCAGGATCAGGTGGTGGATCCGGCGCAGACCGAGGCGCTGATGGCAGGCTGGGGCGGCCCGGTGCAGATGGAGCAGCGCCAGATGGGGCCGGGCGATGACCCGTTTTCGCATGTGATTGCCGGTTCGGCGATGTCTCCGGGGCAGACGGCCGAGACGGTGGGTTTGATCCTTGGTTGGGCAAAGGGGCTGTGATGCACGAACCTTTGGTGATGATCCCCGGAATGATGGCCGATGCCCGGCTGTTCCTGCCGCAAATGGTGCGGCTGGGGGCTGATCGGCAATGTCAGGTCTGCATTGCGGCCAAGGGCGAGACGGTCGAGCAGATGTCCGAGGCGTTGATGGCCGGGCTGCCGCCGAAATTTGCGCTTTTGGGCCATGGGCTTGGCGGTGATGTGGCGCTGGACATCATCCGCCGCGCGCCCGACCGGGTGACGCGGGCGATCCTGATGGCGACCGACCCCCTGTCCGAGCCGCCCCAGATGGCTGTTGAGCGTGAAACCCGCATGGTGATGGCGCGGGCCGGGCGGCTGGTGGATGCGATGGCGCAAGAGATCCCGGCCGCAGCCGTGGTTGACAGCCCCTGGCATGGCGAGATCATGGCGCTGGTCAAGGATATGGCGCTGGGCCTTGGCGAGGGCGTGTTCCTGCGCCAATCGCGGGCCTCGCAGCGCCGCCCCGATCAACAAAAGACCATGCGAAAAGTGCGGCTGCCGACGCTTGTCCTTGCGGGGCGGCAGGACCCGCTCGTGCCGTTGCGGCGGCAGGAATTCACGGCCACGCTGATGCCTTACGGCCAGTTCCAGATCATCGAGGATGCGGGCCACCTTGCGCCGCTCGAACAACCCGAGGCGGTGTCAGGCGCGGTCGAGGCGTTTCTGAATGGGCCGATGATGCTGCGCTAGGGCGGGCGCTGGCTGCGCGCCACAGCCTTACTTGCCGGCGACGACAGCTTTCAGCTTGGGCTTTGCCGGACCGCCGGAATTGGCGTCGATGAAGTTCAGCACCAGAGGGCGGATGTTCAACCGCCAGCTCTTGCCTGCAAAGATACCGTAATGCCCGGCCTCGGGCTCCAGATGGCGGGCCTTCTTGCTTTCGGGCAGCCTGGTGCAAAGCTTCAGCGCCGCGACGCATTGGCCGGGGGCGGAAATGTCGTCCTTCTCGCCTTCGACCGTTTTCACCGCCACGCGGGTGATGGCGCCGATGTCCACCTTCTTGCCCGCCACGGTGAAATTGTTGAGCGCAATCTCGCGGTTCTTGAAGATGCGTTCGACCGTCGAGAGGTAGAACTCGGCCGTCATGTCCATCACGGCAAGGTATTCGTCATAGAACCGGTTGTGCGCGTCGTGGTCAGAAGCCTCGCCCCGGGCCACCCGCATGATCTGTTCGGCGAAGGCCTTGGAATGGCGTTCGGCGTTCATCGACATGAAGCTTTGCAGCTGCAAGAGGCCGGGATAGACCAGCCGCCCCACGCCCTTGTATTTGAAGCCGACGCGCTGGATGGCCATCTGTTCCAGCTGGCCCATGGTGATGCGGCGGCCAAAGTCGGTCACGTCCGTGGCGGCGGCGTCCGGGTCGATCGGCCCGCCGATCAGCGTCAGGCTGCGGGGCTGGGCATCGGGGTCTTCACCGGCCAGATAGGCAGTGGCGGCCAGCGTCAGCGGTGCGGGCTGGCAAATGGCGATGACATGGGTGTCGGGCCCAAGGGCGCGCATGAACTCGACAAGATAAAGCGTGTAATCCTCAACGTCGAACTTGCCCGCGCTGACCGGAATGTCACGCGCATTGTGCCAATCGGTCACAAAGACGTCGGCATCGGGCAACAGGCTGGCCACGGTCGAACGCAGGAGTGTGGCATAATGCCCCGACATCGGCGCAACCAGCAGGATCTTGCGGGCCATCGGTTCGCGGCGGCGCACGAAAAACTGCACCAGATCGCCAAAGGGCTTTTGCACGATCGGCTTGAAATCGACCAGGTGATCTTGCCCCTCGGGCCCCGGAATCGAGCGGATTCCCCAGTCCGGCTTGGCCACCATGCGGGCAAACGACCGTTCAGTCACCTCACCCCAGGCTGCCATCAGCTGAAGCATCGGGTTCATCGACAAGGCGAAAGCCGGATAGCTTGCCATTGCCCGCGCCGAAGCCCCCAACCATTCATTCGTGTTGCGAATGCTTTCCATAAGGTCATAGGTGGCCATATACTTCACGGGCGTCTCCTTGGCCGATGCCACCACATCCCAAGGAGGGAAGGGCGCAATGCTGCATGGCAGCGAGAATAGGGGTCAAAGCTTAACATGACAACTGAAGAATATGACGCAGGACAAAAACTGGAGCGGATGCAGGCCAATCTTGCGGAAATCGAAGGGTTGTCGGAACGGCTGATGGCTGCGCTGGCGCGTCAGAAACAGAAGGATGCCGGGCTGGATGCCCCGTCCAGCGAGATCTACATGAAGGCCGCGCAGGCCTATCTGGCGGCCATGCTGCACAACCCCGCCAAGGTGCTGGAGCATCAGATCGGCTATTGGGGCAAGACGCTCAAGCATTATGTTGAGGCGCAGCAGGCGCTCGCCTCGGGTGAATTCAAGGCCCCCGCCGACCCCGGCCCCAAGGATCGCCGCTTTTCCAACCCGCTGTGGGACAGCCACCCCGCCTTCAACTATCTCAAGCAGCAGTATCTCATCAACGCCGAAGCCATCAACACGGCCGTGGCCGACATGGAGGACATCGACCCGAACGACAAGAAGCGGGTGGAGTATTTCACCCGCCAGATCGTCGACATGCTGGCGCCGACCAATTTTCTGGGCACCAACCCCGATGCCCTGGAAAAGGCGATTGCCACCGATGGCGAGAGCCTGGTGAAGGGGCTGGAAAACCTGGTGGCCGATATCGAGTCCCATGACGGCGAGATGCTGCCCACCCTGTCGGACCCTGCAGCCTTTACCCTTGGCGAGAACATTGCCACCACCCCGGGATCGGTGGTGTTCCGCAACCGGATGCTGGAGCTGATCCAGTTCAAGCCGACGACGGAAACGGTCTATGAGACGCCCTTGCTGATCTTTCCGCCCTGGATCAACAAATACTATGTGATGGACCTCAAGCCTCAGAATTCACTGATCAAATGGATCGTGGATCAGGGCTTTACGCTGTTCGTGGTGTCTTGGGTCAACCCTGACGCGTCCTATGCCGATGTCTGCATGGACGACTATATCCGCGAGGGCTATCTGACAGCGATGGCCGAGGTGCGCAAGATTTGCGGCGTCAAGCAGATCAATGCGGTCGGCTATTGCATCGCGGGCACCACGTTGAGCATGACCCTTGCGCATTTGCAGCGCGCGGGCGACGCGACGGTGAAATCGGCCACGCTCTTCACCACGCTGACCGATTTTTCCGACCCCGGTGAGATGGGGGTGTTTCTGGCCGATGATTTCATCGACGGCATCACCCGGCAGGTGGCAACGGATGGGATCCTGTCCAAGCGCTTCATGGGCAAGACCTTTTCCTATCTGCGCTCAAACGACCTGATCTATGGCCCGGCGATCAAGAGCTATATGCTGGGCGAGGCGCCGCCCGCCTTTGATCTTTTGCACTGGAACGGTGATGGCACCAATCTGCCGGGCAAGATGGCGATCGAATACATCCGCGATCTGTGCCAGCGAAACGGCTTTGCGCGCGGCGTCTTTCCGGTCTTTGGCAAGCCGGTGTCGCTGAAGGGCGTGACGGTGCCTTTGTGCGCCATTGCCTGCGAAACCGACCACATCGCCCATTGGCGCGGCAGCTTCAACGGGGTCAAGCAGATGGGGTCCAAGGACAAGACCTTCATCGTCTCGCAGTCGGGCCACATTGCGGGGATCATCAATCCGCCCTCCAAGGGCAAGTATGGCCATTACACCTCGGATGCGCCGCTGGAAGGCGAGCCGGATGACTGGATGAAGGGCGCAACCTTCAATGAGGGCAGCTGGTGGCCGCGTTGGGGGGCCTGGCTGGATGAACGCTCCGGACCGCAGATCAAGGCGCGGCAGATTGGCGATTCGGGTCATCCGGAACTTTGCCCGGCACCGGGGACCTATGTGGTCGCTAAACCAGCCGATTGATTTTCCTGCGCTTTCCGCAAAGGCAGGCTTTCATCTTCCGGTTGTTTCTGCGTTGCAGAAATTTCACTTGAAATGCTGCGGTGCAGCATGTATAACCTTGGTCAGGAAACGGGCTTTACCCCGGATATTCAGGAGCAATTCAAATGACCAAGACCACCGACTTCACCAAAGTCATGCAGGACATGATGGCTTCGTTCCCGGTTGACGCTTCGGCCTTCCAGAACGCTTTCAAGACCCAAGCCGCCTATGGCGAAAAGCTGGCCGCCGTTGCGCTGGCCGCTGCCGAAAAGTCGACCGAACTGTCGGCCAGGTGGGCCAAAGAGTCGATCGCCAAGCTGGCCGACGCCTCGAAAGCCAAGGTTGAGCCCGCCGAATACACCAAGGCTGCTTCGGACTTTGCGACCGCCGCTGCTGAAATGGCTGCTGAAAACCTGGCTGCTTTCGCTGAAATCGCCAAGAAAGTGCAGATGGACACCGTCGAGCTGATGCTGGCTGCTGGCAAGAACGCTTCGGAAGAAGCTTCGGCCGCTGTCAAGAAAGCCACCGCCGACGTGACTGCTCAGGTCAAGAAGGCCGCTGCTGCGGCCAAGTAATCGGGCGGGCCGCGTCTCCTCCCTGACGCGGAACTGACCAATCGGGCGGGCGCCTTTGCCCGCCCTTTCTTTTTTTCTGCACCTCGCCTAGTGTTCTCTGCACACGCAAAACCCTGGGGGGGGGTGACCATGGCAGAACCTGCAAAACCGCTGTTGATCAAGCGTTACGCCAGCCGACGTCTCTACAACACCGAGACATCGGATTATGTGACGCTGGAAGACATTGCGGGTTTCGTGCGGGCGGGGCGGGATGTGCAGATCGTCGATCTGAAAACCGGCGATGATCTGACGCGGCAGTATCTTTTGCAGATCGTGGCCGAGCATGAATCCAAGGGCGATTCGGTCTTGCCGACCAATGTGCTGACCGACCTGGTGCGGTCTTATGCCACCAACATGCAGGCGGTGATGCCGCAGTTTCTGGCCTCGAGCTTTGAGATGCTACGCGAAAGCCAGACCAAGATGATGGAAAACTTCGCCGGGATGGCCACGCCGATGGCGGGCATGCCGGGGTTTGAAGCATTGCGCAAGCAGCAGGAAGCCTTCATGAAAACCATGATGGGCGGCATGGCGGGCATGCCCGGCTGGGGCAGCTCGGGCCCCGCGCCAGAGCCCGAGGCCAAGGAGGCCCCCGAAGATCTGGCCGAGATCAAGCGCCAGCTGGCCGAGTTGCAGCAAAAACTCTCCAAGATGTAAGCCGCCCATGACCGAAGGGCAGGGCCGCGTCACGCTCTGGGGGATCGAGGTGTTTCTCGCCGTGACCGAGGAGCGCGCGATTTCTGCCGCGGCCCGGCGGTTGGGCGTGTCGCCTTCAGCCATTTCGCAGCAATTGACCGGGCTTGAGACGGCGCTGGGCGCGGTGCTTCTGGACCGCTCGGCCCGGCCGATGGGCCTTACGCCTGCGGGCACCATGTTTCGCCGCCATGCCCAGACCATCCTGAACGCCGAGGCCGAGGCGCGCAGCGAACTTGCCATGGCCGACCTTTCGGGGCTGACGACGCTGCGGCTGGGGGTGATCGAGGATTTCGATGCGCAGGTGACACCGCTTTTGCTGCAGGACTTGGCCAATGACCTGAAAGGCTGTCGGTTTCTTCTGGAAACCGGGGCCAGTCACCGGCTGTTGGACCAGCTTGAGGCCCGCGCGCTGGATATGGTCGTTGCCGCCGATCTGGGCAGCGAGGGCAGCCATGAAGGCAGCCACGAGATCTGGCGCGAAGTGCATCCGGTCATGGCCGAACCCTTTGTCGCGGTTGCCCCGCGCGGCAAGGACCCGGCAGGGCTGCCGCTGATCCTATATACCGCGCGTCACCTGATGGGACGCCAGATTGCCAGCCATCTGGCGCGGCAGAATGTCAAGCTGACCCACCGCTTTGAACTCGACAGCTATCGCGCGATCCTGGCGATGGTCTCGGGCGGGGCGGGCTGGACCATCCTGACCCCGCTGGCCCTGCATCATGCCAGCCGCTTCCGCGATGGGGTGGAAGTCCTGCCCTTGCCCTTTGCCCCCTTTGACCGGACCCTGTCGCTTTCGGCGCGGGCCGGGGTTTTGCGCGACATGCCGGCGCAGGTGGCCGACCGGATGCGCGGGCTGATCGCCGCGCAGGTCGTTGCTCCGGCCTGCCGCGAATGGCCATGGATGGGCGAATCCCTGCGGGTTCTCTAGGCGCCAAACCGCAGCTCCTGCGCCTGTTTCAAACTGCCGTCAAGCGCGCCTCGCAGGGCAGTCACAACCTCGTGACGTTGGCGGTAACATGTTGTTTATCCTATGGAGTTTCGCGTGCCGCTTCCTATGTTACGCGGCGAATGCGTGTGTGCCTTCTGTTTGGCTGCCGCGTTGTGCGGGGCTGTAAAATACAGGATGATGACTATGAAAAAGTTCGCTCTCGCTCTGGCCACTTCGGCTGTTGCTGCTACTGCTGCTTTCGCTCAGGAAGCTCCGGTCGTTGCTGACGCCGATGCAAACGGCACCTTCTCGCTGGCTGAAGTGCAGGCTGCTTACGCTGCCGCCACTGAAGAGGCCTTCAAGGCCGCTGATACCGACGCTTCGGGTGAGCTGTCGGCTGAAGAACTGGCTGCCGCTGTTGCCGCGAACGCCTTCGCTGGCTAATCCGACCCTAGGTTGGACAGAGGGCCGTCGCAGCATTGCGGCGGCCCTTTTGCATGATCAGGGGCGGGCTTGCCCGGCTATTCCAGCTCGATCAGCAGGTCCTTGGCGTCGATCTGGCTGCCGGCATGGACGTGAAGCGCCTTGATCGTCGCCTCGCGGTCAGCATGCAGGCCGGTTTCCATCTTCATCGCTTCGATCGTCAAGAGCATGTCGCCTGCCTTGACCTTCTGGCCGACGCTGACCGTGACGCTGGCCACCGCACCCGGCATCGGCGCGCCGATGTGGTTGGGGTTGCCCTCTTGCGCCTTGGGCTTGGCGGCGGTTTTCGCCCTGATCGCACGGTTCGGCACGCGGATGACGCGGGGCTGGCCATTCAATTCGAAGAACACCTTCACCTCGCCGTCGTCGGTGGTCTCGCCCACCGCCTGCAGCCGGATTTCCAGCGTCTTGCCCGGGTCGATCTCGGCGGTGATTTCTTCGCCGGGCTGCATGCCGTAGAAGAAGGTGCGCGTCGGCAGAGCGCGGACCGGGCCATAAAGCCGATGACGGCCCATGTAGTCGAGGAACACCTTGGGATACATGAGATAGCCGTTCAGATCCTCATCATCCACGGCAAAGCCGCTCAGATCGGCTGACAGCTTGGCGCGAACCGCCTCAAGATCCACCGCCGGCACATCGGCACCCGGCCGGGTGGTGAGCGGCGCTTCGCCCTTCAAGACCTTGGCCTGGATGCCCTTGGGCCAGCCGCCATGGGGCTGGCCAAGATTGCCGCGCAGCATGTCCACCACCGAATCGGGGAAGGCCACGTCAACGGCGGGATCTTCCACCTGGGCGCGCGAAAGGCCCTGGGCCACCATCATCAGGGCCATGTCGCCCACCACCTTCGACGACGGCGTGACCTTTACGATATCGCCGAACATCTGGTTGGCATCGGCATAGGCCTGCGCCACTTCGGGCCAGCGCTCTTCCAGACCAAGACTGCGTGCCTGCGCCTTGAGGTTGGTGAACTGGCCGCCGGGCATTTCGTGCAGATAGACTTCAGACGCGGGCGCCGGGATGCCGCTTTCAAAGGCGGCATATTGCGCGCGCACATGTTCCCAATAGTTGGAAATCTCGCGGATCGCCCGGATGTCGAGCCCGGTGTCGCGTTCGGTATGGCGCAGCGCTTCGACGATGGCGCCGAGGCAGGGTTGCGACGTGCCGCCCGAAAATGCGTCCATCGCCGAATCGATGGCATCCACGCCGGCGTCACAGGCGGCCATGATGGTCGCCACGCCTCCGCCTGCCGTGTCATGGGTGTGGAAATGGATCGGGAGGCCGACCTCTTGTTTCAGCGTCTTGATCAGGATCTTGGCTGCCGAGGGCTTCATCAGCCCCGCCATGTCTTTCAGACCCAGCACATGGGCGCCCGCCGCCTTCAACTCTTGCGCGCGGGCGACGTAGTATTTCAGGTCATACTTGGCGCGGGCCGGATCCAGGATATCGCCGGTATAGCAGACCGTGCCTTCCAGAACCTTGTTCACCTCAAGCACCGCATCCATCGCGACGCGCATGTTTTCCACCCAGTTCAGGCTGTCAAACACCCGGAACACATCGACGCCCGTCGCGGCGGCCTGTTTGACAAAGGCCTGCACCACATTGTCGGGATAGGTGGTATAGCCCACGCCATTGGCGCCGCGCAAAAGCATCTGGGTCATCAGGTTCGGCATCTGGGCGCGCAGGTCGCGCAGGCGCTGCCAGGGACATTCCTGCAAGAAGCGATAGGCCACGTCAAAGGTCGCCCCACCCCAGCATTCGACCGAGAACAGCTGCGGCAGATGGGCGGCATAGGCGGGGGCGACCTTGATCATGTCGATGGACCGCATCCGGGTTGCCAGAAGCGACTGATGGCCGTCGCGCATGGTGGTGTCGGTGATCAGCACCTTTTTCTGCGCGCGCATCCAGTCGGCCACCGCCTGCGGCCCCTTCTGTTCCAGAAGGTTGCGTGTGCCCATCGCAGGTTCGACACGCGGCAGCGGCGGCTTCGGTGCCTTGACCTCGGCCGGGGGCTTGGGGCGGCCTGCGGTTTCGGGATGCCCGTTCACCGTGATGTCGGCGATATAGGTCAGGATCTTGGTCGCCCGGTCGCGCCGTTTCTTGAAGGCGAAAAGGTCGGGCGTGGTGTCAATGAATTTGGTGGTATAGCTGTAATCCAGAAAGGTCGGATGTTTCAGCAGGTTGATGACGAATTCGATGTTCGTCGCCACGCCGCGGATGCGAAACTCGCGCAGCGCCCGGTCCATGCGCGCAATCGCCTTTTCCGGCGTCTGGGCATGGGCGGTTACCTTGACCAGAAGGCTGTCATAATGGCGGGTAATCACGCCGCCCGCATAGGCCGTGCCGCCATCCAGACGGATGCCATTGCCGGTGGCCGAACGATAGGCGGTCAGGCGGCCATAGTCGGGAATGAAATTGTTCAGCGGGTCTTCGGTGGTGACGCGGCACTGCACGGCATGGCCGTTCAGCTTTACATCAGCCTGTGAGGCCACCCCGGTGGCCTGCGGCAGTGTCTTGCCCTCTTCGATCAGGATCTGGGCCTGCACGATGTCGATGCCGGTCACCTCTTCGGTGACGGTGTGTTCGACCTGAACGCGCGGGTTCACCTCGATGAAGTAGAATTTGCCATCGTCCATATCCATCAGGAATTCGACGGTGCCGGCACATTCATACTGGACATGGGCACAGATTTTCCGCGCCATTTCACAGACTTCGGCGCGCTGGGCCTCGGTCAGATAGGGGGCGGGGGCGCGTTCGACGACCTTTTGGTTGCGCCGCTGCACGGTGCAGTCGCGCTCCCACAGGTGCCAGACATTGCCCGCCTTGTCGCCCAGGATCTGCACCTCGACATGGCGAGCGCGCAGGATCATCTTTTCCAGATAGCCCTCGCCATTGCCAAAGGCGGCCTCGGCCTCGCGCCGGCCCTCGCGCACTTTCAGTTCCAGCTCGTCCTCCGACAGGATCGGGCGCATGCCCCGACCGCCGCCGCCCCAGGAGGCCTTGAGCATCAGGGGATAGCCTACCGCCTTGGCCTGCTTTTTGACGGCAGCCATATCCTCGCCCAGAACCTCGGTTGCCGGAATGACGGGCACTCCTGCCTCGATCGCGACGCGTCGCGCGCTGGCCTTGTCGCCCAAGGCGCGCATGGTTTCCGCACGCGGGCCGATGAAGGTGATGCCGGCCTGATCGCAGGCTTCGACGAAATCGGGGTTTTCCGACAAAAGCCCATAGCCGGGGTGGATCGCATCGGCCCCGGCCATTTTGGCCACGCGGATGATTTCCGGGATGGACAAATAGGCACCCACCGGCGACAGGCCCTGACCGATCAGATAGGCCTCATCCGCCTTGAAGCGGTGCAGCGAAAGCTTGTCCTCTTCGGCATAGACCGCAACGGTTTTCTTGCTCATTTCATTGGCTGCGCGCATGATGCGAATGGCAATTTCGCCACGGTTGGCGACAAGGATCTTCTTGAATTCGGGCATGGGCTGACCTCCGGGCGCGAGGATGCGTTCGGCGGGCAGCTTAGGGACGCTGCAGCGCAGCACAAGGGCGGAAAGCGACGTCCTGCAAATTTTTGCGAAATATTCAGGCCGACTTTGCAGTTGCAAAGTTCAGCTTGATGAAACGGCGTTTGACCGGCGGAATCGCCTCGGGGTCGTCGTCGGGCAGGGCGGCGGTGGTTTGCTGCGGCCCGAAAAGCCAGGGACACTCTTCCTCAACCCGGCGGATCAGTGCGGGGTGGCCATAATAGATGAAGCTCCACACGATGCGGTTGCCCTTGCCATCTTCAAGATACCAGTGGCGGCCCTTTTCATGCTTGGCCAGCTCGATCTCCTCCCAGAAGATCTTGCGCCGCTTGGGGCCGAAGGGGGGGCGGCAGCAATAGCGTCGGCCCTTCGATGCCATCGGCGTCCCAAGTGATGTCGTAAAACGGGAAAAAGGCCGTCACCATCATCGCTGTCATCGCAAGCGCCGCCAGGGCGACCGCCAGCACCGGCACGCCACCCACGCCGCGCATGGCGGCATAAAGCGCCGCACCCGCAAGCGACAGGCCGATCAGGCAGATGACGGCCAAGAGTGCCCGGTTCGGCGCGATCTGGCCCGTCTCACCCTCAGGGTCGGTTTCGATGGCGGGCCGACGCGTCATGACATGGCGCATGACAGCGGCAAGGCCGATAAAGACCGCAAAGGCAATGATGATCCGGTTCATAGGCAAATCGAGCATGGCAATGCCCCACAGGTTACCCCGCAATCAAGCCGCATAAAGCAGGCAGGAATTTGACCCAATCCGCG
Organism: Alphaproteobacteria bacterium; assembly: GCA_016869835.1. Classification (GTDB taxonomy): domain Bacteria; phylum Pseudomonadota; class Alphaproteobacteria; order Rhodobacterales; family Rhodobacteraceae; genus Tabrizicola_A. The sequence continues at coordinate 12,754 of VGDH01000040.1, forward strand.
CTTTCCGGGGAAATTGGTGCGTTTCGGCAGGTATTTTGCGAACATTACCAGAACAGTTCTTTAAATCCGGTAAACAGCCGTCTATGCTGGCACCATGAACGGATGGGATGAGACCGAGGCCTTTGAGGCCGCCGTGCCTTTGTCGCAGCGGGCCATGGCCGCCCGCCCTGCGCCCTATCTGGATGATCTGAACCCCGCCCAACGCGCGGCGGTTGAGGCACTGGATGGCCCGGTTCTGATGCTGGCCGGTGCTGGCACCGGCAAGACCAAGGCGCTGACGGCCCGCATCGTGCATCTGCTGCACATGAACCGCGCCCACCCGAACGAAATTCTGGCCGTCACCTTCACCAACAAGGCCGCGCGCGAGATGCGGCAACGGGTTGGCCGGATGCTGGGCGATGTGGCCGAGGGTATGGCGTGGATGGGCACGTTCCACTCGCTGTCGGTCAAGATCCTGCGGCGGCATGCGGAACTGGTGGGGCTGAAGTCGAACTTCACCATTCTGGACACCGACGACCAACTGCGCCTGCTGAAACAGCTAATCTCGGCGGCCAACATCGACGAAAAGCGTTGGCCCGCGCGGCTTTTGGCCGGGATCATCGACGGCTGGAAAAACCGCGCGATGACGCCGGATCGCGTGCCGTCGTCCGAGGCTTCGGCCTTCAACAACCGCGGGACCGAGCTTTATGAGCAGTATCAAGAGCGGTTGCGCGCCCTGAACGCCACCGACTTCGGCGACCTGCTGCTGCATTGCGTGGTGATCTTCCAAAAATACCCCGATGTGCTGGAACAGTATCAGCGGCGCTTCCGCTATATTCTGGTGGACGAGTATCAAGATACCAACATCTGCCAGTACCTTTGGCTGCGGCTTTTGGCGCAGGCGCACACGAACATCTGCTGCGTGGGCGACGACGACCAGTCGATCTATGGCTGGCGGGGCGCCGAGGTGGGCAATATCCTGCGGTTTGAAAAGGATTTTCCCGGCGCCGTTGTGGTGCGGCTGGAACAGAATTACCGATCCACCCCCCATATTCTGGCCGCCGCCAGCGCCGTGATCGCCCGCAATGAGGGGCGGCTTGGCAAGACGCTTTGGACCGATGAGAAGGACGGCGAAAAGGTCCGGCTGATCGGCCATTGGGATGGCGAGGAAGAGGCGCGCTGGGTGGGCGAAGAGATCGAGGGCCTCCAGCGGGGCAGGGGGCATCGCGACCCGCTGAGCCTGGACCATATGGCGATCCTCGTCCGAGCCAGCCACCAGATGCGGGCGTTCGAGGACCGGTTCCTGACCATCGGTCTGCCGTATCGGGTCATCGGCGGTCCCCGCTTTTATGAGCGGCAGGAAATCCGCGATGCGATGGCCTATTTCCGGCTGGCGGTTTCCCCCGAGGATGATCTGGCGTTCGAGCGCGTGGTGAATACCCCCAAGCGCGGCCTTGGTGACAAGGCGGTGCAGTCGATCCAGATCGAGGCCCGCAGCATCGGCATGAGCCTTCTGGAAGGTGCGCGGTCGCTTTTGGCCAAGGGAGGCATCGGCGGCAAGGGGGCAACGCAGCTCCGCAGCATTGTCGAAGGAGTAGACCGCTGGCACGCCGCCGTCTTGAACGCCCGGCCCGTTTTGCCCGAAGATACGCTGGTCGAACCGCTGTTGCCCGATACGCCCCCGGCGAATGTCGATGGCCATGTGCGGCTGGCCGAGATCATCCTTGAAGACTCCGGCTACATTTCGATGTGGCAGAACGACAAGACGCCCGAGGCGCCGGGGCGGCTGGAGAACCTGAAGGAACTGGTCAAGGCGCTGGAGCAGTTCGACAGCCTGCAAGGCTTTCTCGAACATGTCTCGCTGATCATGGACAATGAGCAGGGCGAGGCCGAGGAAAAGGTCACCATCATGACCCTTCACGCCGCCAAGGGCCTGGAGTTTCCAGTGGTCTTCCTGCCCGGCTGGGAAGAGGGGCTGTTTCCCAGCCAGCGCAGCATGGATGAAAGCGGCAAGAAGGGGTTGGAGGAAGAACGCCGTCTGGCCTATGTCGGCATCACCCGCGCCGAGGCGCTTTGCACCATCTCCTTCGCCTCGAACCGTCGGGTTTACGGCCAGTGGCAAAGCCAATTGCCCAGCCGCTTTGTCGATGAACTACCGCCCGCCCATGTCGAGGTGCTGACGCCCCCCGGACTGATGGGCGGCGGCTACGGCGCGGCGGCGGGCTATGGGTTTGCGTCCAATCTGGAAGAGCGGGTGACACGCGCCGATGTCTATAACTCGCCCGGCTGGCGGAGGTTGCAAGAGCGTAGCGCCCAGCGCCCGATGGCCCAACCGGCCGAGGCGCGCAATGTGGTGATCGACGCCATCGCCAGCAGCGCTTATGTGACCGGTGAGCGGGTTTTCCACCAGAAATTCGGTTATGGCGAGATTGTCGGCATCGAAGGTAACAAGCTGGACATCGAATTTGACCATGCCGGGCTGAAAAAGATCGTCGCGCGCTGGGTGGTGCCGGCCCATCAGGTGGACGATGTGCCGTTCTGATCAAATGCGATCTGTGAAATTCGGCCTTTCTTAAACCCCAAGCCCTAGGCTTTCGGAGAATCAACACTCCGGACCGCCCATGCATGGCCTGATCAACCGTTCGATCCAGGGTTTCCTGCGCGACACCTATGGGGCTGCGACCTGGGCCGAGGTCGCGCATCTGGCGCGGCTTGGCTTTGACGGATTTGAGCCGATGCTGTCCTATGATCCGGCGCTGACCGACGCTGTCCTTGCGGCAGCGGCGGAGGTTCTTCAGCGCCCGCGCGAGACGGTGCTTGAAGACCTTGGCACCTATCTGGTGTCTCACCCCAATTGCGAGGGCGTGCGACGCCTGCTGCGCTTTGGCGGCGAAAGCTTTGACGACTTCATCCATTCGCTTGAGGATTTGCCCGAACGGGCCCGGCTGGCGCTGCCAGATCTTCATCTGCCCTGTCTGGATCTGGTGGAGCATGGCACCGGGCGGTATCGGCTGCACATTACCGCCCCGCTTGCAGGGGCGGGCCATGTCATGGTGGGGCTCTTGCGGGCCATGGCCGATTATTATGGTGCACTGGTGCTGATGGAACCGCGTGAGGCCCGCGCCGGGGCAGAGGCGATTGACATCCAGCTTCTGGATCAGCGCCATTCGCGAGGGCGCGCCTTTGATCTGGTCGGGCGGCAGGGCAGATGACGGCGCTTGCCCCGCAGCCCAAGGTGCAGTTCACGCTGGACGGGCTGGGCCTGGACCGGCTGATGCCCATGAATCTATGGCTGGATGCAGAGGGGCGTATCGGCTCGGTCGGGCCGACGCCGCGCAAGCTCTTGGCGAGGCAAGAGGTTCTGGGCCAACCGGTGGGGCGGGTCTTTGCCTTGCGCCGACCGGCCTCGGCCACGGGGCTTGCCGAACTGCGCGCGCGCATTGGAACCCGTCTGCATCTGGCGCTGATGAGCGATCTGAACCTTGTCCTGCGCGGGCTGGCCCAGCCCACCTTTGACCGGGGGCTGTTGGTCAACCTGTCCTTCGGCATCTGGGTGAATGAGGCCGTGCGCCGCCACGGCCTGACGGTCGCCGACTTTGCAGCCACCGACCTGACGGTCGAAATGCTGTATCTGATCGAGGCGAAGTCGGCCGTCATGGAAGAGTTGCGCAGCCTGAACCTGCGCCTTCACAGAGCCAAGGCTGCAGCCGAGGAACAGGCGCTTTCTGATACGCTGACCGGCCTGCGCAACCGCCGGGCCCTGTACCTTCGCCTTGGTGCGCTGGTCGAACGCGGGCAGGCCTTTGGCCTCATGCATCTTGATCTCGACCACTTCAAACAGGTCAATGACACCCATGGCCATGCGGCCGGTGACGCGGTCTTGCGCGCCGTGGCGCGCATCCTGCGCGAGGAAACCCGTGCCTCGGATCTGGTGGCGCGGGTGGGGGGGGATGAATTTGTGATGGTCTTTCCGGGCCTTTCGGACGAGGCCCGCCTTGCGCAAATTGCTGCCCGCATCATCGAACGGCTGAGTGAACCGATGGATTTCGAAGGGCAGGAATGCCGGATCTCGGCCTCGATCGGCATGACGGTCTCGACGCTTTATCCCCGGCTGGTGATCGAAGACATGCATGCTGACGCCGACGAGGCGCTTTACCGCTCCAAACGGGACGAGCGCGGGAGGGTGACGGTTCACAAGGGAAAAGTGGCAGCCCGTAGGGGAGTCGAACCCCTCTTACCTGGTTGAAAACCAGGTGTCCTAACCGATAGACGAACGGGCCACTAGCGGGTTTCCTAACGGCCCCCGGCGGCGGGTGCAAGGGGCAAAATTGCGCAAGCGGCGGTCAGCCGTCGATGCGGGCCCCGATGATGGCAATGGCCTGCTGATAGACCTTGGCGGCGTTCCATTCCTTGATCACGGCAAAATTCGGCTCGCCTTCCTGATAGCCTGTGCCGGGCCGCCAGCCTTTGGCTGCAAGATAATTTGCCGTGGTGGCCAGCGCATCGGTCAGATTGCCCAGATCAACCTTGCCATCGCCATTGCCATCCACCCCATAGCGCAGCGCATTGCCCAAAAGTAACTGCGTATGGCCCCATTCGCCATGCTTGGCCCCGATGGTGTTGGCCGAGATCGACCCCATGTCGACCAGCTTCAGCCCGCCAATCAGATGCGGCCGGAAGAAATCCGACCGCCGGCAATCCCAGGTCAGCGTGGCAATCGCCGAGATCACATTGCTGTCGCCCATGAAACCGCCAAAGCCGGTTTCCATGCCGTGAATGGCCAAAAGCACCCCGGCAGGCACGCCATACTGCGCCTCGAGACTGGCAAAAAGCTTGGCATTCTTGGCCATGCGCGACTTGCCCTGGCTTGCAATCGCATCGGCCCCGCGCACCTGCAGGAACTTGTCCAGCGAATACTTGAAGCTTTTCTGGTTGCGATCGGCGCTGATCGTGGCCTTGGAATAGCTGGCCCCCATCAGCGCCGCGATCCCGGCCTTGCCCACCCCTTCGGCGCGGGCCTCTTCGGCCATCACGGTCTTCCAGTCCTCAAACCCGGCCGAGGTATTGCCACAAGGCGCGGCAGCGGCGGGCAGGGCAAGACCAATTGCAAAGAGCGAAGCGATGAGGGAGCGAAGCAACACGGGCGGCAAACCTTTTTGAAGAAACTTGTGTCAGTCTAGCTGCACGCGCTGCCTTGGCAAGCGGGCGCGTGTCAACATGGCGAAGGGGCGGTCAAAAGACCTGCTGCGCCCATTTCTGGAGAGAATAAAGCAGAGGGAAGTGGCAGCCCGTAGGGGAGTCGAACCCCTCTTACCTGGTTGAAAACCAGGTGTCCTAACCGATAGACGAACGGGCCACGCTTTCGGTGAGCGGGTATTTAGAGGGGGTGCGGGTGACTCGCAAGAGGAAAAATCACACGATTGCCGCGTCTTCTAGCCGAAGTTGAACTTTCGTGCGCCCGCCCCAGTGGTTCAGCTCCAGCCGCCCGGCAAGGTGAAAGCGGTTATGGCCGGGATTGTCCAGCGCCGGGCCAAGCGGGCTGTCGAAGGCGCCAAAGGCCACGGCTTCAAGCCGGTGGCCGCTGCCGTCGCCGAAAGAAAGGCGAAGGTGGCTTTCGCCCATGCGGCGGGCCTGAACGGCCACATTGGCGAAGGCAAAGCGGGGGGCCGGGGCGGCCGCGCCGAAGGGGCCTGCGGCCTCGATCTGTTCGATCAGCCCGGGTGTCACCGCCGTGGGCATCAAAAGGCTGTCGATCCCCAGATCGCGCGGCTCGTCGCTGCCCGCGCCCTGGCGCGCCAGCAATTCGCCTAGACGGGTCATCGCGGCCTCCATCCTGTCCGCCGCCACCGTCAGCCCTGCGGCCATTTTATGGCCGCCCCCCTTGATAAGCAGTCCCTCGGCCGCCACGCGTTGCACCGCTGCCCCCAGATCGACCCCAGACACCGATCGGGCCGAGCCCTTGCCGATTCCGTCCTCGATTCCGATCACCACCGAAGGGCGGTGGGTCGCCTCTTTCAGCCGGGCCGCCACAATGCCAACGACACCGGGGTGCCAGCCTTCGCTTGCGGCCCAAACCAGAGGGCCGTCAATCCCGCGCGCTTCGGCCTGCGCCATTGCGGCCTCGCGCACCGCCTCGGTGATCTCGCGCCGTTCGGCGTTCAACGCGTCCAGCCGGGCCGCCAGAGCTGCGGCCTCGGCCGGGTCGTCGCAGGCCAGAAGCCGGGCGCCCAGATCGGCCTGCCCGATGCGCCCGCCTGCATTGACGCGGGGGCCAAGGACAAAGCCCAAGGCATAGGGCGTAGGCGCCTGATCCATGCGCGCCACATCTGCAAGCGCGCGCAGGCCGACCCGCTCGCGCTGCGCCATGACCTTCAGGCCCTGGCGCACGAAGGCGCGATTCACGCCGATCAGGGGGGCGACATCGGCCACGGTGGCCAGCGCGACAAGGTCAAGAAGGCCTATCAGATCAGAGCTTTGGCGGCCCATGGCGCGCAGCTGTCGGTTGGCTTCGACCAGCATCAGAAACACCACGCCCGCCGCGCATAGATGCGCCAGCTCGCCGGTTTCGTCCTGCCGGTTTGGATTCACGACGGCATAGGCCGGTGGCAGGGTCTCGGTGCCCAGATGGTGGTCCAGCACCACAACGTCACAGCCCGCCGCTGCAATCGGCTCATGGCTGAGCGTGCCACAATCGACGCAAAGGATGAGGTCATGGGCTGCCCCAAGCGCCTGCATCGCAGGCACGTTCGGGCCATAGCCCTCGTCAATCCGGTCGGGGATGTAAAGCGTCGCCTTTGCCCCCATCGCCCGCAGCCAGACCGTCAGAAGCGCGGCCGAGGCCCCACCGTCGACGTCATAATCGGCAAAGATCGCAAGGCGCTGGCGGTTTTCAACCGCCGCGACTAAGCGTGCGGCGGCCCGCTGCATGTCGCGCAGCGACAAAGGGTCGGGCAGAAGATCGCGCAGCGCCGGGGTCAAGAAGCCGCCCGCCGCCTCTGGCGCGACACCGCGCGCCACCAGTATCTGGCAAACGGCCATCGGAAGGCGCGTGATCTGCGCCATGGCTTCGGCCTGCCGGTCTGCCTCAAGCCCCGGACCCACCCAGCGCCGGCCGGTCAGCGAGTGGGTGACGTTGAGAAAGGCGCGGTCTGTGGTCAAAGTAGTATCCTCATGCGCCTGCGGCTTTTCGTCGATCCGCGATGAGCGGCGCAGCCTGCGAAGAGCGTTATTTCACCGGGCTGCGATAGGTCATGCGCCGCACCGATCCGGTCTTGGACCGCATCAACAGCGTCTCGGTCGTCATCCAGCCCGGTTCCCGCTTGATCCCCGACAGGATCGAGCCCGAGGTCACCCCGGTCGCGGCAAAGATCACATCCGCCGTCACCATTTCATCGCGGGTATAGACCCGGTTCAGATCGGTGATCCCGGCCTTTTTCGCCCGTGCCTTCTCGTCCTCGTTGCGGAACAGCAGGCGCCCATAGATCTGACCGCCCATGCATTTCAAGGCGCTGGCCGCCAGCACCCCCTCGGGCGCACCGCCCGAGCCCATATACATGTCGATACCCGTGATCTCGGCCTCGGCGCAGTGGATGACGCCCGCCACATCGCCATCGGTGATCAGCCGGATTGCCGCACCGGTCGCGCGGACCTCGGCGATCATCGCTTCGTGGCGGGGGCGTTCGAGGATGCAGACGGTGATGTCCGACGGCGCGCAACCCTTGGCGCGGGCCAATGCCCGTACCCGTTCAGCGGGCGACATGTCCAGCGTCACGGTGTCCACGGCAAAGCCCGGCCCGATGGCCAGCTTGTCCATATAGACATCGGGCGCATGGAGGAGCGTGCCGCGCGGGGCCATGGCGATCACCGTCAGCGCGTTCGGCATGTCCTTGGCGGTCAGCGTGGTACCTTCCAACGGGTCGAGCGCGATATCCACCGCCGGGCCTTTGCCGGTACCAACCTCTTCGCCGATGTAAAGCATCGGGGCCTCGTCGCGTTCGCCTTCGCCGATCACCACGACACCGGCGATATCCAGCAGGTTCAGCTGGTCGCGCATGGCATTGACCGCAGCCTGATCGGCGGCCTTTTCATCGCCGCGCCCGACAAGGCGCGCACTGGCCAAGGCGGCGGCCTCGGACACGCGGGCAAGGCCCAATGAGAGCATGCGGTCCTGAAAATCCTTGGCGTCGGCCATCATGTCTATCCTTGCAGGCTTGAAATTCGTGACCCGGTGTAGCGGGCCGAAGGGCCGGGGGGCAAGAGCGGTTGCGCTAACCTTTGCCCTCAGACCTCTTCGATGCGCAGCGCCACCGGCGCGCCCACCAGAACACCCGTCGCGGCAAACCGGCCGATGGCATGGTCGATGTCATCGCGGCTGGCCTTGTGGGTGACGATCAGGACCGGGGCATTGGCGCCCTCATGGCCATATTGGCGCATCTGGTCGATGGACACGCCCGCCTCGCCAAGGCAGGTCGCGATTTTCGCCAGCGCACCGGGTTTGTCGAGAAGCGTCATGCGCAGGTAATACGAGGCCGGGGTGGCGGATTTCGCCGCCAGCGGTTCGGCCAGCGTCGTAGCGGGCTGGCCAAAGGTCGGCAGCCGCGTGCCGCGCGCAAGGTCGATCACATCGCCCATCACCGCGCTTGCCGTCGGGCCCATGCCCGCCCCAGGGCCACGCAGCACAATCTGGCCAACGCTGTCGCCTTCCAGCACCACCACGTTGGTGCCGCCCTGCAACTGGCCCAAGGGGCTGGCGCTGGGCACAAGGCAGGGCGTCATGCGTTGTTCCAGCCCGCGGCCCGTCATCTGCGCCACGCCGAGAAGCTTGATGCGATAGCCCATGTCCTCGGCCAGACGGATATCGTCGATCGAGACACTGCCGATGCCTTCCAGTTCCACCGCGCCAAACAAGACCTTGGTGCCAAAGGCGATCGAAGCAAGAAGCGCAAGCTTGTGGCCCGCGTCGATGCCGCCGACGTCGAGGTTCGGATCGGCTTCAAGATAGCCAAGCTGGCGGGCCTCTTCGAACACCGTTTCATAGGGCAGATTTTCCGACTGCATCCGCGTCAGGATGTAATTGCACGATCCGTTCATCACGCCCATGACGCGGCGCATCTTGTTGCCCGCCAGCCCCTCGGTCAGGGACTTGATCACGGGGATACCGCCGGCCACTGCCGCCTCAAACCGGATCACCCGGCCCGCCGCTTCGGCCGCCAGCGCCAAGGCTTGGCCGTGATGGGCCAAAAGCGCTTTGTTGGCCGAAACCACATCCTTGCCGGTGGCAATCGCCGCTTCGGTCGCGTCACGGGCCGCGCCTTCATGGCCGCCCATCACCTCGATGAACACATCGACATCTTCGCGGCGGGCAAGCGCCACCGGATCGGTCTCCCAGGCATAGCCCGACAGATCGGCATCGCGGTTCTTGCTTCGATCGCGGGCGGAAACGGCGGTGATCACCACCGGTCGGCCCGCGCGGCCCGCGATCAGCGCGGCATGTTCCTGCACGATCTTCACCACCCCGATGCCCACGGTCCCCAGACCCGCAAGGCCAAGACGCAACGGGGCGGGGGATGCGGGGATGGACATGGGAGGAACCTCGTCGTGATTGCTTCCCGCGTGTTAGCCGTTTCGCGGGGGCGGCGCAACGCGGCTACAGCACCCTCTTAGCGTTGGCGCAGGGTTTTTGCCCGAGAGGCGCAGATCGGCCGCCTTGGCCGCAAGGCCAGGGCCCGGATCGGGCGCAGACGCGGCCAGCGCGGCGATTTCTTCGGCCGTCAAAAGGTCCGGCGTCACCCCGGAGGCGCCAAGGCGCGCCTCGGTCATGCCGATTTCGGGGAAATCAGAACAGCCTGTCAAAAATGCAAAAACCAAAAAAGCGCGAAACATCGCGCTAGCCTAAAGCATGTCGGTTGAGGGGAAAAGTCAAAAGGCTTTTCCCCCTGAGGCTGTTTGCGATCAATGCACCCTAATGCGCGGGCTTGATGAAGGTGCCGTTGCGCAGTTCCCACATCGCGGTTTCCAGTTCGGCCCGGGTGTTCATCACGATGGGGCCGTGCCAGGCCACGGGTTCTTGCAACGGCGCGCCCGAGACGAGCAGAAAGCGCACGCCCTCGGGGCCTGCGGTCACCACCACCTCGTCGCCCTTGCCGAATTCAACCAGCGTGCGGTTGCCCGACAGATCGCGGATGTTCAGCTCTTCGCCATTCACTTCCTTTTCCAGAAGCACACCGCGCGGACGCGCGGCATCGGCGAACTTTGCTGCGCCTTCAAAGACATAGGCAAAGGCGTGGCAGCGGGTGTCGACCTTGAAGGTTTTCTTGCGCCCCTCGGGCACGAAGATGTCCAGATACTGCGGATCGGCGGCGATGCCATCGACAGGGCCACGCTTGCCCCAGAACTCGCCCACGATCACCCGCACCACGGTGCCATCATCGTCGATCACTTCCGGAATGTCGTTTGACCGCACGTCCTGATAGCGGGGCTTGGTCATCTTTAGGTGCCCCGGCAGATTGGCCCAAAGCTGAAAGCCGTGCATCTGGCCCTTGGCGTTTCCTTTCGGCATTTCCTGATGCAGGATGCCCGACCCGGCGGTCATCCATTGCACATCGCCGCCCTTCAGCGTGCCACGGTTGCCACGGCTGTCGCCATGTTCGACCGATCCGGTCAAAACGTAGGTAATCGTCTCGATCCCGCGATGGGGATGCCAGGGAAAGCCTGCCATATAGTCGCGCGGATGATCGCCCCGGAAATCGTCGAACAGAAGGAACGGGTCCATCCGTTCGGGATCGCCAAAGCCGAAAGCGCGGTGCAGATGTACACCTGCGCCCTCCATGGCGTGGCGGGCACGGCTGATGGAACTGACGGGACGGATTGACATCGCAAGCCTCGTGCGTTGGAGCGGTTGCGCCATAGCTAGGCGGCGCCAAGGGCTTCGGCAATTGGTGCAAGACGACAAACGGCTGTGCATTTCTGCACAGCCGTCCAAAGCCCTTGTTTCGCCCGTGCGGGATCAGCTGCAGGGCACGCCGGTCAGACAGATCCGCGGCACGAAACGCGGGCGGGTGACGATGAACTGCTTGATCGTCTGATCGCCGATGCCAACGTTGAAGGAGGGTTCGTAATTCACCTCCACCTCGATCGGCACCACATGGTCGCCATCGGCCATGATCGGCAAACGGTCAGAAATCGCGCTTAGGCCGGCGGTTGTCAGGCGCGGCATCGTATTGTGCGGCGAACGCGACCAGAACACCTCATAGCGGTTGTTGATCTGCGACCAGGTGATTTCGCTGACCCGGGTCTTGGCGTCCTGGTCCTGGTCGATCATGTATTCCATCATCGCATCCATGCCGTCGATATAGGCCTCGGTGACCGAGACCATCTCGCGCGAGATCATGTCGGAAATCGTTTAGGCGGCCTTCTGCACGGTGTTTACCGCGCGGTAGCTGTCCCAATAGACAAAAAGCGCAAGGTAAGACCACAGCATGAAGGGCAGCACCAGAACGGCCTCGGCCATCAGGGTGCCGCTTTCGTCTTGGCGCAGGAACCGGCGCAGGCGAGAGATGAACGTCATGATCTGGCCCCCCCCTCAGCTCGGTTC
>VGDH01000041.1 GCA_016869835.1 Alphaproteobacteria bacterium
GTCGTCGCTTTGGGTCATTCTTCCGCAGCTTTCTTCTTGCTCGGGGCCTTGGGCGCAGCGGTTATCGGGGCGGCTGCGGCCGTGGCTGATTTGGACGCGCTTGCAGGTTTTGCAGGTTTGGTGTTTTCTGCCGGGCTGGTGGCCACAGTGGTTGTATCCAAGGCCTTCAACTTGGCCGCCGCTTCTTTGACAATCGCTTCTTTCGCAGCCTTCTTTTCATAAAGCGCCGCGGTATTGGGGCCAGGCACTGTGGCTGGCAGCACCGGTTCTGGGGCCAAGGCAGCCGGTTCGGCGACCGTTGCAACCTCGGCGGGCTTTGCCATCGGCGGCATCGGCGGCGGCACCAAAGGGCCTGAGCGTACCGGCTCGGTCGGCTTGGCCGCATTCTTGATCGGGTCCCAGCGTTCGAACTTGTCGACCGCATCCTTGACCGCGTTCATGCCCATGGCCTTGGGATTTGTCACCGCGTTCAAGTCTTTGGCAACATCCGCCACGCCGGTTTCCTTCGCCGCCAGCTCCATCGCCCGAGAGAAGTCGCGCGCCATAGCGCGCATCTTGGCGGTAAACCGGCCAAGCTGGCGGAACATTTCCGGCAGGTCCTTGGGACCGATGACGATCAACGCCACGATCCCGATGACCAGCAGTTCGGACATCCCAAGGTCCATGCGCCCCTCCGCAGATTGCGTTTTGCGTTGCGGACGGGTGTCAGACCTTGTCCTTGTCGGCCGGGGTCACATCTTTAGCAGCCTCGGCGGTCTGGGTCTCGATTTCCTTGGTGCCGTCATTGACACCCTTCTTGAAGGCGGTGATGCCCTTGCCCACCTCGCCCATCAGGGCCGAAACCTTGCCCTTGCCGAAAAGGACAAGTACGACGACGGCGATCAAGAGAAGGCCGGGAAGGCCGATGTTGTTCAGCATTTTGATTGCTCCGTTTGGGCCGGTCTGGCGGCCGGATGTCTGTTTGAAGTCATGTTAGAAGCAGGATCGGTCGGCGCGTAAGGGGGGAAAAGGCTGGACTTTCCAGGTAACTGACAATTATATGTCAGTTGAACTGATGCCGAAACCGCTCATGCGCCGCTCTGACCGCCTTTTTGACCTTGTGCAGATCCTGCGGGATGGCCGATTGCACCGCGCCGCCGATCTGGCACAGGCGCTGGGTGGGGTATCTGTGCGCACCATCTGGCGCGACATGGGCACGCTGATGGCCAGCGGCATGCCGATCGAAGGGGAACGCGGGGTTGGCTATATCCTGCGCGCGCCCACCACCCTGCCGCCGCTGATGCTGGGCGCGGCAGAGCTTGAGGCGCTGCGGATCGGTCTGCGGCTGGTGGCCGAAGGCGAAGATCCGGGCCTGGCCCGCGCCGCCCGTAGCCTTGCCTCAAAGATCGGGGCCGTGGCCCCTGCCCCGATTGATCCTGCGCGCGAGGATATCTTTGCCTTCCGACAGACCGCCTCGGCCCGGACCGAACCGCTTTTGCCGGTGCTTCGTGCGGCCATTGCCGGGCAAGAACGGCTGAGCATCGCCTATCTAAATCTGAATGGGCAGGAAAGCCACCGCGACATCCGCCCGCTGGGCCTGGACCGCGACAGCCAGATCTGGGTTCTGGCGGCCTGGTGCGAAGCGCGCGAAGGATTTCGCGCCTTCCGGTTCGACCGGATTCTGGCGGTTACTCCCACGGGCGAGAGCTTTGAGGAAGAGCCGGGCAAAGGTCTGGCCGAATACCGGGCCCGCATGGCGGCAGACTGAGACAGGATCATCGGCTTGCCGGAAAGACGAAACAGCGGTCGCGGCGGATCATCAGCCACAAGACCGTCCCGGGCTTTGGCAGAAACACCCCAGGAACTGCCGCAGTCAGTGTCAGCCCGCCATCATCCATCGCAAAATCCACCAGGCTTTCCCGACCAAGATAGCGCGCACGGGCCACGGTGCCGCGCGCAGGCGTTCCATCCTGCACGGTGGGATTGGGCCCGCGCCCGCCACGGTCGAAGTCGATCTTCAGATGCTGGGGGCGGATGATGATATCCACCCGCGCACCATCGGCATGGCCCGGCGTAAGAAAGGCCCCGAACGGGGTTTCGGTGAGCGCGCCTTTGGAAACACCCTGAATGACATTGATATCGCTGAAAAATCCGGCGGCCGCCCGGTCAACCGGTGCGTTGTAGATGTTATACGGCGCGCCACGCTGCACGATGACACCATCGCGCATCAGGGCGATCTCATCGGCCATCCGCATCGCCTCATCCGGCTCATGCGTCACCAGAAGAACCGCCGCACCCTCTTCCTTCAACAGCGCCAGCGTTGCATCGCGCACCCCGTCGCGCAGCCGGTTGTCGAGACCTGAAAACGGCTCGTCCATCAACATGACGCGTGGGCGTGGCGCCAGCGCCCGGGCCAGCGCCACGCGCTGCTGCTCGCCACCCGAAAGCTCATGCGGGTGCTTGGCACCAAAGCCGAGCAAATTGACCTTCTCCAGAAGCTCACCCACCCGTCGCGCCTTTTGAGATCCATCGCCTTTCAGGCCAAAGGCGATGTTGCCCGCCACCGTCAGATGCGGAAAAAGCGCGAAGTCCTGAAACATCAGCCCCACACCACGCGCCTCGGGCGGCTGGTTCGCTTGCGGTCCAAAGACCTCAGCCCCATCAATCCGGATGCGCCCCTCATCGGGCCGGTCCACCCCGGCAATCATTCTAAGCGTGGTGGACTTGCCGCAGCCGGAGGGGCCAAGCAGGCACATGACCTTGCCCGCCTCGACTGAAAGCGAGACATCCGACACCACGGCCCTGCCCCCGAACCGGCGGCTCAGGTGGTCAACGACAAGGCGAGGCAGCGCTTCGGTCACAGGCGGTATCCGACTGATTTTATCAGGCGCTCCCTAGCAGGCAGACCCGATCCCGGCAAGAGCAGGCTAGAGTGTCAAATTGACGGCACCGCCATCGAGAAGGATGTTCTGGCCCACGATGAACCCTGCCTGCTGGCTGCACAGAAAAGCGCAGGTCGCGCCGAATTCCTCGGACGTGCCATAGCGGCGGGCGGGGATGGTGGCCATGCGCTCGGCCCGGGCCTCCTCCATCGTCAGCCCACGCGCCTTGACGACGCCACCGTCCAGCGCTGTAGCGCGGTCAGTGTCGTGGATGCCGGGAAGCAGGTTGTTGATCGTCACGCCATGGGGCGCGACCTGCCGGGCGGTTCCCGCGACAAAGCCAGTCAGCCCGGCCCGCGCGGCATTGGACAGGCCCAACTGCGGGATCGGTGATTTCACCGACTGTGAGGTGATGTTCACCACCCGGCCCCAGCCGCGCTTTATCATGGCAGGCAGGCAGCCCTGCATCAGCGCGACGGGCGTCAACATATTGGCGTCAATCGCCTTGATGAAATCGTCCCGGCTCCAGTCGTGCCACATGCCGGGCGGCGGACCGCCGGCATTGGTGACCAGAATGTCAAAGGGGCCATGGGCCAGAACGGCGGCGCGGCCTGCCTCGGAGGTGATGTCGCCTGCGACCGTGGTCACTTGCACGCCATGGGCCGCGCGGATTGCCGCGGCCGTGGCGTCCAGCGCCTCGGCGCCGCGTGCGTTCAGCACCAGATCCACCCCCGCCTCGGCCAAGGCCATGGCACAACCCCGCCCAAGCCCCTTGGACGCCGCCGTCACCAGCGCGCGCTTGCCCCGAATTCCCAGATCCAAGCCATTCTCCCTTTTTCCTGTCACGGCCAAGCTTAGCAGGCCAAAAAGTTGCCGCAATAGACTGGCAAGCTGGGGGCATGGTGGGTTTTGTCAAGCGCGGCTTGTGTCCTTGCGGCAAGCGGCCTAGATCACGCCCGTAGTCTTTTGAGCATTTTGCCGGTCATGACAAATCATCCCTTTGCCCCGCTTCCCGGCCATGCCTGCCAGGTGCTGTCAGCCGATGATCTCTTTGTCAGCCACGGTGCCGCACAGGGTGATAGCCTGATGGACCCGGCAGAGGTCTGTCCCGGCGACATCTATCACCTTGACCCCGATCACCAGCCCTGGCGACTGGTGCTGGCCCGCAGCAGCGGCAGTCGCCAGGAAGTGGCGCCGGGGTCTGCCGTGGGCAGGGCCGGCGATCCGATTCGGCTTGAGGCTCGCTATGCGCTGATGGGCGAGGAAGGGGATCGGGTCGAACTTCTGGTGCTGACCTTGCCCGATGGCAGCCGCTTTGTGCTGCCCCTGTCGCCCATGGCCGCCGCGACCGACTAAACGCTCTTGCGGGTGGAAGAGGCGCCGGATGATGCGGGCCTGTCGGATCTTCTGTGCATCTCCTTTGCCCGCGGCACGATGATCACGCTGGCCACCGGCGCACAGATGCCGATCGAGATGCTTTCCCCCTGCGACCGGGTCCTGACGCGCGACCATGGCGGCCAGCCGATCCGCTGGATCGGACGCGCGACGCTCAAAGCCGTTTGCCCCTTTGCGCCGGTGGTCATCACCGCAGGCACGCTGGGCAATTCCGGCGATCTGATCGTCAGCCAGCATCACCGCATGTTCCTTTACCAGCGCGAGCGGATTGCCGGGCTGCCCACATCCGAGCTTCTGGTGCAGGCCAAGCATCTGGTCGATGGCGAGCGGGTGTTCCTGCGCGAGGGCGGCTTTGTCGATTTCCTTAGCATCGTCTTTGACCATCACGAGATCATCTATGCCGAGGGCATCCCGGCCGAAAGCCTGATGGTGAATGACGCGACCGTGAACCGCCTGCCGGCGGAACTGTCCGCCGATGTCAAGGCGCGCTTTCCCGGCCTGCGTCAGGTGCAGCATTTCGGAACCGAGGCCGGGCGCCAGTTTCTTGATGCGGTCGGGGCCGAGGCCCTGTTCAAGCTCGGCGGCAAGCGGCGCTGAGGGCGCGGCTTTCGCCGCCTTCCCCGTGGACGTGCGCGCGCCTTTGCGCTAAAGCCCCGCCCCATGACAAACACCATGACAAACGCAAGCCCCCTTCCGCCCGAAATCGCCCGCCGCCGGACCTTTGCGATCATCTCGCACCCCGACGCCGGCAAGACGACGCTGACCGAAAAGTTCCTGCTGTTCGGCGGCGCAATCCAGATGGCAGGGCAAGTGCGTGCCAAGGGCGAGGCGCGGCGCACACGGTCAGACTTCATGAAGATCGAGGCCGATCGGGGCATTTCGGTGTCTGCCAGCGCCATGTCGTTTGACTACCGCGAGTTTCGCTTCAACCTGGTCGACACCCCCGGCCACTCGGACTTTTCCGAAGACACCTACCGCACGCTGACCGCCGTGGACGCCGCCATCATGGTGATCGACGGGGCCAAGGGCGTGGAAAGCCAGACCCAAAAGCTGTTCGAGGTCTGCCGGTTGCGCGACCTGCCGATCCTGACCTTCTGCAACAAGATGGACCGCGAAAGCCGCGACGTCTTTGAAATCATTGACGAGATCCAGGAAAACCTTGCCATTGACGTGACGCCGGCAAGCTGGCCGATCGGTGTCGGGCGCGAGTTTGTCGGCGCCTATGACCTGTTGCACGACCGGTTGGAGATCATGGACCGCGCCGACCGCAACAAGGTGGCGGAATCGATCAAGATCGACGGCATGAATGACCCAAAACTGGCTGAACATGTGCCGGCGGACCTTCTGAAGAAGTTCCACGAAGAGATTGAAATGGCGCGCGAACTTCTGCCCGCCTTTGACCGTGCGTCCTTCCTCAACGGCTCGATGACGCCGATCTGGTTCGGCTCTGCCATCAACTCGTTTGGGGTCAAGGAATTGATGGACGGCATGGGCGAATACGGGCCCCAGCCGCAGCCACAAAAGGCCGCCGAGCGGCAGATTTCTGCCGACGAGAAGGCCGTGATGGGCTTTGTGTTCAAGGTGCAGGCCAATATGGACGCCAAGCACCGCGACCGCGTGGCCTTTGTCCGCCTTGCCTCGGGGCATTTCGAGCGCGGCATGAAGCTTCTGCATGTGCGGTCGAAAAAGCCGATGGCCATCGCCAACCCGGTGATGTTCCTCGCCGCCGACCGCGAACTGGCCGAAGAGGCCTGGGCCGGTGACATCATCGGCATCCCGAACCACGGGCAGTTGCGGATTGGTGACGCGCTGACCGAAGGCGAGGCGCTGCATTTCACCGGCATCCCCTCTTTCGCGCCGGAACTTCTGTCGGGCGTCCGCGCGATGGACCCGATGAAGGCCAAGCATCTGGAAAAGGCGCTGATGCAATTTGCCGAGGAGGGGGCCGCCAAGGTGTTCAAGCCGATGATCGGCGCGGGCTTCATCGTCGGCGTTGTCGGGGCCCTGCAATTCGAGGTGCTGACCAGCCGGATTGAACAGGAATACTCGCTTCCGGTGCGGTTTGAACCGTCCAACTTCACCTCGGCCCGCTGGGTGGCGGGGCCGAAGGACGAGATGGAGAAGTTCATCTCGGTCAACAAGGGCCATATCGCAGTGGATAACGACGGGGACACCGTCTTTTTGACGCGCCTGAAATGGGACATCGACCGGGTGGAACGCGACTACCCGGCGCTGAAGCTGACGGCGACCAAGGAAATGATGGTCTGATCTCTCCTCGGGCGCCTTCGGCTTCTCGTCGAGGGTCCGCAAGGTGTCAGGGCGTCAGCCAAACGTCTTGCTGCAGGCCTTTCGGGGCGATCCCGGCCCCATCTGACCCTGCCCCGTCTGACCCTACCCTGTATGACCCTACCCCGTCTGACACCAAAAATATTCCTCGGTCAGCTTGCCGGGTCGATCCGGGCGGAATGTCAGACGGGCGCGGCCCGGCCTAGCACTTTGCCAAATCACCAGAGCAACCTGCTAGACTGGAAAGCATTTTGCCCGATTTTCCGGCGCTTTGCCCGCCTTGCAGTATTTTATGATCGGGGTCTTACTGCGGAAAACTCTGATCTTCCGAGGCCCCGCATGTCGCTTTCCGCTGATGTTTCTGCCCTTCTCGCCCGGCTTGGCGTCACCGTGCCCATGGGAGCGCTGCCCACCCACACGCCCATCACCGGCGAGGTGCTGGCCCGTATTGCCGAAACCACCCCCGACCGGGCCGCAGCCCAGATCAACGCGGCCCATTCAGCCTTTCGCCAGTGGCGTGTGATTCCGACACCGAAACGGGGGGAGCTGGTGCGGCTTTGGGCCGATGAGCTGCAGGCACACAAGGCCGACCTGGGGCGGCTCGTCTCGATCGAGGTGGGCAAGGTCCTTTCTGAGGACCCGGGCGAAGTGCACGAAATGATTGACATTTGCGACTTTGCCCTCGGCCTGTCGCGGCAGCTTTACGGCCTGACCATCGCCTCGGAACGCCCCGATCACCGCATGATGGAAACCTGGCATCCCTTGGGCGTGGTCGGGGTCATCTCGGCCTTCAACTTCCCCGTTGCAGTCTGGGCCTGGAACACCGCACTGGCGCTGGTCTGCGGCAACGCGGTTGTGTGGAAACCTTCGGAAAAGGCAAGCCTTTCTGCCCTTGCGGCCCATGCCCTTCTGGAACGCGCGATTACCCGCTTCAACATCGAGGGCGGGGCCGCGCCCGAGGGGTTGAACGCGTTATTGATCGGCGGGCGGGCTTTGGGCGCGGCACTGGTGGACAGCCCGAAGGTGGCGCTTGTCTCCGCCACCGGATCGACCCGAATGGGGCGCGAGGTGGGGCCGAAGGTGGCCGCGCGCTTTAGCCGCTCGCTTCTTGAACTGGGCGGCAACAATGCTGCGATCGTCACCCCATCCGCCGATCTGGACCTGACCCTGCGCGGGGTGGCCTTTGCGGCGATGGGCACCGCCGGCCAGCGCTGCACGACGCTGCGCCGCCTGTTTGTGCATGACAGTCTTTATGATGCTTTAATGCCGCGCCTGAAGGCCACCTATGCCTCGGTCAAGGTGGGCAATCCCTTGGAACAAGGCGTGCTGGTTGGCCCGTTGATCGATCAAGGGGCGCTGCAGGCCATGCAGGCGGCCTTGGACGCGGCCCGAACCGCTGGTGGCACGGTGCATGGTGGCGAGGTGGTTGAGGCCGGGGGCGGCGCCTATGTGCGCCCGGCGCTGGTCGAGATGCCGGATCAGGTCGGACCCGTCTTGCACGAAACCTTTGCTCCCATTCTATACGTTCTGAAATACAATGACTTCGATGTCGTTCTTGAGAAGCATAATGAAGTTCCGCAGGGCCTTTCCTCCTCGATCTTTACCAATGACATGCGCGAGGCCGAGATATTTCTATCTGCCCGCGGCAGCGATTGCGGGATTGCCAATGTGAACATCGGACCCTCCGGGGCCGAGATTGGCGGAGCCTTTGGCGGCGAGAAGGAAACCGGTGGCGGGAGCGAAAGCGGGTCTGATGCGTGGAAAGCCTATATGCGGCGGGCAACGAATACGCTGAACTATGGTCACAGCCTGCCCCTGGCCCAGGGCGTCACCTTCGACATCGGTTGACGACAGACCAAGGCACCTTGATGCCACACTGTGGCAGTCAAACCGCAGGCTTGCTTGACCGCGAGGCGGTTTTCCAGTATCGGCCCTTCACGGGGCATGGCCCCTTGACGCCGGGACGCCCGGAAAAATGCGTCCCTTCTTACCCTTGCGGGCCGATCCCGCAGTTTCAGGACGCTGATGACCAAATTCTCTGACCTTGCGCTGGATCCGCGCGTGTTGCAGGCCGTTGCCGAAGCCGGATACGAAACCCCCACCCCCATCCAGGCCCAGGCCATTCCCCACGCCCTTCAGGGCAAGGATGTGCTGGGCATCGCCCAGACCGGCACCGGGAAAACGGCAAGCTTTACGCTACCAATGATCACGCTTCTGGGTCAGGGCCGCGCCCGCGCCCGGATGCCGCGCAGCCTTGTGCTGGCGCCGACGCGGGAACTGGCGGCGCAGGTGGCGGAAAACTTCGACATCTATGCCAAGCATACCAAGCTGACCAAGGCGCTGCTCATCGGCGGCGTCTCCTTTGGCGAGCAGGACAAGCTGATCGACCGGGGCGTCGATGTTCTGATTGCCACCCCCGGTCGCCTTCTGGACCATTTCGAGCGCGGCAAGCTTTTGCTGACCGGCGTGCAGATCATGGTGGTGGATGAGGCCGACCGCATGCTGGATATGGGCTTCATCCCCGATATCGAGCGCATCTTCTCGCTGACGCCCTTTACGCGGCAGACCTTCTTCTACTCGGCCACCATGGCACCCGAGATCGAACGGATCACCAAGACCTTCCTGTCGGCAGCGGTCAAGATTGAGGTGGCGCGTCAAGCCACCACGTCGACCACCATCGACCAGAAGCTGATCCAGTTCACCCCCAGCCGCAAGGACCGCAGCTTTACCGAAAAGCGCGCTGTTCTGCGGGCGCTTATCAAGGCCGAGGGCGAGGCCTGCACCAATGCAATCATTTTCTGCAATCGCAAGATGGATGTGGATGTGGTGGCCAAGTCTCTGAAATCCCATGGCTTTGATGCCGCGCCCATCCATGGCGATCTGGATCAAAGCATGCGGATGCGCACGTTGGACAATTTCCGTGACGGCAAGCTGCAGCTGCTGGTCGCCTCGGACGTGGCGGCGCGGGGGCTTGATGTGCCATCGGTCAGCCATGTGTTCAACTTCGACCTGCCCTCGCATCCCGAGGATTACGTCCACCGGATCGGCCGCACCGGCCGGGCCGGGCGTCTGGGCAAGGCGTTTTCCATCGCCACCCCGGCGGATGGCAAGTATCTGGCGGCCATCGAGGCCTTGGTTAAGCAGGAAATCCCGCGCGGCGAAATGCCGGAGGGCGCGCTGGAAGGGCTGTCTGACCGCCCCGACCGCCCGCGCGACGAAAGCCGGGGGCCGCGCAGCCGTGGTCGCGCCTCTGACCGGCGCGAGCGCCCGGTGAAGCCCCATGCCGAAGTGGCCGCGCTGGAACCGGTTGCAGCGCAGCCGGTGATCGAAGTGATTGTCCAGACCGAACCCGCAGATCAACCCGCTGCCCGCAGCGACGACCGCCGAGATGACCGTCGTGATGACCGCCGCGGGGATCGCCGTCGCGAGGATCGGCCACGCGAGGAGCGCCCACGTGACGAGCGCCCACGTGACGAGCGTGCGCGTGAGGATCGCCGGGACGACAGACGGCGCAAGGATCGGCGGGATCGCGGGCCGCGCGAAGATCAACAGCGCGTGGTCGGCATGGGCGACCATGTGCCCGATTTCATCTTGCGCAGCTTTGCCTTGAAGTCGGCACCAACGCCTGACACCGCCGATGAGGCACCGCAGGTGACCGAAGAGGCTGAGGCGCAAGGTTAAAAATGCACAGCAAGCCATTGGTATATAATGAAAAAGCCCTGTCCATGACAGGGCTTTTCTAATTCAGCGATGCAAAGCCAAGCTATTCGGCAGTAAGGCGGCTGATCACCATCCGCACCTCGGGCTTCTTGCCGATCTCTTCCATCGCCACCTGCCGCACAATGCGCTTCAGCGCCTCGTCCAGCCGGTCATCATCCGACAGGATCTTGCCCGAGGCCGTTTCGATAAACTCGGTCAACTCGGCCTCCATCGTCTCATCCAGCGCCCGGTTGCCCAGCCCCGTCTGCGGCAGGCCCATCAGCTCCACCCAGGCATCGCCCAGGGGCTCACTCTGCTCGTCCAGGATCAGCGTCACCATGACCAACCCGTTCAGCGCCAGCCGGATGCGGTCGCGCACCACGCCATCCAGCGCACCGATCTGGGCTGTGCCATCCAGATAGATGCGGCCCGCCTCGATATGCTCGGCAACCTTCGGCACCTCGCCCGTCAGATCCACCATCATGCCGTTGGTGGCCACGATCCCGGCAATCCCGGCCTCATGCGCGATGCGGACATGTTCGCGCAGATGGCGGTGTTCGCCATGCATCGGCACCAACATATCGGGCAGGAAAATGCGGTGCATGTGTTCCAAGTCCGGGCGGTTGGCATGACCCGAGACATGGTATTTGCCGCCCGCATCGTCGACCACATCGACGCCCATCTCGGAATAGGCATTCATCAGCTTGATGACGCCACGCTCATTGCCCGGAATGGTTTTCGACGAAAACAGGAACATGTCGCCCGCCTTCATCTCAAATCCCAGATACTTGCCCCGGCTGAGCGCTGCGCTTGCCGCCCTGCGTTCGCCCTGACTGCCGGTCACGATCAGCATCAGGTTGCGCCGCGGGACTTCCAACGCCTCTTCGGCTGTAATGATGCGGGGAAAGCCGGTTAGCACCCGGGTTTCTTCGGCCGCAGTGATCATCCGCTTCATTGCGCGGCCCAGAACACAGATCGACCGATCCGCCGCCCGCGCCGCCTCGGCCAGCGTTTTCAGACGCGCAACGTTCGAGGCAAAGGTGGTCGCCACCATCATGCCGCCCGCGCCGCGAATAAGCTCGGTCAAGGGTTCGGCCAAGGTCGCCTCTGAGCGGCCGGGATGGGGCGAGAACACGTTGGTGCTGTCGCACATCATGGCCTTGACGGGCTTCTCGGCAGCAATGGCCTCAAGCAGCGCATCATTCCAGCCCTCGCCCACGATCGGCGTCGGGTCGCGTTTGAAGTCGCCGGTATGCAGGATGCGCCCAGCGGGGCTGTCGATTACCAGGGCCGAGCTTTCCGGAATCGAATGGGACACCGGCAGGAATTGTACGGTAAAGGGCCCGACCTCGACCGCTGCCGGGTGCGGCTCGATGGTACGGATGGTATCAAGCGGCAGCCCGGCTTCTTCCAGCTTCAACCGGCCGATGGTTGCAGTAAACTTGCGGGCATAGACGGGCTTTTTCAACAGGGGCCACAGATGGCCCAAGGCGCCGATATGATCCTCATGGGCATGGGTGATGACGATCCCATCAAGCCGGTCGATCCGTTCGATCAGCCATGTCAGATCGGGCAAGATCAGATCGACGCCGGGGCTGCTGTCCATATCCGGAAAGGACACTCCCAGATCGACAAGCATCAGCCGTTCCTTCCCCGGCTTGCCATAGCCATAGACATAGGCATTCATGCCGATTTCACCGGCACCCCCAAGGGGAAGATAGATCAGGCGTTCGCCGCTCATGCGATGTCCTTGTTATGGTTATTGATGAGGACAAGGCCATGCATGGTCAGATCATCCTCAATTGCATCAAATAGTTCGGTCCCTTGGGCAAACAAGCTCGCCAGACCGCCGGTCGCAATCACCTTCATAGGGGCCGCACGTTCCCGCCGCACTTCGCGGACGATTCCTTCGACCAGGCCGATATAGCCCCAATACACGCCCGACTGCATGCAGGCCACCGTATTCGTGCCGATGGCGCGGGTGGGGCGGGTCACATCGACATGCGGCAGCGCGGCGGCGGCCATATGCAGCGCCTCAAGCGAGAGGTTGACGCCGGGGGCAATCACCCCGCCGACATAGGCACCGTCATGGTCCACCACGTCAAAAGTGGTGGCGGTCCCGAAATCCACCACGATCAGATTGCCGCCGTGGCGGTCAAATCCGGCCACCGTGTTGACCAGCCGGTCCGGCCCCACCGTAGTTCCCTGATCGACGCGCGGCGCGACCGGCAGCCGACATTCGGGCTTGCCCACCACCCGGGGGCGGCAGCCGAAATAGCGGTCGCACAGCACCCGAAGGTTGAACACCACACGGGGCACGGTGCTGCTGATGATGGCCTCGGTGATGGTGGCTTCGGTCGTGGTCAGCGCCATCAGGCTGGACAACCAGACGAAGTATTCATCCGCCGTACGCTTGTGGTCGGTGGCGACGCGCCAGGTGGCCACAAAGCCCGTGCCGTTCCAGATGGAGAAGACCGTGTTGGTGTTGCCGCAGTCAATGGCCAGAAGCATGGCATAGCCCTTTCAGAAGAACACGTCGGCCGCCGGGATTTCCAGCCGTCCCGTGGCCGTGAGAAGGATAAGGTTGCCGTGTGAATCAATCGTGTCAAACACCCCGTGATGGGTGTCCTTGCCGGTGCGTGCCCGGATCCTTTCGCCCAGCCTTGCTGCATGCTCCAGCCAGGCCTCGCGCAGGGGCGCAAAGCCTTGGGCGGTGAAAAGCGCCTCCCAGCGGGCATAGGCGGGGGCGAGATGGTCAAGAAACACCTCGGGCGTGATGCACAACCCGGTTTCCAACAACAGCGAGACCGCAGGCAAGGCGCCCGGCTCCATCAGTGACGGATCGGGATGGGCGATCAGATTAACGCCAATCCCGATAGCCAGCGCCTGCACCCCAGCCCCAGCGGTTGTCGCCTCGAGCAGAATTCCGGCTAGCTTGGCCCCGTTCAGCAGCACGTCATTCGGCCATTTCAGGCTGAAGGCCCCGGGCAGCCCTGTCACGTCCACCAGCGCATCGCGCAGGGCAAGCGCGGCGGCAAAGCTGCGCAGCGCAACCTGGTCGGCGGTTTCCTTGGGAAAAAGCAACAGTGTGCCGTGGAAATTGCCGCGCGGGCTGGCCCAGGCCCTTGCACGCCTGCCCCGCCCGGCCGTCTGTTCCAGTCCCAAAAACCAAGTAGGCCCCGCCAATGTCGGGGCCTCACTCAGCGCATGGGCATTGGTGCTGCCCACGCTGTCCAGAACATGCCGCGCAATGCCCGCAGGCCACCCCTTATCCAAGAAGGGCCTCGGCCGCCTGAAGCGCGATGGGTTCGATGCCAAACAGATTGACAACACCGATCAGCATGACCGCCGCAACGCCCACCAGCATCAGCCATTGCACCGGCGACATCCGGCTTTCCACCGGCTCCTGCTCGGCTCCGAAATACATGAAATAGACGATGCGCAGATAGTAGAAGGCACCAACGACCGAGGCCACCGCGCCAGCAACCGCCAGCCAGACCATGCCCGCATCCACCGCCGCCTTTAGCACATAGAACTTGCCGAAAAAGCCCAGCATGGGCGGGACACCGGCAAGGCTGAACAGCAAGATCAGCATGGCCATGGCCTTCAGCGGTTCGGCCTTGGCGAACTGGTTTAGGCTGGCGATATCGGTCACCGGGCGGCCATCACGCTCCATCGACAGGATGAAGGCAAAGGTGCCAAGGTTCATGGTGACATAGATCGCCATATAGATCAGCGTCGCCTGCACACCTTGCGGGGTGGCGGCGGCAAGCCCGACCAGCGCATAGCCCATATGGGCGATGGAGGAATAGGCCATCAGACGCTTGATGTCCTTTTGCCCGATGGCAGCCACCGCGCCGAGGAACATCGAGACCACAGCAAGCGCGGCCAGCACCTGCGCCCAATCGCCCGGCACGCCGCCAAAGGCGTCATGCACGACCCGCGCGATCAGCGCCATGGCAGCCACCTTGGGGGCGGTAGCGAAGAAGGCGGTGACCGGAGTTGGCGCGCCTTCATAGACATCAGGCGTCCACATGTGGAAGGGGGCCGCCGAAACCTTGAACGCCATGCCTGCGATCAGGAACACAAGGCCGAACAGCAGGCCAAGCGACGCCTCCCCTTCGGTCAGGGTCGAGGCGATGCCAGCAAACAGCGTGGTTCCGGCAAAGCCATAAACCAGCGATGCGCCGTAAAGCAAGAGGCCCGAGGACAGCGCGCCAAGGACAAAGTATTTCAGACCGGCCTCGGTCGACTTCACACTGTCGCGCCGCATCGCCGCCATGACGTAAAGCGACAACGACTGCAGCTCGAGCCCCATGTAAAGCGCCATGAGGTCTCCGGCCGAGACCATGATCATCATGCCGATCACCGACAAGGTGACCAGCACCGGGAATTCGAACCGCGCCAGGTCGCGCCGCGCCATGTAGTCTTGCGACATGAACAGAACCCCGGCCGCGGAGATCAGGATCACCACCTTGGCAAAGCGGGCAAAGGCATCATCCACCACCATGCCGCCAAAGGCCGAGGCCCCCTCGCTGCCGCGCAAGGCGATGAGAAGCGCAAGCGCCACGAAGAGCCCAGCCGTTGCCCAGGTCAGAAGCCCGGTCATCTTGTCCTTGCTGCCGTAAAGCCCCAGCATCAGGGCCGCCATCGCATAGACCGCGAGCAGGATCTCGGGCAGAAGGATTTGCACATCAACACCAGTCATCGGATCGGTCCTTCAATGCGTCGCGGCTTCTGCAACAACGGGCAGGGCTGCATGGTAGTCGGTCACAAGCTGGGCCACCGAAGGCCCGATGATATCGGTCACAAGCGCCGGGTAGACGCCCAGAAGCAGGGTCATCACGATCAGCGGCGCGAAGATTGCGCGCTCGCGCCGGGACATGTCCTGAATGGTGCGCAGCGCCTCGCGCATCAGCGCGCCAAGGGCAACGCGGCGGTAAAGGTAAAGCGCATAGGCCGCCGAGAGGATCACCCCCGTGGTGGCAATCGCGGCAATCCAGGTGTTGACCTGGAAGATGCCCATCAGCACGAGGAATTCGCCCACGAAACCACTGGTGCCCGGGAGGCCGACATTGGCCATTGTGAAGAACAGGAACACCAGCGCATAGGCGGGCATCCGGTTCACCAAGCCGCCATAGGCGTCAATGTCGCGGGTGTGCATGCGGTCATAGATGACGCCAACACAGAGGAAGAGCGCGCCCGAGATGAAGCCGTGGCTGATCATCTGGAAAATCGCCCCATCCACGCCCTGCTGGTTGGCCGCGAAAATCCCCATCGTCACATAGCCCATATGGGCGACCGACGAATAGGCGATCAGCTTTTTCATGTCCTCTTGGGCCAAAGCGACAAGCGAGGTGTAGACAATGGCAATCGCCGATATCCAGAACACCAGATCGGTCATCACATAGGACCCGACCGGGAACATCGGCAGCGAGAAGCGCAAGAAGCCGTAGCCGCCCATTTTCAACAGCACCGCCGCCAGAATGACCGACCCCGCCGTCGGCGCCTGCACGTGGGCATCGGGCAACCAGGTGTGAACCGGCCACATTGGCATCTTCACCGCAAATGAGGCAAAGAAGGCCAGGAACAACAGCGTCTGCAGCCCGCCGGTGATGGTCAGACCCAGAACCGCCATCGGCTCGGATGAGAATTCAAAGGCCATCAGCGTGGGAATGTCGGTGGTGCGCGCCGCGACATACATCGCGATCACGGCAACCAGCATCAGGACCGAGCCGAGGAAGGTGTAGAGGAAGAACTTGAAGGCCGCATAGATGCGGTTCTGCCCGCCCCAGATGCCGATGATCAGGAACATCGGGATCAGGCCCGCCTCGAAGAAGAGGTAGAACAAGACCAGATCCAGTGCGCAGAACACCCCGATCATCAGGGTTTCCAGGATCAGGAAGGCAATCATGTATTCCTTGATCCGGGTCTGGACGCCCCAGCAGGACAGGATGGTGATCGGCATCAGGAAGGTGGTCAGCATCACGAAGAGGATCGAGATGCCGTCCACGCCCATCTTGTAATTCAGCCCGGCAATCCAGGTGTATTCCTCGACGAACTGCATGCCCGTATTGGCCGGATCAAACCCGATCAGCAGGAAAAGCGACACGAGGAAAGTGGCGATTGTGGCCAGAAGTGCCAGCCATTTGGCATTGGTCTCAGCGGCGTTGTCATCGCCCCGCAGGAACAGCGCCATGATCAGCGCGGCCACCGCCGGGATGAAGGTGATAATCGACAGGAGGTTATCCATAACTCAGTGACCCCCGAGAACCGTCCAGGTCAACAGGGCAGCAATCCCGAGAACCATGGCAAAGGCGTAGGTGAAGACATAACCCGACTGGGCACGGCCCGCGAGTTTGGTGAAGAAGGGGATGATCCCCATGGCGATGCCATTCAGCGCGCCGTCGATGACCGCGCCATCGCCCTTGTGCCACAAGAAACGGCCAAGCCATTTCGCGGGGCGGACGAAGATCCAGTCATAAAGCTCATCAAAGTACCACTTGTTCAGCAGGAACAGGTACAGCGGGCGCTGTTGGGCGGCCAGCCGGACCGGCAGGCTGGGGTTGTTGATGTAGAAGAGCCAAGCCATGCCAAGGCCGATCAGCATCGCGATGAAGGGCGACACCTTGACCCAGGCCGGCACCAGATGGGCGGCGTTGATGATGGTCGTGGGCGCGTGTTCGGCCTTTTCCCGCTTTTTCGGGTCAAGGCGGGCATCCACCAGCGCCTGTTCCTCGGCCGTGAAGGGCAGCATCACCAAAGCACCTTTGGGGGCAGCACCGGCGGTATGGGCCGTAGCGCCATGGGCGGCGTCAGCAGTGGCCTCTGTGGTCGCCTCAGTCGTGGTGGCCTCTGCGACAGCCTCCCCCTCGGCCGGAGCCGTGGTGGTTTCGGCATGATCCTCGCCATGCGCCTCGGCATGGGCGGCAGCTTCCATCCCGAACCAGTCGCGCACCTTGGTCTCATCGCCAAAGTAGACCTTGTACCAGACCATGCCTGAGAACATCGCGCCCAAGGCAAGCACACCCAAGGGGATCAGCATGATCATCGGGCTTTCATGCGGCTCATGGTGCCCATGGCTGTCATGCCCATGGCTTTCATGCCCGTGATCATCATGCGCCTTGGCGCGGTTGGTGCCGTAAAAGGTCAGGAACATCAACCGCCAGCTGTAAAAGCTGGTAAAGCTGGCGGCGACCACCAAGAGCCAGAAGGCAGAGGAGCTGCCGACATAAGCCACCTCAACCACCGCGTCTTTCGACAGGAAGCCCGCAAAGCCATAATAGGTCAGCGGGATGCCCACCCCGGTGATGGCCAGCGTGCCGATCATCATCGCCCAGAAGGTCAGCGGGATTTTCTTGCGCAAGCCACCATAGTTGCGCATGTCCTGCTCATGATGGGTCGCATGAATGACCGAGCCTGCACCAAGGAACAGCATGGCCTTGAAGAAGGCGTGGGTGAAAAGGTGGAACATCGCCACCGGATAGGCACCAAGCCCTGCGGCCACGAACATATAGCCAAGTTGCGACATGGTCGAATAGGCGATCACGCGCTTGATGTCGTTCTGCACCAGACCAATGGTGGCGGCCACAAAGGCGGTCAAGGCCCCCAAGACGGTGATAAAGGCGGTGGCATCCGGTGCATATTCATAAACCGGCGACATGCGGCAAACGAGGAACACGCCCGCCGTCACCATGGTTGCGGCGTGGATCAGCGCCGACACCGGGGTCGGACCTTCCATCGCGTCCGGCAACCAGGTGTGCAGGAACAGTTGCGCCGATTTGCCCATGGCCCCGATGAACAGCAAGACGCCAATCAGATTGGCCGCGTTCCATTCAGTCCACAGGAATTTCAGATTGGTTTCTGCCAGCGCAGGGGCTGCGGCAAAGACATCGTCAAACTTGATGCTGTCGGTCAGATAGAACAGCGCAAAGATGCCAAGGGCAAAGCCAAAGTCGCCGACGCGGTTGACCACAAAGGCCTTGATCGCGGCGGCATTGGCGGTGGGCTTGCGGTAGTAGAACCCGATCAGAAGGTAGGAGGCAACGCCCACGCCTTCCCATCCAAAGAACATCTGCACAAGGTTGTCGGCCGTCACCAGCGAGAGCATGGCAAAGGTGAAGAACGAGAGATAAGCAAAGAAGCGCGCCCGGTAAGGCTCATCAGGGCCCCAGTTGTCGTCATGCACCATGTAGCCAAACGAGTAGAGGTGCACGAGGGCCGAGACCGAGTTCACCACGACCAGCATGATCGCGGTCAGACGGTCCAGCCGGATGCCCCATTCGGTGGATAGGGCCCCGCTTTCGATGAAGCGCAGCACGGTGATGTGCTGGGTCTCGTCATCAAAGGTCAGGAAGATGACCCAAGACAGGATGGCGGCCAGAAAGATCAGCGCGGTGGTCAGGATCTGCGCCGGGCGTTCCCCGATCAGCCGCCAGCAAAAGCCGCAGAGAATGGCCCCGATCAGGGGTGCAAAGAGAATGATCTGAGCCATCGCGTCAGCCTTTCATCACGTTGACGTCTTCGACGTCGATGGTGCCGCGGTTGCGGAAGAACACCACAAGGATTGCTAGGACAATGGCGGCCTCGGCGGCGGCGACGGTCAGGATGAACAGGGTGAACACCTGCCCGACCAGATCACCCAGGTAAGATGAGAAGGCGACAAAGTTGATGTTCACCGCCAACAGCATCAGTTCGATCGACATGAGGATGACGATGACATTCTTCCGGTTAAGGAAGATGCCAAAGATGCCAATGACGAACAAAGCCGCCGCCACTGTCAGGTAATGTTCAAGTCCTACCATTCTCATGTCCCTCAGGGCGTTTTGCCCGTTGTCTTGTCTGGCGGCGGGGTGAACCCCGCCCTACCGGTCTCTTCCGCGGCGGGGTGAACCCCGCCCTACGTAGGTCGGGGTTTACCCCGACCAGATTACAGCCCCTGCCCCGGCTTCACGTCCTTCAACTCCATCGCCTTGGCCGGGTCGCGCCACATCTGGTGCAGCACGTTCTGCCGCTTGATGTCCTTCCTGTGACGCATGGTTAAAAGGATCGCACCGATCATGGCGACCAGAAGGATCAGGCCGGAAAGCTGGAACAGCAGCACATATTTGTCATAGATCAGAAGCCCCAGCGCGCGGGTGTTCTCCACCTGATCGGCCGCAGGTGCCACCGCGTCGCGCAAGCCCATCGCGCCATCGGCCCGAACCCAGGCGCCGACACCCAAAGACAGCTCCATCAAGATGACCACCCCGATCAACAGCGCCAAGGGCATCTTGCGCGCCATTTCGCCCTTCAACTCGGCAAAGTCGACGTCGAGCATCATGACCACGAACAGGAACAGCACTGCGACTGCGCCGACATAGACGATGATAAGAAGCATGGCGACGAATTCGGCGCCCAGAAGCACGAAAAGACCGGCCGAGGACAGGAAGGCCAATATCAGCCAAAGGACCGAATGAACCGGGTTGCGGCTGATGGTGACCATAAGACCCGCCGCCACCGTGACGAAGGAAAAGGCGTAAAAGGCGTAATCGGCAACGGTCATGCGTTTTTCTCCTCAGTGGTCTTGACCGTTTCGGCAAAGACGGCTTGCGCAATCTCCAGCGCCTTCTGCATGGCGGGAACACCGCCGAACATGGACATCTGCCAGATCACTTCGGCAATCTCGCGCTGGGTGGCCCCAGCACTCAGCGCCTGACGTATGGTCATGCGCAGTTGCACATCGGCCTGCGCCCCCAGAACCGTCAGCGCCGCAACCGTCACCAAAAGACGGGTGCGGGCATCAAGACCCTCGGGGTTGAAAGTCTTGCCGAACCATGCCTCAAGCATCTCTTTCGGCATGGCCGGAAAGAGCTTTTCGAAGGCCTTCATGTCCAGGTTTTCCAGCGCAGGATTGAAGGCAGCGGTAATTTTCTGGCCCTGCTCCATCATCTGCTGGAAGAACTTGGTGAGATCGTCGGTCATGTTAGATCACCGATAAGGCGCGTCGAGTTCAAGGTTGCGAGCAATCTCGGCCTCCCAGCGGGCGCCGTTCTCGAGCAGTTTTTCCTTGTTGTAGAACAGCTCTTCGCGGGTCTCGGTCGAAAACTCGAAGTTCGGACCTTCGACGATGGCATCGACCGGGCAAGCCTCTTGGCAGAAGCCGCAGTAGATGCACTTGGTCATGTCGATGTCATAGCGCGTGGTGCGGCGCGAGCCGTCCTCGCGCGGTTCGGCGTCGATGGTAATGGCTTGTGCCGGGCAAACCGCCTCGCACAGCTTGCAGGCGATGCAGCGTTCCTCGCCATTGGGATAGCGGCGCAGCGCGTGTTCGCCGCGGAAGCGGGGCGACAGCGGCCCCTTTTCATGCGGATAGTTCAGCGTGGCCTTGGGCGCGAAGAAGTATTTCATGCCAAGGCCAAAGCCTTTGATGAAATCGGTCAACAGGAAGTATTTGGTCGCACGGCCCCAGTCGATGTTTGCCATTGCCTCAGCCTCCGATGGTCCAGCGGGCCCAGAACGACCCCATGATTTCAAACTTGGCCAGGAAGGCCACGATCACCACCCAAGCGAGCGACATAGGCAGGAAGACTTTCCAGCCGATCCGCATCAGCTGGTCATAGCGGTAGCGCGGCACGATCGCCTTCACCATGGCGAAGAAGAAGAAGAACAGCCACATCTTGGCGACCATCCACCACCAGCCATCGGCCAGCCCGGGGATGGGCGACAGCCAGCCGCCGAAGAAGAGCAGCGACATCAGCGCGCACATCAGGAAGATCGCGATGTATTCGCCGGCCATGAACAGAAGGTAGGGGGTCGAGGAATATTCCACCATGAACCCGGCGACGAGTTCTGATTCCGCTTCCGGCAAGTCGAACGGCGGGCGGTTGGTTTCGGCTAAGGCCGAGATGAAGAACAGAAACACCATCGGGAAATGCGGCAGCCAGTACCAGTTCAGAAGGCCCAGATCACCGTCCTGCGCAGCAACGATGGCGCCAAAGCTCATCGAGCCGGTCGAGATGATGATGCCGATGATGATAAGGCCCAAGGAGACCTCATAGGAAATCATCTGCGCGGCAGAGCGGAGCGAGCCAA
Source organism: Alphaproteobacteria bacterium (assembly GCA_016869835.1). GTDB lineage: Bacteria > Pseudomonadota > Alphaproteobacteria > Rhodobacterales > Rhodobacteraceae > Tabrizicola_A. Next base: position 21,315 of record VGDH01000041.1, read on the forward strand.
GGAACGGATATTTCGAGTTCGAGGCCCAGCCTCCCATGATTACGCCGTAAACCTCAAGCGAGGAAACGGCAAAGACGAACAGGATCGCTACGTTGATGTCGGCCAGCACCCAGCCCTGGTCAAAAGGCACCACAGCCCAGGCAAGGATGGCCAGCACGAACGAGAGCATAGGCGCAAGGAAGAACACCGGACGGTCCGCGCCCGCCGGAATGACGATTTCCTTGACCACATATTTCAGCGCGTCAGCCACCGATTGCAAAAGACCAAAGGGGCCCACCACATTTGGGCCCTTGCGCATCTGAACCGCCGCCCAGATCTTGCGGTCGCCGTAGACAAGGAACAGCAGGCTGATCATCACGAAGGCAATGATTGCAAGGCTTTGCAGCGCAATCAGCACTGCGATCCCCGCGCCGGTCTGGAAGAATTCAGCCATGATCCCCTACGTCCCCTTAGCCTTTTCGTGGCCCTTACACCGTCGGAATGCCGCGTGCGCCGCAATCGCGCACCGTCACTTCGGCGTCTATTGTTCTTAACCCTTCGGGCAGCGCCGCCGAGATGGTGTAAACCGCATCCCCGCGCCAAGTTCCACCCTGATTATCGACATTTGTCCGCACATGGCGGGCAAATCCAAAGCCCCGGATCAGCGCATATTGCGCCGCCGCGCAGGCCGCGTAATCGGCCACATCCTGATTGCCGCGCGCGCCGGTCATCTCGACGCGGAAATTCACCAGATCGCCGTCCAGAAGGATGGTCTCGATCCCCTTGTAGCTGGGCGAGAAGCTGGCTTGCGAGGCCGGATCCGCCCCACCACCGCAGCCGATCAGGAGCGCCGAAGCGACCCCAAGGACTGCGATGCTGCGGCAGGCCAGGCACAAGAGCGTTTACTCCGCCGCCATCTGGCCAGCGGCCCGCGCCTTGGCCATGGCCGCCAACTCGCCCATCACCACGCTTGCCCGCGCGATCGGGTTGGTCAGATAGAACTCGCGGATCGCAGGGCGGAAGGTTGCCTTGGCAGGCGCCTTGACGGCAATCGGCGTCCACTCATTGGTCGCGACTTCGTCAACCTGACCCAGATGCGGATGCTTGCCGACAAGGTTCGCCCGCAAGGCGGCGAGGCTGTCCCATGGCAGGGTTGCGCCCACCTCGGCCGAAAGCGCGCGCAGGATGGCCCAGTTCTCTTTGGCCTCACCCGGCGCGAAACCGGCGCGCATCGCCAGTTGCGGACGGCCCTCGGTGTTGACGAACAGCCCGTTCTCTTCGGTATAGGCGGCACCGGGCAGAATGACATCGGCACGTTGCGCGCCACGGTCGCCATGGCTGCCCTGATAGATCACGAAGGGCCCGGCCGCGATGTCCACCTCGTCTGCGCCAAGGTTGAAGATCACTTCGGCCCCTTCGGTTGCCTTGGCAAGCCCGCCCTCGGTCACCGCGCCGATGTCCATCGCACCGACGCGAGAGGCGGCGGTGTGCAGGACCATGAACTTGGCCCCAGCACCGGTCGCATAGGCCATGGCGTGCGAAAGCACCGCCTCGCCGTCCGCCTCATTGATCGCGCCCTGGCCGATGATGACCAGCGTGTTTTCCTTGGCCGTGACCTTGCCCACCAGATCGACCAGCGCGGCGCGGTCGGTGCCCATGTGCTTGTAGTCATAGGTCAGATCGGCCGCCTCGCCGATCAGGCCCACGGTGGCACCCTTGGTCCAGGCTTTGCGGATGCGGGCGTTCAGGACCGGTGCCTCATGGCGCGGGTTGGTGCCGATAAGAAGAATGGTCTTGGCGCTGTCGATATCTTCAATCGTCGCCGTGCCAACATAGGCCGACCGGTTGCCTGCAGGCAGTTTGGCGTTGTCGGTGCGACATTCCACATGCCCGCCAAGCGATTCCACCAGCGTTTTCAGAGAATAAGCTGCCTCAACCGGGGCAAGGTCGCCGACAAGGCCCAGAACCTTCTTGCCCTTCATCGCTTGGGCGGCGGCGGCCAGCGCCTCACCCCAGCTCGCCTTGCGCAGCTTGCCATTCTCGCGGATGTAGGGCGTATCCAGACGCTGACGGCGCAACCCATCCCAGATGAACCGGGTCTTGTCCGAAATCCATTCCTCATTCACGCCGTCATGGTTGCGCGGCAGGATGCGCATCACTTCGCGGCCCTTGGTGTCGACGCGGATATTCGACCCAATCGCATCCATCACGTCGATGGTTTCGGTCTTGGTCAATTCCCACGGGCGCGCGGTAAAGGCATAAGGCTTTGACGTCAGCGCGCCAACCGGACAAAGATCAATGATGTTGCCCTGCAGGTTGCTGTCCAGGGTCAGGTTCAGATAGCTGGTGATCTCGCTGTCCTCGCCCCGGCCGGTCTGGCCCATCTGCGTGATGCCCGCCACCTCGGTGGTGAAGCGCACGCAGCGGGTGCAGCTGATGCAGCGCGTCATCTTCGTCTCGACCAGCGGGCCAAGGTTCAGGTCTTCGGACGCCCGCTTTGGTTCGCGGTAGCGCGAAAAATCGACGCCATAGGCCATGGCCTGATCTTGCAGGTCACATTCGCCGCCCTGATCGCAGATCGGGCAATCAAGCGGGTGGTTGATGAGCAGAAACTCCATCACCCCTTCGCGCGCCTTCTTCACCATCGGCGATTTGGTCTTGACCACCGGCGCCTCGCCATTCGGGCCGGGGCGCAGGTCACGCACCTGCATGGCGCAGCTCGCCGCCGGTTTCGGCGGGCCGCCCACCACCTCGACCAGGCACATCCGGCAGTTACCCGCGATGGTCAGACGCTCGTGATAGCAAAAACGCGGAATTTCCACGCCCGCCACCTCGGCCGCCTGAATGATGGTCATCGCGCCGTCCA
>VGDH01000042.1 GCA_016869835.1 Alphaproteobacteria bacterium
CCAGCTCCCGAGGTCATCCAGTGGCCGGCTACGCCATCCGGAGCCGCTCCGCCGGCCACGCCAGCCGTAGCGTCAAGACCAATCATGCACTAAGACTAAAAGCGGACCACTAGATTGGGGCAGGCCATAGCCGCTTGACCCTATCTGCACCTTCTTTGGCGATTAGAACGCGTGTGAAGGGGTTTCTGCCGTCGATTTCATATTCAGCATAGGCATAGTTGAAGACTGCGCTTAGGCAGTTCAGTCGTCGTCGAATTGAAGTTGTCCGCATTCCTCGCTGAAGGAGCGTCTGCACAAAGTTGCGTGCATCCTGCCTGCCATAACCTTCAATTGACATATCGCCAGAGAGTTGGGCCAAGAGTAGGGCGCTGCTGATCGTTGGGTTGTCCTGTATACCTCGGACCTCCACATATTCGGTAGCGATGGTCGTTAGGGTCGCCTGCTTTGTTGTAGTCGCTGCCAGCAGGGTCTTTAGGTCAGGTGAAACCTCAATGTGGTCCTCAGCCCAGATGTCGTTGAGCCTTCTTGTTAGCCGATCAGCTTCCGAAAAATCCCTGATTCTGACCCTGACATGGGGACCAAAAGCATCAACCGCATGACGTGGGACTCGTCTGTTGTAGTACAGGTGACCGTTGATCGTGGTCGTGTAACGTGTGGGTTCAATTGTGTGCATCGCAAGCCCTCAAAAAGCCTAAGCCATTGAGAAATCACGTGAATATTTGTTTGATGGAGCGGGTGAAGGGAATCGAACCCTCGTATTCAGCTTGGGAAGCTGCTGCTCTACCATTGAGCTACACCCGCGACATGGTGGAGGTATGCCAGCCAAGGCCTGGGGTCAAGGGGGAAGGCCGGGTAGAAAAAGGGCGCGAGGCAGAAGGCTGCCCCGCGCCGGGTCTCGTTTCGTCAGCCGATCAGGAGGCCGGCAGCAGCACCGCATCGACCACATGGATCGCGCCATTGGTGCCGACCAGATCAGTGGCAGTCACGGTGGCCATGCCGCCAGCTTCGTCCTTGATCTTGACCATGTCGCCGTCAAGCGTGGCTTCAAGCTTGCAGCCGCCCAGCGTTTCGATGGTGGCGGTGCCGCTGCCATCAGCGATCATCTTGGCAACATCAGCCGCCAGCGCCTGGGCGCCAACAACGTGGCAGGTCAGGATCTTGGTCAATTGATCCTTGGATTCGGGTTTCAAAAGGCCGTCAACGGTGCCGGCGGGCAGCTTGGCAAAGGCGTCATTGGTGGGGGCGAAAACGGTGAAGGGGCCAGCGCCGCTCAGCGTTTCGACCAGACCGGCGGCCTGCACGGCGGCAACCAGCGTGGAATGGTCGGCCGAACCCACGGCGATATCGACAATCGACTTATCAGCCGCCAAAGCGACCGAAGAGGTGGCAAGCAGGGCCAAAGCGGCAACACGAAGCTTCATGAAATTTCTCCTAGCAAGCACCGGGCCTATCCCGATGTCGTGCTGGAGTTACGGCGGCGCGAACGGGCTGGTTCAGCCTGCTCGCGCAGCCGTGATGGGCTGTGATAAGGCGGGCAGCAAACCGGTTTAACCGCGCCGCCGCCGCCGCCCGCCATCGGCCCCGCCCGCGCCTGACCCGGAGGTGTTGAAGCTGACATCGGGCAGGGTCACGATGCGGCCAAGCTCGGGGAAGCCGTCCACCGCGTTCGGAATGGCACTGGCATTGACGAAATGCTCTTGAAAGCGCGGCTCGATGGCGGTCTCGACCTTGTGGATCTCATGCACCGTGGCCTCAATCGCGTTGCGTGCTGCCACATTGCACAAGGCAATCCGCGCGCCAGTGCCGGCGGCGTTGCCTGCCGACACAACCTTGTCCAAGGGGACATCGGGGATCATGCCCAGCACCATGGCGTGCTTTGGGCTGATATGGGCGCCAAAAGCCCCGGCCAGGGTGACCTTCTCGACCTTTTCCACCCCCATTTCGTCCATCAACAGCCGCGCGCCCGCGTAAAGCGCCGCCTTGGCAAGCTGGATGGCGCGGATATCGCCCTGGGTGACCGAAATGCGCGGGCCGCCGGTGGCGCTACCGTCATGCAGAAGATAGGAATGGGTGCGCCCCTCGGCCTCGCAGCGTGGGTTGCCCACCTGATCCGGTCCCCCGATCAGACCGCCCTGATCCACGATCCCGGCCATGCGCATTTCGGCCACAGCCTCGATGATGCCCGACCCGCAGATGCCGGTGATGCCGCTCGCGGCGGTCGCCGCCTCAAAGCCCGGATCGGTTGACCACAGGTCCGAGCCGATGACCTTGAACCGCGGCTCCTTGGTGACAGGGTCAATCTCGACCCGCTCGATCGCGCCGGGGGCGGCGCGCTGGCCGCTGGAAATCTGTGCGCCCTCAAAGGCGGGGCCGGTGGGGCTGGAGCAGGCCAGAACCCGGCTCTTGTTGCCCAGAAGGATTTCGGCATTGGTACCGACATCGACGATCAGCACCATCTCGTCCGATTTGCCCGGCTCTTCCGAAAGCGCCACGGCGGCGGCATCAGCGCCGACATGGCCCGCGATGCAGGGCAGGACATAGACACGGGCGGCATCGTTGATGTTGGTCAGGTCCAGATCGCGGCCATCCAGCGTCAGACTGCCCGAATTTGCCAACGCAAAGGGCGCCTGGCCCAGTTCAACCGGATCAATGCCCAAAAGCAGATGGTGCATGACCGGGTTGCAGACAAAAACCACCTCATAGATCGACTTGACGTCAATCTTGGCTTCATCGGCAATGGCACTGGCCAGCGCATTGATCGCCTCGCGCACGGCGCGCGTCATCTCAACATCGCCGCCGGGGTTCATCATGGCATAGCTCACCCGGCTCATCAGGTCTTCGCCAAAGCGGATCTGCGGATTCATCAGACCTGACGAGGCCAAAACCGACCCATCGCGCAGATCGCACAGATGCGCAGCAACCGTGGTCGAGCCAAGGTCGATGGCAAGGCCATAAAGACCACCCTCGTAAAATCCGGGCTTCACATCGAGGATACGCGGGGCCTGATCATGGTTGCCTTTGTTCAAGACAACAGTGACCTTCCACTCCCCCTTGCGCAGCACGGGCTGCAAGCGACGCAAGACGCCCAGGCTGGCCACCGGCGCCTCGATCCCCCATTGCGCGGCCAATGCCTCCTTCAGACGCTCGAAATCGCCCGAAGGGTTGTGCATGTCAGGCTCGGTCACCTCGACAAAAAGCGCGCGCGTGGCCGGGTCCATCACGATGTCGCGCTGGGTCGCGGATTTGCGGATCACCTGCTTGTGGACCTGGGATTCGGGCGGCACGTCGATCACGACATCGCCCATGACCTTAGCCTGACAGCCCAAGCGGCGGCCCGGCAACATGCCGCGTTTGGATTTGTAGCGCTCTTCCACCGCATTCCAGGGGCTGACCGCGTCCTCTTCCACGGTCACGCCATGCTTGGGAAACTCGCCATAGCCGGGGGTGATCTGGCACTTCGAGCAGATGCCGCGCCCGCCACAGACGGAATCGAGATCGACCCCAAGCTGGCGAGCCGCCTGCAGAATGGGCGTTCCAAGGGCGAACCGGCCCCGTTTGCCCGAAGGGGTGAAAATGACCAATGCATCGTCTGACATCGAAAGCCTCCTGTGCGCCCCCCTTTTCTAGCGGGCAGGTTGGGGGCGGCAAGGCTGGAAAACGTCGCCTTTGTCATTGGTTGCGGCGCAAATGACGAGAAGCGGCGAAAGCCCTTGGCATTCGGCGTTCATCTTGGCCAAGATGAAACGCGAAGAGCGCCGAGCCTGGGGCGAGGCTACGATGAGCGCTGTCAGATCAGGTTGACCCAGGCGCGGGCGATGGCAAGGCCGTGGGCATCCGCCTTGGCGGCATGGCGCGCGGCATGGGTGTCGAAATCTCCGACCCAGCCGGGGCGGTTGGCCTCGAAGGCCTCGGCGAATTCGTGTGCCCAGTCGGCGGCGACGGCGCGGTTGGCCTCGAAGTGGAACTGCGTGGCATAGCCCGCGCGCCCGATACGGAAAGCTTGCACCTGCGCCGTGGGGCTGGTGGCCAAATGCACCGCCCCGGGGGGCAGGGTAAAGGTGTCGGAGTGCCATTGCATGATCGGAAAGCGCGCCGGCAATCGTCCGAGCACCGGATCGTTACGGCCCTGACCCGTCAGCGTCACATCACACCAGCCGTATTCGCCGGCCGTTCCGATATGATTGTCGGCGCCCAGGCCACGGGCAAAGACCTGCGAGCCCAGGCAGATGCCCAGTGTCGCGATTCCCATATCGGCCGATTGCTTCATCAACCGGGCAAGGCGGGGCAGGTAGGGGTGGGTGGCATCCGCGAGCGCGTTCTGTTCGCCGCCAAAAGCCACCAATGCGTCATAGGCCCCCAGATCCGGCAGCGCCTGATCGCGCCAGGGTTTCCAAAGGTCGATCCGTGCGCCCGCTTCATGCAGCGCCACCCCGACCTGTCCGTGATGGGTCACGGCCGTGTTTTCGATGATTGCGACCCGCATCTGCCTGTCCCTCTGTCGTTGCGCGCATCAATGCACCCTGCGCAATCGGCTGCAAGGGGGGCAAAACGCTCTTGCGCTTGCGGCTGACCCGTGCAAAGGGGGGGCGTCAAACGAACACTCCCCAGCCAAACCCCATGGAGGCCCAATTGGAGATTCGCGAGGCGCTTACTTTTGACGACGTCCTGCTGGTTCCGGCTGCATCGAGCGTGCTGCCTTCGGATGCCGATACCTCGACCTTCGTCACAACATCCATCCGGATGAACATCCCGCTTCTGTCGAGCGCGATGGATACGGTCACCGAGGGCCGCATGGCGATTGCCATGGCCCAGGCCGGTGGGATCGGGGTCATTCACCGCAACCTGGACCTGGAGGCTCAGGCGCGCGAGGTGCGGCGCGTCAAGCGGTTTGAATCCGGCGTGGTCTATGCCCCCATCACGCTGACCCCCGATCAGACGCTGGCCGATGCCAAGGCCTTGATGGAACGCTATCAGATCACCGGCTTTCCGGTGGTCGACGGTCAGGGCCGCGTGGTGGGCATCGTCACCAACCGCGACATGCGCTTTGCCTCTGACGACCAGACCCCGGTTTCGGTGATGATGACCTCTGAGAATCTGGCGCTCTTGCGTGAGCCGGTGGACCGGGACGCGGCGATCAGCCTGATGAAGGCGCGGCGGATCGAGAAGCTTCTGGTCACCGATGGGGCGGGCAAGCTGACCGGGCTTTTGACGTTGAAGGACACCGAGAAATCGGTTCTGAACCCGCAGGCCTGCAAGGATGAGATGGGGCGGCTGCGGGTGGCGGCGGCCTCGACTGTGGGCGATGCGGGGTTTGAGCGCAGCCAGGCCCTGATCGACGCTGGCGTTGACATGGTGGTGATCGACACGGCGCATGGCCATTCCGAAGGGGTGGCCCGTGCAGTGGAGCGCATCAAGAAACTGTCGAACAAGGTGCAAGTGGTCGCGGGCAATGTGGCCACGGCCGAGGCGACGCGGGCCTTGATCGGGGCCGGGGCTGATGCGGTCAAGGTCGGTATCGGGCCGGGCTCCATTTGCACGACGCGGATTGTCGCCGGTGTGGGTGTGCCACAGCTGACCGCGATCATGGATGCCGCCCGCGCCGCAGGCGATATTCCGATCATCGCGGATGGTGGCATCAAGTTCTCGGGCGATTTTGCCAAGGCGATTGCCGCCGGGGCCTCTTGCGCCATGGTGGGCAGCGCCATTGCGGGCACCGAGGAATCTCCGGGCGAGCTGATCTTGTATCAGGGCCGCAGCTTCAAGGCCTATCGCGGCATGGGCAGCCTGGGTGCGATGGCGCGCGGAAGCGCCGACCGATATTTCCAGAAGGATGCCGCCTCGGACAAGCTGGTGCCCGAAGGTATCGAGGGGCAAGTGCCCTACAAGGGCACGGTGGCAACCGTTCTACACCAGATGGTCGGGGGGCTGCGCGCCGCCATGGGCTATACCGGCAACCGCACCATTGCCGAGATGCGCGCCAATTGCACATTTGTCCGGATAACCGGGGCCGGGCTGAAGGAAAGCCATGTGCATGACGTGCAGATCACGCGAGAAAGCCCGAATTACCGGATCGGCTGAGGTTCGGCCGCTTTCGTAGACAGACACTCGGGCGGCCCCATCAGGTGCCGCCCTTTGTCATGGCGCATAGCCGAAGGCACCCAGAAAGACGAAAACCGCCGCCTTGAAAAGCGCCCAGAGCAGCGTGGAAAAGATCACGGCCCCGCTGATCATGGTCACAAGGCCCGCGATGATCCACAGCCCGTCCTCTTCCATGAGACCTAGCGAGAAAAAGATGATGCCAAGCGCCGGGATCATGTTGCCAAAGGGGATGGGCAGCACCACCGCACAGGCGAGGATCAGCATCAAGACGCCAATGACCCGCTCCATCCGCCCGCGCGTCAGGACGCCCAGCCTTGGATGCAGGAAGCGTTCGCTGCGCTCTAGCCAGGGCTTGGCCTGATCCAGCACAGCGGCCAGACCGGGCCGCGAAAAACTGCGGTTGGCAATGAACCCCGGCAGCCAGGGCTTCTGGCCAAGGCTGAGTTGCAGCGCCAGATACACAAGCGGCATGCCGGTTATAGCAGAGGTCCCGGGAATGGCGGGCAGCACATTGGGCAGGGCAAACAGCACCAGAAGCGTGGTATGGGCCCGGCCTTCCAGCCGGGTCACGATATCGCCAATGCTGATGCGCTCCTGCGTGCCTTCGGCAAGGCGCGGCAGAAGCTGAGAGAGACGGTCGCCTTCGGTCTTGTATGTCATGCGCCAAGACATGGCGTGTTGCGTGACGATTTTCCAGTGCCCGCGTTGCGGCAAAAGCGCAAGCTGGCTATGGAGGGGGAAAAAGGAGGCGTCATGGCGCTGGCAGTCATCACAGGGGTCGGGGCGGCGGGCGGCATCGGCATGGCCTGCGCCCGGGCCTTGGGGCAGGCGGGCTTTGATCTTGCCATTACCGCGACCACGGGCCGCATCGAGGCGCGGCGGGCCGAATTGCTGGCCGAGGGCTATCGGGTGATGTCGTTTCAAGGCGATCTGACCGACCCGGCCACAGTTGGCCGGCTTTATGGCGCCACCGGCCCGGCGGCGGTTCTGGTCAACAATGCTGGCATGGGCTCGGTTCTGGCACCAGCGGCGCAGATCGCCTTTCTTGACATGACGCCCGAGGATTGGCGGCGGCAGATGGACACCACGCTGACCACCGCCGTTCTTGTCACAAGGGCCTATCTTCCGGCCATGGTGGCGGCAGGCGATGGGCGGGTGATCATGATGGCCTCGGTCACCGGGCCGATGGTGTCGAACCCGGGCGAGGCGGCCTATTCGGCGGCAAAGGCCGCGATGGTGGGGCTGACCCATGCCCTTGCGCTCGAGGTTGCGGCGCGGGGCGTGACGGTGAATGCAGTGGCGCCGGGATGGATCGCGACCGAGGCCTCGACCGGGGAAGAGCTGCGGGCCGCTGTCGCCACACCGCCCGGCCGGGCCGGAACGCCTGCCGAAGTGGCCGCCTGTGTCGCCTTTCTCGCCTCGCCCGGGGCCTCCTATGTCAATGGCGCGACGCTGGTGGTCGATGGCGGCAACATCCTGCAAGAGCGCAAGGCATGACCCCCGCCGCCCGCCTTTCCGCTGCCATTTCGATCCTCGACCGTATCCTGGGGGGGGAGCCGGCCGAGCAGGCGCTGACCAATTGGGGCCGGGCCAGCCGCTTTGCCGGCTCGGGTGACCGGCATGCGGTGCGCGATCTGGTCTTTGATGCGCTGCGCTGCAAACGATCATACGCGGCCCTTGGCGGGGCGCTCACGGGGCGGGGCCTGATCTTGGGGGGGCAGCGTGCCGCCGGTGCCGATCTGGCGGCGCTTTTCACCGGACAGGCGCATGCCCCAGCCCCGGTTGGCCCCGATGAAGCGGGGCGGCCACCCCTGGCCGGGGCCGAGGCGCTGGATATTCCAGATTGGCTTTATGATCATTTTTTCAAGTCTTTGGGCGATGAATGTCATGCAACGCTTGAAGCGATGCGTTGCCGCGCGCCGGTGTTTCTGCGGGTCAATGCGGCCAAGATCAGCCGCGCGGCGGCGCAGGCGGCCCTTGCGCGCGAGGGCATTGGCACGCAAGATGTTCATGGCTTGAAGCATGGCCTTGAAGTCACGGAAAACGCGCGAAAAATCCATCAGTCGGCGGCATATGCCGAGGGTCTCGTCGAATTGCAGCATGCCTCGTCGCAAGGGGTGATTGAGGCTTTGCCCCTGCGTGATGGTTTGCGGGTGCTGGATCTGTGTGCCGGTGGCGGGGGCAAGACACTGGCGATGGCGGCGCAAGCACGGATGGAGCTTTGGGCGCATGACGCCGATCCGGGCCGGATGAGTGACTTGCCGGCTCGGGCGGCGCGGGCTGGCGCGCAGGTGACAATTTCGAAAACACCCGAAGAAACAGCGCCATATGATCTTGTCCTGACAGACGTTCCCTGTTCCGGTTCGGGCAGCTGGCGACGGGATCCGATGGGAAAATGGGCGCTGACGGCCGATCGCCTGGGCAGCTTGTGCGCGCTTCAGGCCAAAATCCTGACACGAGCGGCGACCATGCTTGCGCCTTCGGGTATTCTTGCTTATGCGACCTGCTCGATGCTGCGGGCCGAGAATGAGGACCGCATCAGCGCGTTTCTGAATGAAAATCCCGGATTTTCATGCCAGTTGCAGCGCCGGTTTTCGCCCTTGCAAGGCGGCGATGGTTTCTTTCTTGCCATCCTGAGGCGCGCGCCTTGAGTGTGGTGCAACCTTGAAGAGAATTTTCATGACTTTTCGCGCCATGATTTGCATTATCGTTCCGGCGCATCCTTTCATCTTAAACCTCGGTTAACCATTGCTGGTCCTAGTGAAGGAAGGTGCGCGGTGGATGCACAGCGCAACCTGCACGAAGGAGAGGGCCTTGGCAGGCAAACCGGTAAGCGATCTTGCGGGAATCTTTGCCGACCGGCGCGGCGGGCCGTATGGCGCGCTGTTGCTTTTGGTGCTGTCAGTCAGCGCGCTTGCGGTTGCGACCTTTGCCAGTGATGACAGGCTGCGCGCGGCCGCCGTGATCATTGGCCTGACCTTTGTCGCGCTGGTGTTTCTGGGGCGGGGTCTTGTGGGCCTGAAGGCGCTGGATCAGCGACGGCTCGACCGTCGCCTTGCCCAGATGACGGGGCAGGACGCGACCCCCAGCTTTACCACCGATTCGCTCGGTCAGATCCGCTTTCAGAACGCCGCCGCTCAGGCGCGCTTTGGTGGGGTGCAGGGCGAAACCCTGGTCTCGGTTCTGGGAGAGGCTTTTGCCGCCTCCTCGGCCGTGCTTTACCGGCTACAGGCGCGCGCCGCCCATGCCGGTGCGGCGCGCGAAGATGTGGTCAGCCGCCGCGGCCATACCCGCCTGTCTTTGCATCGGCTGGTGGATGACCGCTTCCTTTGGCGGCTTGAGGAATTCGCGGATCGCAGCGCGCTGGGGCGTGGGGCCGAAACGCTCAGCCTGCCGATGTTGACGGCGAACAAGGCGGGGGTGGTGCTGTTTACCAATGAAGCGATGCGGCGGCTTCTGGGCGGGCGGCCAAAGCGGCTGGATCGGGTCTTTTCCAGCCAACCGCTGCGCTCGGGCGAAGAGGTGGAGGTGAATGGTGTCGAAGGTCCCTTGCGCGCCATTCTGGCCGAGGTTGAGGGGCTTGCGGAACGGCGCGAGATTTTCCTGTTGCCGTTGCCAGCCTCTGCGCCGACACCGCAGGTGCAGGCCGATTTCGAACATGTGCCGGTCCCTTTGCTGAAATTCGCCCCCGACGGTGCCTTGCGCGCGGCCAATGCGGCTGCCCGCGACCAGTTACATCTTGAAGCGGGGGCAAGCCCGGCCTTTCATGACCTGTTCGACGGTCTCGGGCGGCCGGTGGGGGATTGGCTGGGCGATGTGGTGGCCGAACGCAAACCCGGCGGGGCCGAGGTTCTGACGGCACGGCAACTTGGCAGCGAAGTGTTTGTGCAGGTCACCTTGCGCCGCATCGTCGAGGGAGGCCGGCCGGGGGTGCTGGCGATCTTGCAGGATGCAACCGCTCTCAAGACGCTTGAGGCGCAGTTCGTGCAAAGCCAGAAGATGCAGGCCATCGGCCAGCTCGCCGGCGGTATCGCCCATGATTTCAACAATCTGCTGACTGCGATTTCGGGTCATTGCGACCTTTTGCTGTTGCGCCACAAGGCCGAAGATCCGGCCTATCCCGACCTGATCCAGATCCACCAGAACGCCAACCGCGCCGCTGCCCTGGTCGGCCAGCTTCTGGCCTATTCGCGCAAACAGACACTCAAGCCTGAACGCCTGGACCTGGAAGATCTTTTGTCGGATCTGACCCATCACTTGAACCGTCTGGTGGGAGAACGGATCCGTCTGCGCCTGTCTCATGGGTCTGGGCTGCAGACCATCCGCGCCGACCGGCGCAAGCTGGAACAGGTGGTGATGAACCTTGTTGTCAATGCGCGCGATGCCATGCCCGAAGGTGGCACCATTCACATCGAAACCGAAGCCTTGTGCCTGCGCGATGACATGCGGCGCGACCGTGCGCTGGTGCCTGCGGGCGATTATGCGCTGATCCGGGTGCGCGACACCGGCTGCGGCATCGCGCCGGACCGGCTGGAAAAGATCTTTGAGCCGTTCTTCACCACCAAGAAAACCGGTGAGGGCACCGGGCTTGGCCTGTCCACGGCCTATGGCATTGTCAAGCAGTCGGGGGGCTTCATTTTTGTGGATTCGACTGAAGGCGAAGGGTCGGTCTTTCAGCTTTGCTTCCCCATCTACAAGCCCCTTGCCGGCGAGGAACCATTGCCCAAGGCCGAAACCAAGGCCAATCTCCTGATGCGTCCCGGAGAGGGCGTGGTGCTTTTGGTTGAGGATGAGGCGCCGTTGCGCGCCTTTGCCAGCCGGGCCTTGCGGATGCGCGGCTATACCGTGCTTGAGGCGGAAAATGCCGAAGAGGCGCTGCGCATGCTCGAAGACCCTCGGCTGGAGGTGGATATCTTCGTGACCGATGTGGTGATGCCGGGCATGGCCGGGCCGTCCTGGGTGAAGCTGGCGCTTGAGCAGCGGCCGGATGTCAAGGTGATCTTTGTTTTGGGCTATGCCGAGGATGCCTTGGCCGAAATGCAGTCACGCATCCCCAATTCGGTCTTTCTGCCCAAGCCCTTTTTGCTGTCGGATCTGGCGGCCAGAGTGCAAGGTCAGCTTTTGCATTGACGCGCTGATACCCTGGCGCAGTTTGACCTGCCGTCGAAGATGCCGGTCAGCCCCGGCCGAGACCGTCGTAAAGCGCGAAATCTTCGGCGCAGACCTGCTGAAGCGGCGCCTCTGTCGTTGTCGTGAGGCTGGTATTGGCCAATGGAGAGACATTGAGCCGGGGCAAGAGGATCTCGCAGCCCAGCCGGTCCTCAAGAAATTCTAGAAACCCGCTCAGATCTTCATAGCGAAACAGCTGGTCCACCCGGGCTGGGCCATTTCGGCCCAGAAAATCGGCCTGCGATCCGACATCGGCAAAGCTCGGCCTTTTGCCCGGGGCGCGGTAGGCCTGCACAAAATCGTCAAAGCTCATCCCGCGGGTTGACATGCCGGGTTCGACATCGTCGCGCTGGCCGTCACGATACCAGCTGCCCAGCCAATCGCGGGGATGCCGCATCAGGGCTGCGACCTCAAAGCGGTTCCCGGCCGCCGCAGTCAGATAGGGCTGCCAGAAGGCGCCAAATCGTTCGGCATCAGTGTGCTTGAGCGTCTTTGGCCGCTGGATCACCACCGCCGCAAGCCCGCCAAGCGCCGCCGCCATCGCGGTAGAGGCGGTTTTCGGAGTGGCCAGAATCGCCAGCCGTTCTTGCCAGTACACCATCATGATCCAAAAGCTTTCCCGTCTTGGCCCCGCCGCGCGCCGCCGTCGCAAAGACCCGTGTTGCAAAAACTTGCCCCGCCGGGCCCGCGCTAACTATTCCTTAATCCTGTTGAGGAAAAGCTGGTCCGGAAGATTTTGATTGAAATGTTCCCCTTTTGTATTCATATGTTGAAAACAAAGCGGGAACATGCGGGCAATTGCCGCCGACGTGCGGCCATGTGATAAGGAGAAGGACAATGGTTGCAGTGGCAAACCTCCTCGAGTTGAACGGGAAGCAGGGTATGGAAGGCAAGGGCATGGACGGCAAGGGCACGGACAAGGCGAAAGCGTTGGAAAGCGCGCTGGCGCAGATTGAGCGGCAGTTCGGCAAGGGCTCGATCATGAAGCTGGGCCAGGACAATGCCGTGATGGATATCGAGGCCACCTCGACCGGCTCTCTCGGCCTTGACATCGCGCTGGGGATCGGTGGCTTGCCGCAGGGCCGGATCATTGAAATTTACGGGCCGGAAAGCTCGGGCAAGACCACGCTGACGCTGCATGTCGTGGCCGAAAGCCAGAAGAAGGGCGGGGTCTGCGCCTTTGTCGACGCCGAGCATGCGCTCGATCCGCAATATGCCAAGAAACTGGGCGTTAATCTGGATGAGCTTCTCATCAGCCAGCCCGACACGGGCGAACAGGCGCTGGAAATCGTCGACACGCTGGTGCGGTCGGGCGCGGTCAATCTGATCGTGGTCGATTCGGTCGCCGCACTGGTGCCGAAGTCGGAAATCGAAGGCGATATGGGCGACATGCAGATGGGCAGCCAGGCCCGCCTGATGAGCCAGGCAATGCGCAAGCTGACGGCGTCGATCGGGCGCAGCAATTGCATGGTGATTTTCATCAACCAGATCCGCATGAAGATCGGCGTGATGTTTGGCAGCCCCGAAACCACGACGGGCGGCAATGCGTTGAAGTTCTATGCCTCGGTGCGCCTGGACATCCGCCGCACCGGCGCGATCAAGGACCGCGACGAGGTGATCGGCAACTCGACCCGGGTGAAGGTGGTGAAGAACAAGGTCTCGCCGCCCTTCAAGGAGGTGGAATTCGACATCATGTATGGCGAAGGCATCTCAAAGGTCGGGGAACTGGTGGATATCGGTGTCAAGGCCGGTGTCGTTGAAAAATCCGGCAGCTGGTATTCCTACAAGGATGAACGCATCGGGCAGGGGCGTGAGAATGCCAAGATCTTCCTCAAGCAGAACCCCGGCGTCGCCGCCGAGATCGAGGACAAGATCCGCGCGGCAAACGGGCTTGATTTTACCATGACCGACAAGGATGACGCGCTGGACGACTAGGCCCGTCCGACGACCAGAATTTGAACAAGATATCAAAGGCCGGGCCGCGTAGCCCGGCCTTTGTGCTGCGAATGCAAATGCCCGTGGACAGGGCGGGCAGGCAGGGCTAAACGGAGGCGGAACCGCAATCCCAGAGGGGCTATCATGGCGTCCTTGAACGACATCCGCTCGACCTATACCGATTTCTTCGTGCGAAACGGCCACCGGCATGTGGAAAGCAGCCCCCTGGTGCCGCGCAATGACCCGACGCTGATGTTCACGAATTCGGGGATGGTGCAGTTCAAGAACTGCTTCACCGGAGTGGAGACGCGGGATTACAAGCGCGCCACGACGGCGCAGAAATGCGTGCGCGCGGGCGGCAAGCATAACGATCTGGACAATGTCGGCTATACCGCGCGGCACCATACCTTCTTTGAAATGCTGGGGAATTTTTCGTTCGGCGACTATTTCAAGGAACAGGCCATCGCTTTTGCTTGGGAGCTTTTGACCAAGGATTTCGGCCTGCCGAAGGAAAAGCTGTCGGTCACGATTTACCATACCGATGACGAGGCGGCGGTGTATTGGAAAAAGATCTCGGGCCTGCCGGAAGAACGGATCATCCGTATCGCCAGCGACGACAACTTCTGGCGCATGGGGCCGACCGGGCCCTGTGGCCCCTGCACCGAGATTTTCTATGACCACGGGCCCTCGATCTGGGGCGGCCCGCCGGGCTCGGCCGAACAGGACGGCGACCGGTTCATCGAGATCTGGAACAACGTCTTCATGCAGAACGAACAGTTCGCCGATGGGCGGCTGGTGCCCTTGGAGATGCAGTCGATCGACACCGGCATGGGGCTGGAACGGATCGGCGCGCTCTTGCAGGGCAAGCACGACAACTATGACACCGATCTGATGCGCAGCCTGATCCAAGCCTCCGCTCACGCGACGAATTCGGACCCTGATGGCAAGGGCAAGACCAGCCACCGGGTGATCGCGGACCACCTGCGTTCGGTCTCGTTCCTGATTGCCGATGGTGTGACGCCCTCGAACGAGGGGCGCGGCTATGTGCTGCGCCGCATCATGCGGCGGGCGATGCGCCATGCCCATATGCTGGGCGCGCAGGATCCGGTAATGCACAAGCTGGTTGTTGCATTGGTGCGGCAGATGGGCGGGGCTTACCCGGAACTGGCACGCGCCCAGAACCTCATCGAAGAGACGCTGAAACTGGAAGAGACCCGGTTCAAGACCACGCTGGACCGTGGGCTTCGGCTTTTGAACGATGAGCTGGACCGTCTGGCCGATGGGGCCGATCTGCCGGGGCAGGTGGCCTTCAAGCTTTATGACACCTATGGCTTCCCGCTGGATCTGACGCAGGACGTCTTGCGCGAAAAGGCGCGGGCGGTGGACGTGCAGGGCTTTGACGCCGCGATGGAAGAGCAGAAGGCCAAGGCGCGGGCGTCCTGGTCGGGCGCGGGCGGCACGGCGGATGCGAAGGTCTGGTTCGAGATTGCTGAGGCCCATGGCACGACCGAATTCCTTGGCTATGAGCTGGATACAGCGGAAGGCCAGATCAACGCTTTGGTCCGCGACGGGGCCGAGGTCGGCTCGGCCGAGGGTGGTACGGCCGTACAAATCGTGGTGAACCAGACCCCGTTCTACGCCGAAAGCGGCGGTCAGGTGGGCGATCAGGGGTTCATTCGCACCCAGACCGGGATGGCAGAGATCACCGATACCCGCAAGACAGCGGGTGTCTTTATCCATGTCGCGACCGTGACTGACGGCACCATCCTGCGCGGCCAACCGGCCAAGCTGGAGCTCAGCCATACCCGTCGCGCCCAGATCCGCGCCAACCATTCAGCGACGCACCTTCTGCACGAGGCGCTGCGCCGCGCGCTTGGCGATCATGTGGCGCAGAAGGGGTCATTGAATGCCCCCGACCGGCTGCGCTTTGACTTCTCGCACAGCACGGGCATGACAGCGGCGGAACTTGCGCAGGTCGAAGCCGAGGTGAACGCTTTCATCCGCCAGAACAGCCCGGTTGAGACCCGCATCATGACGCCGGACGATGCGCGCGCCTTGGGCGCTCAGGCGCTCTTTGGCGAGAAATACGGCGACGAAGTGCGTGTCGTCTCGATGGGCGTGCAGGACGGCTCGGGCAAGGGGGCCGATGGCAACACCTATAGCCTTGAACTCTGCGGCGGCACTCATGTGCGGCGCACGGGCGACATCGGGGCCTTTGTGGCGCTGGGGGAAAGCGCGTCGTCTGCCGGCGTGCGCCGGTTCGAGGCGCTGACGGGGCAGGCGGCGGTTGACCATCTGAAGGCGCAAGAGGCGAAGCTTCTGGATGCGGCCGCGGTTCTGAAGGCGGCTCCGGCGGAATTGGCTGACCGGCTGAAGGCACTGATGGAGGAACGCAAGGCGCTGCAGAACGAGGTTGCAGCCTTGCGGCGCGAGCTGGCGATGGGTGGCAAGTCAGGTGGGCCAGAAGTAAAGGAAATCAACGGGGTAAAGCTGATTGCTCAGGTGCTATCGGGGGTTTCCGGCAAGGATCTGCCCAGCCTGATTGACGAGATGAAAGCCAAGATCGGCTCGGGCGCGGTGGTGCTGATTGCCGATACCGGTGTGAAACCGGCGGTGGCGGCGGGGGTGACGTCGGATATGACCGATCGGATTTCAGCGGTGACGCTGGCCAAGGCCGCGGTCGAGGCGCTGGGGGGCAAGGGCGGTGGCGGGCGTCCGGACATGGCGCAAGGCGGCGGGTCTGATATCGCGCTTGCAGATGCGGCCTTGAAGGCGGTCGAAGCCGCCGTGAACTCAATGGCGGGGGTGTAACATGCCGACTGCTCTCTGGATTGCCCATGTGCAGGTGACCGACGCCGAGGCCTATGGCAAATACGCCGCCCTCGCCGGCCCGGCAATCGCCGCGCATGGCGGATACTTCCTTGCCCGCGGCGGCCGCTATGTGCAGCTGGAAGGCAATGATCGACCGCGCAACGTGGTTGCGCGGTTTCCGTCGCTGGAAAAGGCGGTGGAGTGCTATCACTCTGACGCCTATCAGGCCGCGTTGTCCCATGCGCGCGGCGCCTCGGTCCGCGATCTTATGGTGGTGGAAGAGGCGGAATGACCAAATTGCGCGGATTTTCTCCGCGCAAAGCGTTGTTTTCATGGTAGTGTAAGAGAAAACACCATGAGGCAGGCATGTTTACGATGAAAGAGCAGCACTGATGTGCCGCTGTGCCGCATATGCGGGCGCGCCGTTCTTCCTTGAAGAGATCATCAGCCGCCCCGGTCATTCGTTGATCCACCAAGGCCATTGTGCCACCCAGTGTAATTCGGCGATCAATGCCGATGGCTTTGGCGTCGCCTGGTAAGCTGATCGGGCTGAGCCGGGGCTTTATCGCGATGTCATGCCGGCCTGGTATGACCCGAACCTGCGCAGCCTGACGGCGCAGGCGAATTCGGGCCTGTTTCTGGCCCATGTGCGGGCCTCGACCGGCACGGCGACCAGTCGCAACAATTGCCATCCCTTCGTGCATGGCCAATGGTCATTCATGCACAACGGTCAGGCGGGGGGCTATGACCAGTTCCGACGCGACGCCGACATGATGATCCCCGAAGGGCTTTATGGGGCGCGCAAGGGCGCGACGGACAGCGAGGCGATTTTCCTTGTCGCGCTAGCCGAGGGGATTGATGGCGAACCGCGCGGCGCCTTGGAGCGCGCCCCGGCTCGCTTCATCCGCCTTGCCCGGCAGAAGGGCGCGCTGCCGCACCTGCGGATGACCGCGGCCCTGTCGGATGGGCATCGGCTTTATGCGGTGCGCTATGCGACGGACGAAAACGCGCCCTCGCTTTACTATCGCTGGTCGGCCACGCGGGGCGGCATGGCCGTGGTGTCCGAACCTTTGGAGGCCGAGGAGGGCGGCTGGATCGAAGTTCCTACTGCGAGTTTCTGCACCTTTGAGGGCGAGACTGTGAAGGTTGAGGAATTCATGCCCTGCCGGTTGGCGGCTGCGGCATAAGGCGGGAGCCGGGGTGAACCCCGACCTACCATCGTGCCCCGTAGGCCGGGCTTCAGACTGGCATCACCAGAGACATTAAAAAACCGCCCCAAAGGGCGGTTTTATTTTGTAAATCAGGAATTTCGGCTAAGGCGTTTCCGCTCATGCGGATCAAGGATGCGCTTGCGCAGGCGGATGATCTTGGGCGTAACCTCGACCAGTTCATCATCGTCGATATAGGCAATCGCCTCTTCAAGGCTCATCCGGATATGGGGCGTCAGGCGCACGGCCTCGTCGGTGCCGCTGGCGCGGACGTTGGTCAGCTTCTTGCCCTTGAGCGGGTTCACCTCAAGATCATTGTCGCGGCTATGCTCGCCAATGATCATGCCTTCATAGACGTTTTCCTGCGGGCCGATGAACATGCGGCCCCGATCTTCAAGGTTCCATAGCGCATAGGCCACCGAGACCCCGTTTTCCATCGAGATCAGCACACCCTGACGACGGCCCTGGATCGGGCCCTTGTGCGGGGTCCAGCCGTGGAAGATGCGGTTCAACACGCCGGTGCCACGGGTGTCGGTCAGGAACTGACCGTGATACCCGATCAGCCCGCGCGAGGGGACATGGGCGATGATGCGGGTCTTGCCCACACCGGCAGGCTTCATCTCGACCAGATCGCCCTTGCGCTCGCCCGTCAGCTTGTCGATCACGGCGCCGGAGTATTCGTCATCGACATCAACGATGACCTCTTCCACCGGCTCCATCCGCACGCCGTCTTCTTCCTTGAAGATCACGCGGGGGCGGCTGATCGACAGCTCAAAGCCTTCGCGCCGCATGTTTTCGATCAAGACGCCCATCTGGAGTTCGCCCCGGCCCGAAACCTCGAACGCCTCGCCGCCGGGGGTGTCGGCGATCTTGATCGCCACGTTCACCTCGGCCTCTTTGTGCAGCCTGTCGCGGATGACGCGGCTTTGCACCTTGGTGCCGTCACGGCCCGCCAAGGGGCTGTCATTGATCCCGAAGGTGACGGTAATCGTCGGCGGATCAATGGGTTGGGCTGGAATGGCGGTATCGACATCCAGCGCGCAAAGCGTGTCGGCCACGGTGGCCTTGGACATCCCGGCAATGGTCACGATATCGCCCGCCTGAGCGGTCTCGATCGGCTGTTGCGACAGGCCGCGGAAGGCAAGGATCTTGGTGACGCGGAATTGCTCGATCCGTTCGCCCGTGCGCGAAAGCGCCTTGAGTTGTTCGCCCACCTTGAGCGTGCCGGCTTCCACCCGGCCCGTCAGGATGCGGCCGATGAAAGGGTCGGCCGAAAGCGTGGTGGCCAGCATCCGGAAGGGTTCGGACGCTTGTGCAATCTGCTTGGGGGCGGGCACATGCCGCACAATCAGATCGAAAAGCGCGGTCAGGTCCTTGCGCGGCCCGTCCAGTTCCAGATCGGCCCAGCCCGAGCGGCCCGAGGCATAGACATGTGGGAAATCCAGCTGCTCGTCACTGGCGCCGAGATTGGCGAAAAGATCGAAAACTTCGTTCAGCGCCCGGTCGGGTTCGGCGTCGGGCTTGTCGACCTTGTTCAGCACTACAATCGGGCGAAGGCCAAGCGCCAGCGCCTTGGAGGTCACGAATTTGGTCTGCGGCATCGGGCCTTCGGCGGCATCGACCAGAAGGCAGACCCCGTCCACCATGTTCAGGATCCGCTCCACCTCGCCGCCGAAATCGGCGTGGCCGGGGGTGTCGACGATGTTGATGCGCACGCCGTTGTGTTCGACGCTGGTGCATTTGGCCAGAATGGTGATGCCGCGTTCGCGTTCGATGTCATTGCTGTCCATCGCGCGTTCGGTGACGGCCTGATTGTCGCGGAAGGAACCGGACTGTTTGAGCAGTTCGTCCACCAGGGTGGTCTTGCCATGGTCGACGTGCGCGATGATGGCGATGTTGCGAAGCTCCATCGGGAGGGATCTCTTTCTTTGCAGGTTTGGCGCGGGCCTTACAGGAGGCAGGCCGGAAAGGCCAGAGGAACCTTGTCCGCTGGACCATCCGCAGGCTCAGGTGATGCGCGCGGGCTTAGCCGGTCAGGACGCGGCTGGCCAAAAAGGCAGAAAACATGCCAAGCCAGACCGCGCCGCCGCGATTGACCAACGGCCGGAAACGTCCGGCGATCTGCGCCCCAAGCCAGAGCCAACCGAGGGCGACCAGCACGACAAGCCCGGTAAAGAGGTACAGCCCGAGAAGCAGGCCAGGGCCTGCCGGGATCAGGATCAACCCGAATATCAGGGCCTTTGGATTGAGAAGCGTCGTCAGCCCGACATCCAGCGGCGTGATCTCTGCCCGCGCCGCCCCTTCGGCCGCAGCCTTGGCAGCCTGCCGCCACAGGCGCAGCGCCAGCACAGCCACCCAGATGGCCGCTGCCAGTGTCAGGCCAAAGCGCAGGGTCGGTGTGGTTGCCAGCCATTGCTGGCCCCAGATGGACAGCGGAACCACGGTGGCCAAATAGACGGCAAGCTCGGCCAGGGGCAGCAGCATCGGTCGCCGAACGGCTTGTGCGCCTGCAACCGCCAAAAGCGTGTTGGTCGGGCCGGGTGTGGCCAGAAGGGCAAAGAGCGCAAATCCAAGTTCGACGAAGGTCATGAGCTTATTGTGGCGCGATGGGTGCCGTGATTCCATGACATGGATCAAGTCCCTTGGCTAGCAGCGGAGCTCTCTGCCGCTGCGACAGAGGGCCCGCGCCAGGGTGCCTCGGCTGCGGGCGGTTGCGTTCAGGGGGGGACGGGGGTATTGCTGCCAAGATTGGCATGTCAGGGGGAAAACGACCTTGCGCGATCTGAAATTGCCCGACCAGCGTCACCCCGAAAAGGCGCATCGCCCCGATCAGGAGCAGCCGAAAAAACCCTCGTGGATTCGGGTCAAGGCCCCGACCTCCGAGGGCTACAAGCAGACGCGCGAGATCCTGAAATCGAAAAAACTGGTGACGGTCTGCGAAGAGGCGGGCTGTCCCAATGTCGGTGAGTGCTGGAGCCAGGGCCACGCCACCATGATGATCATGGGCGAGATCTGCACCCGGGGCTGCACCTTCTGCAATGTGGCGACCGGACGGCCGCAGGCTTTGGACGCTTTCGAGCCGGGCAAGGTGGCCCATGCTGTGGCCGAACTGGGGTTGAACCATGTGGTCATCACCTCGGTCGACCGCGACGATCTGGACGATGGCGGGGCCGAACATTTCGCCCAGACCATCCGCGCGATCCGCCATCGCTCGCCCGGAACGACGATTGAAATCCTGACGCCGGATTTTCTGAAATGCCCGCCGTCTGCCCTTGAAAAAGTGGTCGAGGCGCGCCCCGATGTGTTCAACCACAATCTGGAAACCGTGCCGGGGCTTTATCTGGAAGTGCGCCCGGGCGCGCGGTATTTCCATTCGCTGCGGCTGTTGCAGCGTGTGAAAGAGCTGGATCCGGCGATGTTCACCAAATCGGGCATCATGGTGGGCCTGGGGGAAACCCGCGCCGGCGTGTTGCAGGTGATGGATGACATGCGCGCCGCCGATGTCGATTTCCTGACCATCGGGCAATATCTGCAACCGACGCCGAAACATCATCGGGTTGACCGCTTTGTCACGCCGAATGAGTTCAAAAGCTATGAAGAGGCCGCCTATGGCAAGGGCTTCCTCATGGTCTCGGCCACGCCCTTGACGCGGTCAAGCTATCATGCGGGCGATGATTTCGCCCGGCTGCGCGCGGCGCGGATGGAGAAGCTTGGGCGCGGGTAACCACGTTCGGGTCGAAGGTCCTTTGCGCAGGTTCGGCGAACGTGTTTTCAGATCCATTCGGTGATCGGGTCACGGTTGCAAATCACGACAAGCGGGTTGCGGCTGGCAACCGGATCAAACCCGCGCGCTTATGGCACTGAGACTTGGCCGCTTCTGGTCAACCCTTGGCAAACTCCTCTCTGCCAGCGGCGTCGCTCACTCTACCGGGGGCAGCGCCTGAAGGTATGCAACCACGGCGCGGACATCCGTTTCGGGAAGTTTGGACATGTTGTCAACGACATGCGCCATGTGGCCACCGACGCTATCATATTCGGGGGTAAAGCCGGTGGTCAGGTAGGTATAGATCTCGCCCGCGCTCCAGCCCAGCTTGGCCGGGGTGATGTTCGGCACCCGGCCCTGGCCGTCCGGGGTTGGCGCCCCGGCCATCCAGCGGCTGTGGTCCAGCCCGCCAAGCGCGTTGCGCGGTGTGTGACATTCGGCGCAATGGGCCAAGGCTTCGACAATATATCGCCCGCGTTCGATTTCGGGCATGGCGGGGTCTGTCATGTGCCAGTCCAGGCTGTGAAACATCAGCTTCCAACCGCCGATCAGCCGCCGGATGTTGAAGGGAAAGCCGATGTCATGGGGCTGGGAAGGGCTGGCCGAGGGCGGTAGCCCTTGCAGGTAGGCCCAGAGATCGGCCACATCCTGGCCCGTCATCTTGTCATAGGCGGTATAGGGCAGGGCAGGGAAGTAATGCCTGCCGTCCGGTCTGATCCCTTCGCGGAGCGCGCAAGAGAACTCTTCAAGGCTCCAGCCGCCAAGACCATGCACCGGATCGGGCGAAATGTTCGGGGCAATGAAACTGCCGAATTCGGTGGCAAAACGCATTCCCCCGGCCAGAACGAGTTGCGCCTCGCCCTCGGCCCCGGGTGCCATGTGGCACGTGGCACAGCCCGCCGCCGCAAAGACCAGCGCGCCGCGTTCAGGGTCGGCGGTCAGCCCGGCCAGATCATCGGGTAGTAAATGCCTTGGCTGGGTGGCCAGTAGAAAGGCGGCAAAGCCCAGAAGGGCAAGACCGGATGCCATGAACAGGGCGCGACGGGGCATGAAAATTCCTATGACCAACCAGATAACCGGCCTGAAAACCGCGACTTCGGGTCGATCATACATCACGGCGGGCCAGAGATAACCTGTTCTTTCAGATAGGCCCGGCGATCAGGGCTTTGCCGGTCGGTTGACGGTCAGCGCTTCGGGCCAGCCCCAGACAAGTTCGATCCCCCAAAGTGCAAGGCACAAGGGTACAACGCTCAGCACCAGCTTGACCCGCGCCGGAGAGGGCGGCCGGCGCGCCCATTTGGCCATGCGCAAAAGCCAGGTCAGATTCATGCCACGCCTTCAGGTTTCGTCGGTGAAACGGACCTTGCCGATGAAGGGCAGGTTTCGGTTTCGCTGCGCAAAATCAATGCCGTAGCCCACAACAAACTCATCGGGGATTTCAAAGCCGGTCCAGGTCGCCTTGATGTCCACCTCGCGGCGCGAGGGTTTGTCGAGAAGGGCGCAAACCTCAAGCCGCCGCGGTTCGCGGCTTAGAAGCAGGCGCTTGACGTGGGACAGCGTAAAGCCGGTGTCGACGATGTCTTCGACCACCAGCACATCCTGCCCCGCGATCTCGCCGCGCAGGTCTTTCAGGATGCGGACCTCGCGCGAGGAATGCATTGCGTCGCCGTAGGAGGAGGCTTCCAGAAAATCCACCTGCACAGGCAGGTCAATCTCACGCACCAGATCGGCGATGAAAACGAAAGACCCGCGCAACAGACCCACCACCACCAGCTTGTCGCAATCCTTGTAATGGGCGGTGATTTCGGCGGCCAGAGCCTCGACCCGGGCGGCAATCGCCTTGGCCGAAATCATCTGGTCGATCACATAGGGATGGTGTGGCATGGGGCCCTCTTGATTTTGCCCCCCTTCCTAGCCCAAAAGCCAAGGCAAAGTCACCACCGCGCGCGATGGCGCGTCACAGAAAGCCGCCGATGCCCCGCCACAGCGAAACCAAGGTCTTGCCCTATACGGCCGCGCAGATGTTCGATCTGGTGGCCGATGTGGCGCGTTATCCCGAATTCCTGCCCTGGACTTCGGCGGCGCGGATCCGCTCGACCCTGCCTGTCGCGGGGGGCGAGGAGATGCTGGCGGATCTGGTCATCAGCTTCAAGGTGTTCCGTGAAAGGTTCGGCAGCCGGGTGACGCTTTTGCGCGACGAACGGCGGATCCTGACCGAGTATATCGACGGCCCTTTCAAGCATCTGAAATCGGTCTGGCAGTTTCGCGACCGGCCTGAAGGCGGCTGCGAAGTGGCTTTTGAGGTGGATTTCGAATTCCGCAACGCGATTCTGGCCGGGATCATCGGGGTGGTGTTCAACGAAGCGATGGCCCGTGTGGTGCGCGCCTTTGAGGCGCGGGCGGCGGCGCTTTACGGCTAGTCAGAGCGTTCTCAGGGCTGGATGGCGCGCGACAGCAGCGTCAACGTATGGTCGCGGGCGGCGGCGCGCACCTTGTCACGGCCCATGGGCCCGAATTCGACCGTTTGGGTGACGATCGCGCGGCCATCTTGGGCCACGGCAAAACAGACCCGGCCTTCGGGCTTATGTTCAGACCCGCCCGGCCCCGCGATGCCGGTGATCGACACGGCCAGCGAGGCATCGGCATGGGCCAGCGCCCCCCGTGCCATTTCGCGCGCCACCTCTTCGGACACCGCGCCAAAGCTTTCCAGTGTTTCAAGCCGCACGCCCAGCATTTCAACCTTGGCCGCGTTGGAATAGGTGACAAAGCCACGGTCAAAGACATCGGATGAGCCTGCGATGTCGGTCAGCGCCGCCGCAACCATGCCGCCGGTGCAACTTTCTGCGGTGGCAATGCGCCAGCCCCAGACACGGGCGGTCTGCAAAAGCTCTAAGATGTCTAGCCGTTCAGCCATGGTTGC
>VGDH01000043.1 GCA_016869835.1 Alphaproteobacteria bacterium
CATCAAGGGGGGCATCAGACGGCGCGGAACAACACCACCTGCGCCCGGTCGGTCGCATGGTCGGGGTCAAGCGCGGCGGCCGCCGCCCCATAGATCTGCACTTCGATCAGTTGCAGCGCGGTGATCTGCCCGGCCCCCTGCAAAGCCTCCACCGCACGGTCAAAGCCCTGCGCGGCCCAGACCCGCAGATTGACCGAAAGCGCAAACTGCGCGCCGGGCCAGGCAAGCGCCAGAAGATGGGGAAAAGCCTCGGGACCGACATGGCCCGCCGTAAAGGTGCCGGAACTGACAATCCCCCCATATTGCCGCGGCAGGGCAATCGGCTTGGTGATATCGGCCTGCACAAGCTGGCGGTAAATGCCCTTTTCTGCGGCCCGGCCCAGCATCTCGGCGGAAAAATCCACCGCATCCATCGGCCCGGCCTGCCCCATCTCGCGCAAGCGCTCGGCCAAAAGGTCAGTGCCTGCGCCCACATCCAGCACCGGGCTGCCACCCCCCGCCGCAAGAAAGGCCGCCGCAACATGGGCGGGCAGCAGATAGTCCATCCCCTCGGCAAAGCCGCTGTCATAGCTCGCCGCCCAAGCCCGGTAATGGGCAAGGCAGGCTTCAGGGCCGGTCAGCGTCAGGGCGCCGGAAAGGTCGGGTTCGCTCATGGCGCGATGCTGGCCGATCCGGCCCCGCAGATCAAGCCTTGCCCGCGCCTTGCGCTGCCGCAATAGTGCAGGGATGAACACCCTTCTTTCCCTTGGCCATGGCTATTCGGCCAGCGCCCTTGCCGCCCGGCTCTTGCCGCTTGGCTGGCAGGTGATCGGCACCATCCGCGACCCCTCTCGCGCCGATGCCTTGCGCAGCTTGGGCGTCGAGCCGCTCCTGTGGCCCGCCGATCTGGCCCCGGCCCTGTTGCGTGCCACCCATATCCTTGCCTCCGCCGCGCCGGATGCCTTGGGCGATCCCTTTCTGCAAGTCGCCGGTGATGCCGTGCGCGCCGCGCATCCGGCTTGGGTCGGCTATCTCTCGACCACCGCCGTTTATGGCGACCATCAGGGCAGCTGGGTGGATGAAACGACGCCCGTCAATCCCGGCTCGCCCCGCGCCCATCAGCGCGTGCTGGCCGAACGCCAGTGGCTGGCGACCGGCCTTCCCGTCCACATCTTCCGGCTGGCGGGCATCTACGGCCCCGGTCGCGGCCCTTTTGAAAAGGTGCGCGACGGAACCGCGCGGCGCATCATAAAACCCGGTCAGGTGTTTTCGCGTATCCATGTCGCCGACATCGCCGAAACGCTGATCGGCTCCATCGCCCGGCCCAACCCCGGCGCGATCTATAACCTGTGCGACGATGACCCCGCCCCGCCCGAGGATGTGCTGTCCTACGCCGCCCATCTGCTTGGCCTGCCCGACCCGCCCGCCGTGCCATATTATCAGGCCGAAATGACACCGATGGCCCGCAGCTTCTATGCCGAGTCAAAGCGCGTCCGGAATGACCGCATCAAGACCGAACTCGGGGTGCGGCTGACCTTTCCCGACTACCGCGCCGGGCTGGCGGCCATGGTCAAGGGTTAACCCGGCCCCGATCGGCCTTGCCCCCGGCCGTGTCGGGACGGATGCCAGACGCAAACCCGACGTGAACCAGACGCAGACCCGACGGCAGAACCAGGCGCTGGCCTCCAACCTTCTTGCAAATTTGCAAGAATCCTGCATTTTGGGGAAATGAAACAGGACAGCCCCGATCTCGGCCCGCGCATCCGCGCCCTGCGCCTTGCCCGCCAGTTGTCGCTGGCCGAGTTGGCCGCTGGCACCGGCGTGTCCGAGGCCACGATGAGCCGGATCGAGACCGGCCAAAGTCAGGTTTCCGCCCCGCATCTTTACGGTCTGGCGCAGGTCCTTGGTGTGGGAATTTCGGAATTCTTTCAAGATTCCAACGCATTGCGCGGCGTGCGGTCCGTCACCCGCGCCTCCGAAGGCACCGCCTTTACCACCCCCCGCCTGCAGGCCCTGCTGATTGCCGCCGACCTGCGGCTCAAGGCGATGCACCCCTTTGTGAACCGCACCACCGCCCATGATCTGGCCCAGGTCGGCGGCCTGTCTGGCCATGCGGGCGAGGAATTCCTGCATGTGCTGCAAGGCCCGGTGCTCCTGATCTCAGAAACCTACCATCCCTTGCGGCTGGAAACCGGTGACAGCCTATATTTTGATGCCTCAGACCCCCACGCCTATCTGACCGACCCCGGCACTGAGGCGGTGTTCCTCGTGGTCTCGTCCCTCCCCCCCGCACAGGAAAACCCAACATGACCGATGCAATCCTTGCCGAAATTCTGTTGCCTACCATAGAGTTGCGCGATGACTTGCCGTTCTGGACCAAGACGGTCGGCATGCGGTTGGAAAACATCTTCCCCGCCGACAACCCCTCGGTTGCCTCCCTTTCCGGCCACGGTTTGCGGGTGCGGATCGACAAATCTGCCACGGTTTCCCCCGGAAAAATCCGCATCCTGACCGACGATCCCACCCGTTTTGCCGGTGGCCAAAATCGGCTAACTGCCCCAAATGGAACAGAAATCGAGGTGGTCCCCCTGACCCCGCGACTGGAGCAGCCGGCGACATTGCACGAATACGGCGTGCGGCGTCTGAAGGATTCCGCGCCATGGGTGATCGGCCGGGCGGGGATGCATTACCGCGACCTGATCCCCTCCCGCCTTGGTGGCTCGATCATCGCCAGCCACATCCGCATCCCCGACGGCGGCCCAGTGCCGGACATGGTGCATTACCACACGGTCGGGTTCCAGCTGATCTACTGCTACAAGGGCTGGGTGGATGTGCTTTATGAGGATCAAGGCACTGAAATGATGCGGCTTTCCGCAGGAGATTGCGTGATCCAGCCGCCCGAAATCCGCCATCGGGTCTGCCATGCCTCGCCCAATATCGAGGTGATCGAAATCGGCGTTCCCGCCGAACACATCACCACGATTGACCACAACATGACCCTTCCGAACGGCTTTGGCGACCCGGCGCGGGAATGGCAGGGCCAACGTTTTGTGCATCATGTGAAGGACAAGGCGGTCTGGCAGCCCTTCCGGGTTCCGGGGTTTGTCGCCCGCGACACCGGCATTGCCGCAGGGACCAAGGGGGTCGCGAATATTCAGGTGGCTCGCTTCGACGGCGGCACCCCGCCCGCCACTCTGCATGACACCGACATCCATTTCACCTTTGTGCTGGAAGGCAGCATGACGCTCCGCGCCAAGGGCCAGCCGGACAAGGATCTGTCGGCAGGCGATGCCTTTGTGATCCCGCCCGGCATGGCGGCGCAATATGCCGATTGCTCGGCCGATCTGGAGCTGTTGGAGGCGACGCTGCCCGCCGGGTTCACCACGACGGTCACCACGCTTTAGCGCAGCAAATCAACGCCTTGTCAGGATCAGGATGCCGCATACCACGATCTTGGCGCTGCCGATCAGGGTTGGCAGATCCGGCCGCTCGCCAAAGACCGCCACCCCCAGAACCAGCGCAAAGACCAGGCGCGTATAACGAAAGGGCGTGACGGCCGAAACCTCCCTCGCCCGTGCGCATGGCGTGGGTGAGATGGCTGTAGCCAAGGATGCCAAAGGCGGCCGCCCCCAGCGCCTTGGCCAAGGGCAGGGCGGCGGGCAGCACCGGGCCGCCCTCGACGGCCAGAATAATCAGCCCGGAAAGTGCCAGAACGGAAAACCCGGCCACCCCAAGCTGGGCGTTTGACAGCGCAGGTGGCGCGGCGCGGGTGGCCAGATCCCGCCCGGCAAAGCCCAAAAGGCCAATGACCGCCAGAAGCGCCATGGCGTCAAACCCTTCAAGCCCCGGGCGCAAGATCACCAAAACCCCGGCAAAGCCCAAGACCGTCAGCGCCCAGCGCCAAAGCCCCACACGCTCGCCAAAGATCAGCGCCGCTCCGGCCACCACCACCAAAGGCGTGGCCTGCAGGATGGCCGAGGCCACCGAAAGCGGCGTCAGGGCAATCGCCAGCGAATAGAAAAGCCGCCCCACCACCTCGAAGCCCGACCGCAGAACCATCGTGCGCGAGACCAGCGCGGCGGGAAAGGCGGGCTCTCCCAAGCGGTGCGATTGCAGGGCAAACCACAAGACCCCCAGCGCCCCCATCAGCGCCAGAACCTGCCCCAAGGGCATCGCCTTGGCGGCGGATTTGATGAACATGTCCTCGACGGCAAACCCTGCCATCGCGGTGATCATGAACAGGCTGCCGCACTGGTTTTCGGTAAGTGTCACCTAACGTGCGCCCCATGTATCCGACAGCCGATAGCCTTGCGGCCAGGGGTCGGACGGGTCCAGCATGTGCTGATGTGTACCGGTGATCCAGGCCCGGCCCGAGATTTCGGGCAGCACCGCCGGAGTGTCCTCGACCTGCGCCCGCCCGACGATGCGGCCCTCAAACTGCCCCCCGATCAAGGATCCGGCGCGCAGGGTTTCGCCCTCGGCAATCTGCCCCCGTGCTGCCATCAGCGCCAGACGGGCCGACACGGCGGTGCCCGTGGGCGAGCGGTCCACCTTGCCGGGGCGGATCGAGACGGCATGGGTCGTCTCCCAGACATCGGCGGTCTTGGTCAGGGGCGCGGCAAAGAGGCAGAAGGAGTAATGCGACCAGTCGGGGTTTTCGGGGTGGTGAAAGGGGATCTGTTCATCGGCCGCCGTGGTGATCTGCACCCCAAGCCGGGCGATCTGATGGGCGTTTTCCGGCACCAGATCAATCCCGATGGCGGCGGCATCCACCACCACAAAACTGTCGCCGCCATAGGCGGTGTCGACGGTGATCCTGCCCAGGTCGGGCAGTGTCAGCCCCACATCCAGACGCTGGGCAAAGGAGGGCAGGTTGCGCACAAAGATCCGCTCGGCCTTGCCGTTGCGGCATTCGGCGCGCACCCGGACCAACCCGCCCGGCGCCTCAAGCGTCAAGTGGGTTTCGGGTTCGGTCATGGGCAGGATGCCAGAATCCAGAAGCACCGTTGACACGCAGATCGAATTCGATCCCGACATCGGCGGGTTGTCGGCAGGCTCCATGATGATGAAGCCCATCTGGGCGCGGGGGTCTTTCGGCGGCACCAGAAGGTTCACATGGCGAAACACCCCGCCGCGCGGCTCGTTCAGCACGAAATTGCGCAGGGTCTGATCGGCCCAAAGCGCCTCGCGCATCTGCCACAGAGTTTCGCCCGGTGGCGGGGCAACGCCGCCCACGATGACATCGCCTACCTCACCCTCGGCATGGGCGGAAATGACGTGAATGGTCTTGCTGCTGCGCATCGGGGTCTCTGCTTGACTTGGCGGCAGAGTGCAGAAATCGGGCAGAAAAGGAAAGGGCGCCCAAAGGCGCCCAAAGTCGTCTGGTCCGGTCAGGATGCGGCGGGCTTTAGATCAGCCCGGCATGGCTCATCGCGGCCTTGATGCGGGCCTTGGTGCCGTCGGTCAGCGTGACCAAAGGCAGGCGGACATCTTCCGAACATTTGCCCAGAAGCGACAGGCCGTATTTGGCTCCGGCCAGACCCGGCTCAAGGAAGATCGCCTCGTGCAGCGGGAAAAGACGGTCTTGATAGGCCAGCGCCTTTTTGTAATCGCCCGCCAGCGCGGCCGCCTGAAACTCGGCGCAGAGGCGCGGGGCGACGTTTGCGGTGACCGAGATGCAGCCCACCCCACCATGGGCGTTGAAGGCGAGCGCGGTTTCGTCATTGCCGGACAGCTGGATGAAATCGGCCCCACAGGTCGCGCGCTGCGAGGAGACGCGGTCAATCTTGCCGGTGGCGTCCTTGACCCCGATGATGCGCGGCAGCTTGGCCAATTGGCCCATGGTGTCAGGCATCATGTCGACGACCGAGCGGCCGGGGATGTTGTAGATCACGATCGGCAGTTTGCAGCAACCATGCAGCGCCGTGTAATGGGCAACCATGCCGGCTTGGGTCGGCTTGTTGTAATAGGGGGTCACGACCAGGGCGGCATCGGCACCCACCTTTTCGGCAAAGCGCATCAGCGAGATGCCTTCGACGGTGTTGTTCGACCCAGCCCCGGCAATGACCGGCACGCGGCCACGGGCAGTTTTCACCACGACCTCGATCACCGTCTGGTGTTCTTCGTGGGAAAGCGTCGGGCTTTCGCCGGTGGTGCCGACAGGCACAAGGCCGGTAGAGCCTTCGGCGATCTGCCATTCCACCAACTGTTTGAGCGTATCAAGATCCAGCTCGCCGTTCTTGAATGGCGTCACCAGGGCAGGAATGGACCCTTTGATCATGACACGTCTCCTATGGGGGGCGTCTTGCGCCCGTTGACAAACGCAGTCTCCTTAGCGGGAAGGCGGGCTTTTGCCAAGAAGGGCTGATAAACCAAAGTTCATCGGTGCGCGGGTTGTGACGGGGCGGCGGCTCTGGCAGGTTGGAGGCATGAAACTTGCCCTGATCCTTCCGCTGTTCCTGGCCTTTGCCCTCCCCTTGCACGCCGATCCTGCCGAGGATGCGCTCCGCGAGGGGTTACGCCTGTCGCGGGCCAAGGATTATGCCGGGGCGCGCGCCGCCGTGGCCGGGGTGGGCGGCGTGGCGGCCGATCTGGTGGAATGGTCCCGCCTGCGCGCCGGAGATGAGGCGGCGCGGCTGGGCGATTACGAGGCATTTCTGGCCAAGCGCCCAGATTGGCCGGGCCTTGGCCTTTTGCGCCAGAAGGGCGAGGTTGCTGTGGCGCGGTCCACCGACCCGGCGCGTGTGATCGCCTATTTCGGCGGGGAAAAACCGCAGACCGGACAGGGCGCGGTGGCGCTGGTGCAGGCGCTGCTGGCGGCCGGGCGGCCGGGTGAAGCAGAGGCCGAGGCGCATCGGGCCTGGGCGGTCTTGCGGTTTTCAGCCGGGGAAGAGGCGGCGCTTTTGTCGCTTCAAGGTGCCGCAATGGACGTGGCGCATGAGGTGCGGCTGGACAATCTCTTGTGGGCCGGGAACCGCACGCCCGAGGTCTTGCGCATGTTGCCGCGCGTCTCGGCGGGATGGCAGGCCCTGGCGCAGGCGCGGATGGGGCTTCATGCCGACAAGCCTGGCACTAGCGCCTTGATCGAAGCCGTGCCGCAGGCGCTGCGCGATGATCCGGGGCTGGCCTATGAACGCTTTACCTGGCGGATGCGGCGCGAGAATTATCCCGATGCGGCGGCCTTCCTGATCGAACGCTCCACCAGTCCCGCAGCGCTTGGCCGACCCGAGGCCTGGGCCGACCGTCGCGCCCTGGTCGCGCGTTGGCTGATGCGCAACGGGCAGGAAACCATGGCCTACCGCGCCGCTGCCTCGCATCACCTGTCAACCGGCAGCGATTTTGTGGATCTGGAGTTTCTCGCGGGCTTCATCGCGCTGCGCAGGCTGGGCGATGCGGATACCGCGCTGCAGCATTTCACCCGGCTGAAAGGGGCGGCTGGCACCCCGATCAGCCTGTCGCGCGCTGACTATTGGACGGGCCGCGCCCTGGAGGCCAAGGGGGATGCAGCCGGGGCGTGGGCCACCTATCAGGCGGCAGCGCAGCATCAGACCGCCTATTACGGGCAATTGGCCGCCGAAAAGCTGGGCCTGACGCTGGACCCCGCCTTGGTGCAGGTGGGCGAGCCGCAGCGTGGCTACAAGACCGCACCCTTTGCCGGCTCGTCTGTCTTGCAGGCCGGGCGGCTGTTGCAAGCCATTGGCGAGCGGGGGCAGGCCAAGCGGTTCTTCCTGCATCTGGCCGAGGGGCAAGACCGCGCCGGGCTTGAGGCGCTGTCGGACCTGGCGCTGTTGCTGGATGAGCCGCATCTGGCGCTCGTGGTGGCCAAGCAGGCGGCTGAACAGGGCTGGATCCTGCCGCGCGCCTATTACCCGGTGCCCGATATGGTACCGCAGGAACTCGCCGTCAGCCGGGCCTTGGCCTTGGCCATCAGCCGCCGCGAAAGCGAGTTCGAGCCGACCGCGCGCAGCAGCGCCAACGCGCTGGGGCTAATGCAGCTGTTGCCGGAAACCGCCGCGCGAATGGCCGAGCAGCTGGGCATGGCGCATGAGACCCGGCAGTTAACCGCCGATCCGGCGCATAACGCGGTCTTGGGCGCGGCCTATCTGGCGCAGATGATCGAAGAGTTCGGCCCGACGG
This sequence comes from Alphaproteobacteria bacterium, assembly GCA_016869835.1. GTDB lineage: Bacteria > Pseudomonadota > Alphaproteobacteria > Rhodobacterales > Rhodobacteraceae > Tabrizicola_A. The sequence continues at coordinate 8,116 of VGDH01000043.1, forward strand.
TCGCCATGGTGGCCGCGGGATACAACGCCGGGCCCGGCCGCCCGCGCCGCTGGGTGACGGAACTCGGCGATCCGCGCACCGGCGATCCGGTAGATTGGGTGGAAACCATCCCCTTTGCCGAGACCCGCACCTATGTGATGCGGGTGACCGAAAGCCTGGTGATCTATCGTCAGCGGCTAAAGGGCGAAGCGGGGCCGGTGCGGGTTACGTCTGAGCTGAGCGGCGGCTAGCCGCCTCGGCCTGCGCCCGAACGCGCTGGCGCCAGAGCGTGAACAGGCCCGCCGCGACCACGATGGTCGCGCCGACCACCGCGTTCAGGCGCAGCACCTCGCCGAAAATGGTGATGCCAAAGATCGAGATGAACACCAGTTGCAGGTAGACGAAGGGCTGCACGGCGCTGGCCTCGGCCACCTCATAGCTGCGGATCAAGAGCCAATGGCCAAGGATGCCCGAACAGCACAAGAGCCCCATCCAAGCCGAATCTATCGGGGTCATCGGGGTCCAGAACCACAGGCCAAGCGGAGTGAGGACAATGGCACCCACAAGGCCCATCCAGAAAAAGCTGACCGCACTGGTGTCGGTGCGCCCGACATAGCGGGTCAAAAGCGCGTAAAGCGCATAGATGAAGGCGCCAAGCAGCGGGACAAGCGCCCAGATCGAGAACACGCTGCCCCCCGGATCAAGCACGATCAGCACACCGATGCAGCCCACGCCAATTGCCGCCCAGCGCCGCCAGCCGACCTTTTCGCCAAGGATCGGCCCAGACAGCGCCGCCACAATCAGGGGTGAGGTGACAAAGACGGCATGGGTTTCAATCAGGCCAAGGTTCACGAATGAGACCTGCATGATACAGATTTCAGCGGCAAGGATCACGCCACGGACAACCTGCCACGTCTTGTTGGGCGATGCCCAAACCGAAGAAAATCCACCTTGGCTGCGGCGCACCAGATAATAGCCAAAGATCAGGAATACCCAATAGCGCAGCATGACGATGGAAAAGGTGTTGTAATGACTGCCAAGATGGCGACTGACGCCGTCTTGCAAAGCAAAAATCAAGACCGCCGCAATCATCATCAGCGTGCCAAGGCGGTTGTTCTGTTCAGCCATTGCGTTGTTCAACCATTCCCGGCCGTTCTTTCCGACCACAGGGCATAGACCCCCGACGCCATGACCAGCGCCACCCCGATCAGCACCACCAGGGACAGGCTTTCGCCAAAGGCAAAGATGCCGATCAGGGTGATGAACACGAATTGCATGTAGGCAAAGGGCTGCACAGCGCTGGCCTCGGCCAGTTCATAGGTTTTCAGCAAAAGCCAGTTCGACAGCACTGATACGGCGGCATAGGCGAACATCCACGGCCAGTCATGGGCCGCCACCTCTTGCCATTTTGGCACGCCAATCACGGTCATCACCACAGCACCAATCACGGCGGGCCAAAAGAAGGAGGGAAAGTTCAGCTCTGACCGGGCCGTCAGGCGGGTCAGGACCGAGTAAAGCGCGAAGAAGAAGGCCGAGACCAGCGGCAGGACGGCAGCCCAGCTGAACACGCCCGTGCCGGGGCGTAGGATCACCAGAACGCCCAGCATCCCCACAACCAACGCAATCAGGCGCGGCAAGGTCAGCTTTTCCCCCAATAGCGGGCCGGAAAGGGCCACCACCATCAGCGGGCAAAAGGCAAAGACGGCATGCGTCTCGATCAACCCGATGATGGTGTAGGCCCAGATCATGATGGCGATTTCAATCACCAGCAACAGCGCGCGCAAGACATGCACCGGCAGGCGGGTGGAGTGGATGGCGGCGCGGAAGCCTTCAGGTCGGCGGGCAGCAAGGATCATGACATAGACGGCAAAGACCCAGTAGCGGAAAGCCACGACCATGGGCGTGTTGTAGGTTTCCGCCAGATAGCGCGACAGCCCGTCCTGCACCGAAAAGGACAGCATGGCCGCGATCATCAATGCGATGCCCAGATGCGTCGACTTCATGCCAAGGCCCCCAGCGTCATATGGCGTTTGCGGCCATGGCCGGGGCGACGGTCCACGGTGAACCCGGCTTCAGCCAGCGCGCGGCGCACGTGGCCTGCGGCGGTATATGTGGCGAATGTGCCGACGGGGGTGGTGTGGCGGGCGACCTCAGCCATCAGCTCGGGCGACCATAGTTCGGGGTTCTTGGCGGGCGAAAAGCCGTCCAGGAACCAGGCATCCGCGCAGGCTTGCCAGCGGGGCAGGGTTTCGCGGGCGTCGCCGATGATGATTTCGGCGGTGATCTGGCCGATTTCAAAACGGCGCGCGCCAGTGGCCCATGCGTCAAGGAAGGGGTCTGCCGCAGCGCGGGCAGTCGGGAAATGGTCCAGCGCTCGGGCGATTTCGGCGGCGTCCAGCGGAAAGGCTTCAAAGCTGGTAAAGCGGATGGGATGGCCGGGGTTGCACAGATGCAAGGCCAAAAGGTTCAGCCCGGTGCCAAAGCCCAGTTCGGCCACCTGAAAGCCGGGGCGCAGCCGGGAGGGCAGGTCGTTTCCGGCCAGAAAGACATGGCCGGTTTCCGCCAGCCCATCGTTCAGCGAGAAATACGGATCATCAAAGCGGCGCGACACTGGGATGACGCCATCGCGCCATTCCAGACCTTGCCCCTGTTCGCCGCCCGTCATCTGCCGTATCTCCGCAATCGGGCGGACCATGTGGAAGGCGGGCCGGAATGGCAAGGGTCGATCTGACAGTGCGGGGTGGCGGCGCCTTTGGCCTGTGCATCGCATGGGAGGCCGCCCGGCGCGGCGCGCGGGTGCGGCTGATCGAGACGGTGGCGATCGGGGCGGGCGCGTCAGGCGGGATCGTGGGCGCGCTTTCGCCCCATGTGCCGGAAAACTGGAACCCGAAGAAGGCGTTTCAACTGGAAAGCCTTCTGATGGCCGAGAGTTTCTGGGCCGGGGTAGCAGAAGTGTCTGGCCTGCCCACGGGCTATGGCCGGGTGGGGCGGGTGCAGCCCCTCGCCGATGCGGCGGCGGTGGTGCTGGCCCACAAGCGGGCCGAGACGGCGCGCGCGCTGTGGCAAGGCCGCGCCGAATGGCGGGTGATCCCGGCAACGGGTGGGCCGTGGGAGCCTGCCAGCCCCTCGGGCTTTGTGGTGGAAGATACGCTGTCCGCAAGGCTCCATCCGCGCATGGCCTCGGCGGCGCTGGTGGCGGCGATCCGGGCCAAGGGGGGCGAGGTGATCTTGGGCGAGGGCGCGCAGGACGGCCCGGTGATCTGGGCCACCGGGGTGCAGGGATTGCGCGATCTGACCGCCGACCTTGGCCGCCCCTTGGGCGACGGGGTGAAAGGCCAAGCGATCAGCCTGCGCTTTGACGCCCGGACCGCGCCGCAGCTTTACGCCGACAGCCTGCACATCATTCCCCATGCCGATGGCACCGTGGCGATTGGCTCTACCAGCGAGACGGTTTGGGACAAAGATGCAGGCACGGATCGCCAGTTAGAGACGATTCACGCCCGCGCCATTGCCGCGCTGCCCGTGCTGGCTGATGCGCCTGTGGTGGAACGGTGGGCGGGCATCCGACCCCGCGCCAAGACCCGCGCGCCGCTTTTGGGCGCATGGCCGGGGCGGCCGGGGCAGTTTGTCGCCAATGGGGGTTTCAAGATCGGGTTCGGCATGGCGCCCAAGGTCGCAACGACCATGGTCGATCTGGTGCTGGAGGGGCGCGACACCATCCCCGAAGGCTTTCGGCTTTAGCCGCTTGCCGAAGCGGCGCGGCTGCCGCATCCTGCGACCATGCGCCGGTTTGTCCCCCCCAATCTTCTGGCGGCCATGTGGCGGTTTTACTGCCGCACCGAGCAGGCCGAACCGGATCTCATCGCCGCCGAAGTGGCGTTTTACGGCTTTCTGGCGATCTTTCCGGCCGCTGCGGCGGTGATTGCCATCTGGGGTTTCGTGTCAGACCCCGATGTGATCCGGCAAGAGCTGAACCTGTTGCGCCCGGTGCTGCCGCCCGATGTGTTCACCCTGATCGCCGATCAGGTCGAGGGGCTGATGTCGGTCGCCTCATCGAACCTTGGGCTGACGACGGTGCTGTCCACGGCCTCTGCGCTGTGGTCGGCCCGCGCAGGGATGGCGGCGCTGATCCGGGGGTTGAATGCCATTCACCAGCGCCCGAACCGGTCAGGCCATTGGCATCAGCTGCGCGCGGTGGCGCTGACATTTGTGTTGTTGGGCCTTGTGCTTGCGGTGATCCTGCCGCTTGTCATGGCGTTTCTGCCCTTGGGCAGCTATGGGCTGGCAGCCTTGCAGGGGGCCAATACGGCCCTGGGCCTTGGCTTGGGCGTTCTGGCCATGGCGCTGGCCTATCGGCTGGGGCCGAACCACGGGAAGAACCCGCCGCCGCTTTTGTCCTGGGGCCTGTTAGTGGCGGTGGTGCTCTGGGTTCTGGCGACGCGGGGCTTCATGCTTTATCTTGACAATTTCCCAAGCTACAACCGCATTTACGGCTCTATCGGGGCGGTGGCGGCGCTGATGATGTGGCTTTATGTGTCGGCCTATACCGTGCTTCTGGGCGCGGCGGTGGATGCCGAACGGCACCGGGCCGCGCGTCAGTAATCCTTTTCCAGAAACACCCCGATGCCGGTATTGCCATCGGTGGCCGTGCTGCCGCGCAGGGTGATGCTGTCGGTCAGGTCAAGGTTCAGGTCGATCTGCGTCTTGCCATCCTGACCCACGGTCACCTCGGAATAGAGGTTCTGGCCCAGATACTTGCCCGCCGTCAGTTCCGCCGCCCCTTCGGCCGAGGTTTTCACATCCAGACTGTCAAGCCCGAAGCCCTGCCGCAGCCGTGACACTACGCCCTCGCCACCCCGCCCGGCAAGGGTGGCAACCGCATTGGCCAGTTGCAGCGCCTGCAGCGCCGAGAGGTTTTGCAGCCCGCGACCAAAGAGCAAGAGGGCCAGCACCTCTTCCTCGGGCAGTTCGGGCATCGAGGTGAAGCTGACCTTTGGGTCATTGGCCCGCCCTTCGATCAACACGCTGGCCGTGATGTCCTGGCTTTCGGTGCTGGCCAGAACCCGCAGGAAAGGTACCAGATCGCCCTCAAGCTGCAAAAGCGCCTCATCCAGATCCAGCCGCTTGCCAAGCATATCCAGCCGCCCGCGGATCAGGTTGAAGGCGCCCGAGGGTTGCAGATTCGACAGGCTGCCAGCAAGCCGCACCTCACCCGCCAGTTCGACATCAAGCCCCCGGCCGCGGATGAACATCTGGTTGGGCGCAGTGAGGGTCAGATCCAGCGCAAGATCGCCGCTGCGGTTGGCGGCAGCTTTGGATCTGTCCAACAATCCGGCCCGCGCCCAGGTGGCGCGCACCGCAGCAGGCTCGTTCACATGGCGCAACTCGGGCAGGCCCGCCGCGCCGCCAAAGCCAGTTGAGGGCACGCGCAACTCGGTCTTGACGAGTATGATCTGACCCGAAAGGAGCGGCTGGCCCAGAAGCGGCCCGGTCAGCTTCAGCCCCCCCTGAAGCTGCGTCTCGTAAAGGTCGGGATCACGCAGGGTGATGCCATCCAGCGCAAGGCCAAGCGCGGCGCTATGGGACGCGCCAAGGCCGATTGTGCCGGCAACAACAACCTTGCCAGCTGTGGTCAGGGGCAGGGTGGCGGTCAGCCGGGCCTGCCCCCCGGCCAGATCGGCGCGGGCCGACATGCCGGTAAAGCCAAAAGCCAGCGCCGGATCTGAAAGCCGCCCGCTCGACAGGGTGATCTGTCCGGCCAGCGACGACAGGGCCAAGGGTCCCTTCAGGCGCAGATCGAAACCGAGAACGCCCGTCACCGCACGGGGTGTGATGAAGGCATTGGCAAGTGCGGCCTGCGCGCGCCCGGCGATTGCCAGATCGCCCTGCCCGCCGGTGACGCGGCCCTTGATGCTGGCCTGAATTCCGCCCGGTCCTTGGCCGGTGACGTTCACATCCGTCCCGCTTTCCGCATGCACCATCGACCCGGAAAGCGCGAGCGGACCGGGAAACTCCGGGATCAGCAGGCCAATGTTGCGGAGGTTCGCCTGAACGTCCAGAACCTGCCGGGTGCCGTCGGCCTGACCGGTCAGCGTGGCGGTCAGCTCGGGATTGGCAAGGCTGGCGCTGTTGATCCGCAGCTGTCCGTCCTGCAGTTTGAGATCGGCAACAAGGCGGCTTTCACCGGCAAGAAGCCTGTCCATCTCGGGATTGCCGCTGCGCAGGCGCTGGCCGGTCGCCGTGGCGACGACCCGGGCGCTGTCCAGGGGTCCGTTAAGCCGGGCTTCGGCCTTGGCCGAACCACCAAGGCCAGCGCCCAGCACCGCAAGATCATCAAGCCGCAGCATCGCGGTCAAATCGCTGGCAGCGCTGGACAGTGTGCCGTCCAGGCTTCCGCTCAACCCGTTGCCGACAAGGGTTCCCTCAGCAACCCTTAAACCGGTCTGATCGCGGTGCAGTCTTGCGGCCAGCCGGGTCTGGCCCCGCAAAATACCGTCAAGCTGCGGCTGGCCGGTGGCCAGATCCTGCCCATCGGCCTGCAGGGACAGATCGAATGCGCGGGAAAGCGGCTCTATCCGGCCCGAAAGGCCAAGCTCGGCCGCGCCTTGCAGCGGGCGGCCTGCGAGGGCGTCAAAGCGCGAGAGATCGGCAAGGCTGGCCATGAGGTGGCCGGTGACAGGCAGGCCATCGGCAAGGCGGCCAATCTGTGCGCCGGTGATCCGGGCGCTGTAATCTTCGCCCGCAAGGCTAAGCCTTGAAATCGACAGGCCGGGACCGTTGCTGCGGGCCACCAAAATGGCATCGCCCGACAGCACCGAGCCCAGCGCTCGGGCAAGGGCGGCATCGGTGGGCTGCACACCTTCGGCGTCAAACCGCAGGGTTGCACCAATCTGGCCCGGCGCAATACGGCCCGACCCCGACAGGCGGGCCGCCGAAAGCCGCAGATCATCGCGGTCAAGCCCGAAAAGGCTGGCACTGGCCGTCCAGCCCTCGCCCATCGTCTTGTCGTAACTCAGGCCAAGCTCAGCCGATTGCAGCCGCACCGGCAGATCGGTGCCAAGCGGCAAAAGAACCGGCGTGCCATCGGGCTGGACGATGCGGCTTTGCAGGGAGAACTGGCGCGGGCTGCCATCGGCGGCCAGCGACAGCGCACCGGTCAGATCCAGCGCCTTGGCCGTGAGATGCGCGCGGCTCAGGTCAAGCCGCCCGTCGTCATGGGCGGTGCCTTGGGCAACAAGGCTGACATTCGGGCCGAAAAAGGCGGCATAATCGGGCAGGAACAGCGGAGCAAGATCGCCCGAGAGATTGGCCGCAAAGCCGGTTTCTCCGCCGGCCGACTGGGTGACGACTCGCCCGGTCAGACGGGGCGCATCATTGGTGGAAAGGGCAATATCGGCGACAAAGGCACTGAACGGCCCTTTCCCGGCAATGGTCAGCGCCGCCTTGGGCTGGGCGGGGATGCCCAGCGCACTGACCAGAAGCCCATCCGCGCCTTCGGTCGCGTCAAGATTGATCGCGAGGGTCTGGCTGGTGTTGGAGTAGCTCGCCGTCAGGGCGACGTGGCCCGAGGGCCCATCATCCAGCCGTTCCAGAAGAAGATCGGCCGCGCCCTCGCCACCTGAAAGGCCAAGGCTTGCGGTCAATCGGCCCTCGACCGGCTGGCCCAGAATTCCGGGCGCAAGCGCGATGCGGTCGGCGGCAAGCCGGCCGATCCTGATGACCACAGGAAGATCGGGCAGGCTGAAGGGCTGGGCTTCGGGCACAGGGCCGGACGGGGCGGATTCTGGCAGACGGTCCAGAATGATCTCGCCCGCGTAAAGTTCATTGACCGAAACGGTGCCCCTCAAAAGCGCGGCGCGGTTCCACTCCAGCACCACATCACGCAGGGTCAGCCAGACGCCCTGATCATCGGCGATGGTCAATTCCGAAAGGCTGGCTTGCGCCGAAAGCGCACCTTGAAAGCCGGTGATGACCACCTGCCGACCGGTACCCGAGAGGTTGTCCTCAAGGAAAGCGGTCAGATAATCGCGGTCGCTGTCCTGCGCCAGAACCGGCAGGGGCATTAGGCAGATGGCGAGGGAAAGGATCGCGCGGCGCAGCATCAGAAAGCCTGCCCCAGACCCAGATAGATCTGCACCCCGTCGCCGGTTGTGCCACCCACCGGCCCCGCCACGTCAAGCCGCAGGGGGCCCACACCGGTGGCATAGCGGATGCCCAGCCCGGCCCCGGCATGCCAGTCGCCGGTATCGGTGAAGATCCCGCCCACATCGATGCGGCCAACATCAATGAAACCGACGACGCCAAGGCTTTCGGTCACCTTGACGCGCGCTTCGATCGAGCCTGCAAGGAAGTGATTGGCCCCGATGGTGGTGTCGATCAAGCCGCGCGTCAGCGGGATTCCCAGCGATTGATAGGGCTGGCCGCGCACGGTGCCTGCCCCGCCGGAATAGAAAAGATCATCGCGCGGGGTGCCCAAAAGCGAAGCGCCATAGATGGCGCCGGCTTGCAGGCGGGCGGCCAGCACCAGCCGCTCTTCAGCCCCAAGAGCCCGATAGCCGCGCAAATCAAGCTTGGCGCGCAGGCCATTGTCGGTGATGCCAAAGCCGAGAAAGGGTTTCACCTCGGCGTCAATCAGGAACCCGCGTTTGGCGTCTGTATTGCTGTCGCGGCGGTCCCACATCAGGCCTAGGGGCAGGGCAAGATTGCGATAGGTGAAATCACCCACCTCATCGGTGATGGCGGCATGGCTGTGGGAGAGACCCGCACGCCCGGTCAGGCTGTCCGAGAAAACATGGCTTAGCGTCACGGTTGCCGAGGCGAGATCGGCGGTAAAGTCCGCCTCGTCGAGATGGCCGATGTCGAAGGCAAGGCCCAGACTGGTATCGGGGGTAAAGGTGGCCGGGCGGTCCAGCTTGGCGCCAAGGCTGTAATCAACGCCGCTTCTGCCCGAACCGATGTTGCTGATCTCGGCCCCCAGCTCCAGCCTTTCGGCCCCGCCCATCAGATTGCGGTGCAGCCAGCTGCCCGAAAGCGTCAACCCGTCGAGGCTGCCCAGTTCTGCCCCAAGGCTGTAGCGGCGCGGCTTTTGCTCTACCAAGGTGGCGGTGATGCCTAGATAATCGGGCGGGGAAATCGTCTCGTCCTCGGCAAGGGTGACGGATTTGAACACGCCCGTGCGGCGCAGACGGTTGGCGGCGCGGTCCAGCTCGGCTGGGTCAAAGCGCTGGCCTTCGGGCAGGCCCGCGATCTTGCGGATCCGGTTTTCGCGCATCCGGTCCTGACCAGTGATGGCCGGCCTGCCAAAGCGCAAGACCGGGCCGGGGGCGATCTGGATATCGGCGGAAAGGGTGGCGCGGGCGTGGTCGGCCACGATGTCTTGGGCCGCGACCTTGGCCTTGGCATTGCCTTGGGCGCGCCAGCCATCAACCCCGGCCCCTGCCGCTGCGATGATGACACCGCTTTCGGCCGGGGCACCGATGCGAAATCCCTCGGGCAGGTTGGGGCGGCTGGGCAAGGGGCGCAGGGTGGCGCGCGACAGGGCAAAGCGCGGGCCGGGATCGACGGTGACCCTGACACGGTCAATGCGGGACGGGGCATCCAGCGGCGGGATTGTGGCCACTTCGCGCCCATCGGCATAGACATGGATGACCGCCGAATAATGACCCCGGGCGTAAAGCGCATTCAAAAGCGCCGCATATTCAGCCCGACCATCCGAGAGGATATCCTGCGCCTCGGTCTGGCCATTGCGCTCGGCGGCAAGCAGGATCGAGGCGGATTGCAGGGCACGCGTCAGGGCCGCATCTTCGGTTGCGACCTGAAATTCAACCGCGTCCAGCGCCTGCACGGCGGGGGCTGCCAAAGCCAGCGCAAAGGCACAAATCCGACCCATCACACGGATCGTTGCGGCAGCCATCATTTACCCCCGGAGACATGGAGGCGCAGTATCGCAAGGCTTCGGGGGATGCGCAATGACACCCGTCAGGATTGTGATCCATGGTGGCGAACTGCTGCCGCCTGACCAAGGGTTTGGAGGCATATGGCGGTGCTTGTGTCGGTGGGCCACGCGGGGCTAGATTTGGCTCTGACCTTTCGCATCAGGATGCCAGATGACCTATCACGCCGCGCCCAACCGTTATGACCGCATGATCTACAATCGCTGCGGCCGTTCGAGGTTGAAACTGCCCGCCATCAGCCTTGGCCTGTGGCACAATTTCGGCCATGACACCCCCCATGACACCAAACGCGCGATCTGCCGCACGGCCTTTGACCACGGGATTACCCATTTCGATCTGGCCAACAATTATGGCCCGCCGCCCGGCAGCGCCGAAGAGGCGTTTGGCGATCTGCTGAAGACCGATTTCCGGCCGTATAGAGACGAACTGATCATCTCGTCCAAGGCGGGTTACGACATGTGGGCCGGCCCCTATGGCGAATGGGGAAGCCGGAAATATGTCATCGCCTCGTGCGACCAGTCGCTGAAGCGTATGGGGCTGGACTATGTGGATATCTTCTATTCGCACCGCTTTGACCCCGAGACGCCGCTGGAAGAAACCATGATGGCGCTGGACCACATCGTGCGGTCGGGGCGGGCGCTTTATGTGGGGATTTCCAGCTATAACAGCCAGCGCACGCGCGAGGCGGCGGCGATCCTGCGCGACCTTGGCACGCCGATGCTGATCCATCAGCCCAGCTATTCCATCCTGAACCGCTGGGTGGAACGAGATGGGCTGAAAGACAAGCTGGATGATCTGGGCGTAGGGTCGATTGCCTTTGTGCCTTTGGCGCAGGGGATTTTGACCAAGAAATACCTGAACGGCATTCCGGAAGGCAGCCGTGCAGCACAGGGCAAATCACTCGATCCAGCGACGATCACACCCCGCGCGATTGCATCGGTGCAGGCGCTGAACGCGATTGCCGAGGCGCGGGGTCAGACGTTGGCGCAGATGGCAATGGCTTGGGTTCTACGCGACGGGCGGATCACCAGCGCGCTGATCGGGGCATCGAAGCGCGAGCAGGTGGTGGATTGCGTGGGCGCCGTGGCCAACACCAGCTTTACCGCTGATGAGCTGGCGCGGATTGACGCGATTGCCGAAGAGCCGGATCTGAACCTTTGGGCGCGGTCAAGCGAGGGGGTCTGATCGGGGCCGGTAGGGTGGGGTTGAACCCCACCCTACCGCTTGACGCTGGCGGTCACATAATTGACCGACAGGTCACGGTCCGACAGGCCCCAACGCCATGAGACGGGGTTGAATGCCATCCCCCGTTTATCCACCGGATCAAGACCGGCCTGACGGATCAGGGCATAAAGCTCGTCCGGGGTGATGAACTTGGCCCAGTCATGGGTACCTTTGGGCAGCCAGTGCATCACCCATTCCGCCCCGATGATCGCCATCAGAAAGGACTTTGGATTGCGGTTCAGGGTGGAACAGATCATCAGCCCACCAGGTTTCAGAAGCTGCTGGCAGGCCGTCAGATAGGCCAAGGGGTCGGCGACATGTTCGACGACTTCCATGTTCAGCACCACGTCAAACTGCTCGCCCGCGGCTGCCATATCCTCGGCAGTGGTCACGCGGTAGTCGATGATCAGGCCCGACTGTTCGGCGTGGATCTGGGCCACTGGAATGTTGCGCGGCGCGGCATCGGCGCCGACAACCGTGGCCCCCAGCCGCGCCATGGGTTCGGACAAAAGCCCACCCCCGCAGCCGATGTCCAGAATCCGCAGGCCCGCAAAGGGGGCAGGACCGGCAAGGTTGCGATCAAACTCGGCCGCGATCTGGTTGGTGATGTAATCCAGACGGCAAGGGTTCATCAGATGCAGCGGCTTGAACTTGCCGTTCGGGTCCCACCACTCGGCGGCCATGGCTTCGAATTTGGCCACTTCGGCGGGGTCGATGGTGGTGGTCATGCGGAACTCCTTGCACATGGCCGCGATGCGGCGCAGTCTTTGGGCACTATATAGGACGATGATGGACCAGAGATCAGGCCAAAAGCGCGCAGTCGATTACCTTTATCCCAGTCTGGACCCCTTTGACCAAAGGGTGATCGATGTGGGCGAGGGGCATCGGGTGTTTGTCGAGCAATGTGGCAACCCGGCGGGGGTGCCGGTTCTGGTCTTGCACGGCGGGCCGGGGGGCGGGTGCAGCCCGGCGATGCGGCGCTATTTCGACCCGGCGCATTACCGGGTGGTGCTGTTTGACCAGCGTGGCTGCGGGCGGTCGCGCCCCCATGCCAGCGTGGACGACAACACCACATGGCATCTGGTGCGCGATATCGAGTTGATCCGCGAGACATTGGGCATTGACCGGTTCATCCTGTTCGGCGGCTCATGGGGGGCCACGCTGGCACTGATCTATGCGATCAGCCACCCCGACCGGGTGGCCGCCATGGTGCTGCGCGGCGTGTTCCTGATGACGCAGGCCGAGTTGGGCTGGTTTTACGGCGGTGGCGCGGGGGCTTTTTACCCCGAACTCTGGCAGCGGTTTCTGGCGCCCATTCCGGAAGATGAACGCGCGGATATTCTCGGGGCTTACCACCGGCGGCTTTTTTCGGGACATTTGGGTGATGAGACCCGCGCCGCGCGGGCCTGGGCGGGCTGGGAGAATGCGCTGGCCTCGGTGCATGGCGATGCCATGGGGGGCGATGGTCCGGCGGAATATGCCCGTGCCTTTGCCCGGCTTGAGAACCATTACTTCGTCAATGGCGGGTTTTTGGAATGTGATGGCTGGATCCTGCGCAATCTGGACCGGATCGCGCAGATTCTCACGACCATCGTGCAGGGCCGGTTTGACATGATCTGCCCGCCGGTTTCGGCCAATGCCCTGGCGCAGGGGCTTCCCAAGGCACGGCTGCACATGATCCCGCTTGCCGGGCATGCGCTGTCAGAGCCCGGCATCTCGGAAGCGCTGGTGCGCGCGATGAACCAGTTGCGCGACTGACCTTATGCCCAAACCATCCCGGTCCGGGGCTGTAATGCCGAAATCGTGATCCATATGTGAACAGCGGGCCGGGCCCCTCTGACGCAGCCATTGCGTGATGTCGGACCGCATCGAGAGAAACCTCGATGTCAGCCCGGCACATGTGGCTGGCCTCGATTTGGGGAACAAAGGTCATATGGAACTTCTGACAGTGTTGTGGTTGGGCAAACCCCTTTGGATGTGGGTCTTGTTCATTTCAATCGTTCTGGCGCTTCTGGTGCTGGACCTGGGCGTCTTTCACAAGGACGACCACGAGGTCGGCGTCGCCGAAAGCCTTAAGATGTCGGGCTTTTACATCGCGCTTGGCGTGGCATTTTCGGGCTTTGTCTGGTGGCAGATCGGCCCGACCGAAACCGCGCAATACCTTACGGCCTTTGTCGTGGAAAAGACGCTGGCCCTGGACAATATCTTTGTCATCGCGCTGATCTTCACCTTCTTTGCCGTGCCGCGCGCTTATCAGCACAGGGTGCTGTTCTGGGGTATTCTGGGCGTGATCGTGCTGCGGGGCATCATGATCGGCCTTGGGGCAACGATTGTCGCGCAGTATCACTGGGTGCTGTACATCTTTGCGGTGTTCCTGATCCTGACCGGGGTCAAGATGCTGATGGTCGATGACAAGCCCTATGACATTGCGTCGAACCCGGTGTTGCGGCTGTTGAAAAAGCGGTTCCATGTCACCGAGGAGCTTCACGGTCACGACTTTTTCGTGAAGAAGCCGGATCCTGAAACCGGCAAGATGGTGCGCTTTGCAACGCCCTTGTTTCTGGCGCTGGTGATGATCGAATTTGCCGACCTGATCTTTGCGGTCGACTCGGTGCCTGCGGTGTTCACAATCACCACAGACCCGTTCATCGTCTATACTTCGAACATCTTTGCCATCCTCGGCCTGCGGGCGCTCTACTTTGCGCTGGCCGCGATCCTGCACCGCTTTGCCTATCTGAAATATGCGCTGTCGATCCTTCTGGTCTTCATCGGATCGAAGATCTTCGTCGCCGATATCATGGGTTGGGAAAAGTTCCCGCCGGAGTGGTCCTTGGGCATTACCTTTGCCATTCTGGGTGCAGGTGTCGTTGTGTCCTTGTGGAAAACCAAGGAAGGCACGACGCAGAACGCCGGTTAAGCCGCGCAAAGCCTCTTCCCCCGCAGGCCGGTTCGGCCTATGCGGGGGAAAAGCGCGGAGGCAGGGATGAGCTTCAACACCTTTGGTCACATGTTCCGGGTCACCACCTGGGGCGAAAGCCACGGCCCGGCGATCGGCTGCACGGTGGATGGCTGCCCACCCGGCATTGCGCTAAGCGAGGCCGATCTGCAGCCCTGGCTGGATCGACGCAAGCCTGGCACGTCCAAGTTCACCACCCAGCGCAAGGAACCTGATGAGGTTCGCATCCTGTCAGGCGTTTTCGAAGGGGTGACAACCGGCACGCCGATTTCGCTGATGATTGAAAACACCGACCAGCGGTCAAAGGACTATGGCGATATCGCGCAGGCCTTCCGCCCGGGTCATGCCGACATCACCTATCATCAGAAATACGGCGTCAGGGATTATCGCGGCGGGGGTCGGTCCTCGGCGCGGGAAACGGCGGCGCGGGTGGCTGCGGGCGGCGTGGCGCGGGCGGTGATTGCCGCGCTGGCGCCGGGGCTGACGATCCAGGGCTATATGGTGCAGATGGGGCCGCGCGGCATTGACCGGGCGCGGTTTGATGCGACGGTGGTCGAAGAAAACCCCTTCTGGTGCCCCGATCCGGTCGCGGCACAGGATTGGGCGGCCTATCTGGACGATCTGCGCCTGTCGCACAATTCGGTGGGCGCGGTGATCGAGGTGGTGGCCCATGGCGTGCCCGCCGGTCTGGGTGCGCCGCTTTATGCCAAGCTTGATAGCGATCTGGCCTCGGCCATGATGTCGATCAACGCGGTCAAAGGGGTAGAGATCGGCGACGGTATGGCGGCGGCCAGCCTGACCGGCGTGGAAAATGCCGACGAAATCCGCATGGGGCCGAACGGGCCGGAATTCCTGTCCAACCATGCGGGCGGGATTCTGGGGGGCATTTCCTCGGGTCAGCCGGTGGTGGTGCGCTTTGCGGTCAAGCCGACATCGTCGATCCTGACGCCGCGCCAGACGGTGAATGTAAAGGGCGAAGAGATTGACCTGATCACCAAGGGCCGCCACGACCCCTGCGTCGGCATCCGCGCCGTGCCGGTGGGCGAGGCGATGATGGCCTGCGTGCTGGCCGACCACCTGTTGCTGGACCGGGGCCAGACCGGCGGGATGCGCGGGCGGATTGGCGGGGTGTGACCCCGCCTGTCGCCCGTGTCCTGCGGGGGCGCTAGATCAGCAGCATGTCAAGCGTCAGCCCCTGGGCAATGCCTGGCCCGCTTATGGCAAGGACATCGCCTTCGCCATAGCTGATCGTGGCCCGACCGCCGGTGACCTTGAGCGCGACAGCGCCGACACCGTCAAAGGACAGGTGATCGACCCCGATCACAAAGCCCTTGATCGTGTCGCGGCCCGCGCCGGGCGCAAAGACAAAAAGATCGGCCCCCGCGCCGCCTGACATCAGGTCATGCCCTGCGCCGCCAGTCAGCACATCGCCACCGGCCCCCGCCACAAGCGTATCGCGGCCCGTGCCGCCGAAAAGCGCGCCCCCCCCCCCCCCCCCCCCCCCCCCCCCCCCCCCGCCCCCCCCCCCCCCCCCCCCCCCACCGCCCGCCGCCCCCACCCCCC